>JBIQJS010000221.1:0-1827 GCA_044507405.1 Rubrivivax sp. | reverse complement strand
CGCCGACATCATCGGCGTGATCGACGGCATCGCCTTCCAGACCAACATCCTCGCGTTGAACGCGGCCGTGGAAGCGGCCCGCGCCGGCGAGCAGGGCCGCGGCTTCGCGGTGGTGGCGAGCGAGGTGCGCAGCCTCGCGCAGCGCTCGGCGCAGGCCGCCCGGGAGATCAAGTCGCTGATCCACGACAGCGTGGCCAAGGTCGATGCCGGCAGCACGCTCGTGGCCGAAGCGGGCGAGACCATGGCCGAGATCGTGGCGCGCATCCGCCGCATGAACGCACTCACGGCCGAGATCACGGCCTCGTCCCGCGCGCAGAGCGAAGGCATCCAGCAGGTGAACCATGCCGTCTCGTCGCTCGATGTCTCCACGCAGCAGAACGCCGCGCTGGTCGAAGAGAGCGCGGCGGCGTCGATGAGCATGCAGCAGCAGGCCGACGGCCTCCTGCGCATCGTCGCGGCCTTCAAGACGGCCTGACGCCGCGGCCGTGCCGCGCGGCCCGGCGCGCGCGGGCCGCGTGCGAACATCACCGGCATGGAACTGCGCCAACTCCGCTACTTCATCCGCGTGGTCGAGCTCGGCAGCATGGGGCGCGCCGCCGCCGAGCTCGGCGTCGTGACCTCGGCGCTCAGCCAGCAGATCAGCCGCCTGGAGCGCGAGCTCGCGACGCAGCTCCTGCAGCGTGGGCCCACGGGCGTAGTGCCCACCGACGCAGGCGTGGCTTTCTGGCGCCAGGCGCAGCTCGCGGTGCGCCATGCCGACGAGGCCGCGCAGGCCGCGCAGCAGCAGCGGCTCGCCGGTGCGGTGAGCATCGGCCTGGCGCCGTCCACCGCTTCCGTGCTCGCCCTGCCGCTGATGCAGGCGATGCGCGAGCGTTATCCCGACGTGCGCCTGCATTTGGTCGAGAGCCTGTCGGGGCACCTTTCCGCGATGCTGGGCGCGCGCCAGCTCGACCTTGCCGTGCTCTTCGATCCCGAGGCGGCGCGCCGGCTGCGCGTGGCGCCGCTGCTCGACGAGCGGCTCTACCTCGTGGGCGCGCCCCGGCTTGCCGGCATGCCGCGCGGTGCGCGCGTGCGGCTGAAAGACATCGCCACGCTGCCGCTCGTCATGCCCAGCGGCACGCACGGCCTGCGCGCGGTGGTCGAGCAGGCCTGCGCCCGTGCGCGCTGCCGCCCGCGCATCGTGGCCGAGATCGATGGTCTGGCCATCCTCATGGACGCGGTGCGCGCCGGCCTCGCCGCCACGGTGCAGCCGGGTGCCGCGGTCTCGCGCCTGCCCGAGGGCACGGTGCGCACGGTGGAGATCGCCGACGCCACCGCGCAGCGGCGCAACGTGCTCGCGAGCCTGAGCGACGAAGAACTCTCGCCGGCCGCGCTCGCGGCGCGCGTGGTCGTGGGCGAGGTGGTGCGCGGGCTGGTGGAGGCGGGGGCGTGGGCGGGGGCGAGGGTGGTGGGGGATCCGTCCCGGTCGGGGTGAGCGTGTCGAAGCCCTGCACCGAGCCGTCCACCGTTCGGGCTGAGCCGGTCGAAGCCCTCGCGCAGTGCTCAGCGCAGGCCCTTCGACGGGCTCAGGGCGAACGGGGAGGGGTCGTTGAACACACGGGCTTCGCAGCGTGGCGTGGGCCCTTCGATACCTCAGGGCGAACGGAGAGGGACTTGCACCTTCGATACCTCGGGGCGAACGAAGGGGGGAGTCGTTGCAAGCCAGACCACCTTTCCGTTCGGGCTGAGGTATCGAAGCCCCGCACCAAGCCACTCACCGTTCGGGCTGAGCTTGTCGAAGCCCTCGCGCAGACCTCAGCGCAGGCCCTTCGACGGGCTCAGGGCGAA
>JBIQJS010000110.1:7290-11658 GCA_044507405.1 Rubrivivax sp. | reverse complement strand
CCAAGCCCTCTCGGTGAGGCGAAGTTCCTCTCGGTCAGGCGATGCCCTTCTCTGTCAGGCGATGCCCCTTCTCTGTCAGGCGGTGCCCCTCTCGGTAAGGCGAAGCCCCTCCCGGTCAGATGAAGCCCCATCCTTGTTCGGGCTGAGGCGAAGCCTCATCCCCGTTCGGGCTGAGCTTGTCGAAGCCCTGCGCTGCGCTTTGACAACCTCAGTGCCCAGGGAACGGATTTCCCTCAGGCTGAGCCCGTCGAAGCCCTTCGGCGAACCCAGGCGAATCGCCCTCGTCCGCGTGCGCTGCCTAAACTCAAACGCGCCCCAGCTTCCCCGCCCCTCCATGCGCCGCGCCCTCCTCGCCACCCTGCTGCTTCTGACTACGGCGCTCGCCGTGGCGCAGACCGCGACCCCCGCCAGCGCGCCCACGCCGCTGCGCTACACCTTCTCGTACCCGCTCGACGGCCAGGCGCCCAAGCCGCGCGGCGGCACCACGCGCGGCGTGCCGGTCACGCTCGCCACCGCCCCCTCGCCCGCCTGGCAGGCGCTGCAGGCGGCCAGCATCACCGCGCAGGAGCGTGACCGCCGCGCCATCCTCGCGATGGCCGGCGAGTACCGCGTGAGCTTCGACTTCCTCGAGATCGCGAGCTACACCGAAGCCGGCGATCCGCGCCGGCTCGCGCCCTACCAGTCGTGGGCCACCGAGAAGGTCTACGTGGACCGCAACGAGCCCGGCTTCGTGAGCCTCGTGCACATCCTCGAGATGCGCGTGCTCGGCCCGGACGGCAAGCCGGGCGACCCCATGGTCACCAAGCACTGGCGGCAGGACTGGCGCTACGAGCCCGAGGCGATCGTCGAATACCTCGGGCGCGACCGCTGGCAGCGCCGCGCCGTGCCACCGGCCGAGCGCCGCGGCGCGTGGTCGCAGACCGTCTACCAGGTTGACGAATCGCCGCGCTACGCGAGCCTCGGCCGCTGGTCGCACAACGCGAGCTTTTCCACCTGGCTGAGCGGCGAGACGCGCCGCCCGCTGCCGCGGCGCGAGTGGAGCGTGCGGCAGGACTACGACACCTTGATCGGCACCAACCGCCACACCGTCACGCCCACCGGCTGGGCGCAGGAAGAACTCAACCTCAAGGCCCGGCTCGACGCCCGGCGCACGCCCGATGCGGCCCTGCCCTACGTGGGGCGCGAGGTGGGCCTCGCGCGCTACGAGCGCCTCACGGATGGCGACTTTGCCGCCGCCGACCGCTACTACACCGCGACCAAGCCGTTCTGGGACGAGGTGCTCGCCACCTGGCGCGAAGCGTTCGCGAAGCACGGCACGCTCACGCTCAAGGGCCCGGTCGACAAGCTCGGCCTCTTCGTGCCGCTCTTCGAGCGCGCCGCCGAGATCGAGTCGGGCGAGGCCCAGGGCGCACACGCGCCCGTGATCCGCAAGGCGCTCGCCGACATGGGCGTGCCGGCGCCCTGAGGCCTCACTGCGCGATGCAGGGCCCGTTCCAATCCCGGATCAGGCCCTGAATCCGGCCCGATTTCCGGTCATCGGCGGGCGCAGCGCCTTTCGACAATCGCCTGACCCATGGCCTTCGTCGTCAGGACCGCGCATGCCGCCTCCGCAAAAAATCCGCCTGGGTGACCTGCTGGTTCAACAGAACCTCATCACCCAGGAACAGCTCACCGCCACGCTGGAGCAGCAGCGCGCGAGCGGCCGCAAGCTCGGCCGCATCCTGGTCGACAGCGGCATCGTCACCGAGGAGCAGATCTCCGGTGCGCTGGCCCGCCAGCTCAAGATCCCCTACATCAACCTCAAGCAGGTCAACCCGGCGCCCTCGCTGGTCAACCTGCTGAGCGAGGCCCAGGCCCGCCGCTTCCGCGCCCTCGCGCTGGAAGAAAGCAACGGCATCCTGCGCGTGGGCATGGCCGACCCGAGCGACCTCTTCGCCTACGACGAGCTCACCCGCATCCTCAAGCGCGAGATCGAGCTCGCCGCCGTCACCGAGACGCAGCTGCTCGCCACCATCGACCGCGTCTACCGCCGCACCGGCGAGATCACCGCGCTCTCGCAGGAGCTGACCGCCGAGCTCGCGCAGACCGAGGCCGATTTCGGCAACCTGCTCGGCACCGAAGCGGCGGTGAAAGACGCGCCCGTCGTCAAGCTGCTGCAGACGCTCTTCGAAGACGCGGCGCAGGTGCGGGCGTCGGACATCCACATCGAGCCGCAGCAGCACAAGCTGCACGTGCGCTTCCGCATCGACGGCGTGCTGCACCTGCAGACCGAGGCCGATCTCAAGATCGCGCCGGCGCTCGTGCTGCGCCTCAAGCTCATGTCGGGGCTGGACATCTCCGAGAAGCGCCTGCCGCAGGACGGCCGCTTCCACGTCGACATCCGCGGCAACCCGCTGGACGTGCGCATCTCCACCATGCCCACGCAGTACGGCGAATCGGTCGTGATGCGTCTGCTCAACCAGAGCGGCGGCCTGCTGCGCCTGGACCGCCTGGGCATGAGCGACACCATGCTCGCCAAGGTGCGCGCGGCGCTCACGCGCACGAGCGGGATGATCCTCGTCACCGGCCCCACCGGCAGCGGCAAGACCACCGCGCTCTACGCCTCGCTCAACGAGATCAACTCGCCCGATCGCAAGATCATCACCGTCGAAGACCCGGTGGAGTACCGCCTGCCCGGCATCAACCAGGTGCAGGTGCACGACAAGATCGAGCTCAGCTTCGAGCGCGTGCTGCGTGCCGCCCTGCGCCAGGACCCGGACGTGATCCTCGTCGGCGAGATGCGCGACAGGACCACCGCCGAGATCGGCCTGCGCGCCGCCATGACCGGCCACATGGTGCTCTCCACGCTGCACACCAACGACGCCGCCACCACGCCCGTGCGGCTGCTCGACATGGGCGTGCCGCCGTACATGGTGGCGATGTCGCTCAACCTCGTGATCGCGCAGCGCCTGGTGCGCCTGGTGTGCGAGAACTGCGTGGCGCCGCACACGCCCACGCCGCAGGAGCTCGCCTGGCTGGACCACTACGCCGGCACCGAGGGCACCGAAGGCCGGTATATGCGCGGCCTCGGCTGCTCGCGCTGCAACGGCACCGGCTACATCGGCCGCACCGCCGTCTACGAGATGCTGGAGATGACGCCCGAGCTGGTGCAGACCGCCAACCATGGCTCGCCGATCGAATTCGTGCGCATCGCGCGTGAGCAGATCGGCCGCAACACGCTCCTGCGCAACGCGCTCGCGCTCGCGCAGGCGGGCCGCTCGACCATCGCCGAAGCCATGGCGCTCGCCGCCCACGGCGACGGCTGATCGCGCCCGGGGCCATGCCGCAGTTCACCTACACCGCACGCGACGCCGGCGGCGCCCTGCTGCAGGGCGTGGCCGAGGGCGACAGCGCCGCCGCGGTCGCGGCCGACCTGCAGCGCGCAGGCAGCACGCCGCTCGAGATCGCCGCCACCACCGCGGTGGGCGCCTCGATGGCGTCGCAGAAGGTGGGCTTCGGCCGGCGCGAGAAGGTGCGCCACGAAGACCTGCTGATGTTCAGCCGGCAGCTGCACACGCTGCTCAAGTCGGGCATCGCGCTCACGCGCGCGCTCGCCGGCCTGCAGGAATCGGCCTCGCCGGCGATGAAGGACGTGATCCGCCAGACGCGCGAGAGCCTGGAGTCGGGCAACGAGATGTCCACCTCGCTCGCCCGGCAGACCGGCGTCTTCTCCGCGTTCTACGTCGCCATGGTGCGCGTGGGCGAGATGACGGGCCGGCTCGACGAGGTCTTCCTGCGGCTCTTCCACCACCTGGAGTTCGAGAAGCTGATGCGCGACCAGGTGAAGTCGGCACTGCGCTACCCGAGCTTCGTGATCGCGGTGATGGCGATCGCCATCGGCGTGGTCAACGTGTTCGTGATCCCGGCCTTCCAGAAGGTGTTCGACGGCTTCGGCTCCGAGCTGCCGCTGATGACGCAGCTGCTGGTGGGCTTCTCGAAGTTCACCGTCACCGCCTGGCCCTACCTCCTGGCCGGCGGCGCAGGCGCCGTCTTCGCGTTCAAGCGCTGGACGGCCACCGAGGACGGCGGCTACGCCTGGGACAAGCTCAAGCTCAGGTTCCCCATCGCCGGCAAGATCATCAGGAAGGCCACGCTCGCCCGCTTCTCGCGCAGCTTTGCGCTCGCGCTCAAGAGCGGCGTGCCGGTGGTGCAGGCCATGATGGTCGTGGCCAACACGGTCGACAACCACTACTACGCCCGCGCCATCGAGAAGATGCGCGACGGCGTGGAGCGCGGCGACAGCCTGCTGCGCACCGCGGCCGCGAGCGGCATCTTCACGCCCGTGGTGCTGCAGATGATCGCCGTGGGCGAGGAATCGGGCACGCTCGA
>JBIQJS010000110.1:0-7190 GCA_044507405.1 Rubrivivax sp. | reverse complement strand
ACCTCACCGTTCGGGCTGAGGTATCGAAGCCCCCGGCCGCTGCCGGCCCAGGGATGCACGGCAATTCCCTGCCTTATCCGCTCATCGCACAAGGTGAGCCCTCCCTAGCATCAGCCTCACCGTAAGACCGCCGACTTCCCGGCGGCTGCTCCTGGTGCGTGTGATGTTCAACCGACGAGAACAAGCTGGCTGGATGGCCGTCGTGCCGCGCAGGCAGAGCGTGGACTTTGCCCACGTGGTGCGTGGCGGCGAGCGGCCCCGGCTCGAGCTGCTGGAGAGCAGCCCGCGCCCCGGCGGCACCGAGGCACAGGTGCTGCAGCAGGCGCGGCGCAGCCATGGCCTGCAGCGCTACCGCTGCACCACCTGGGTCGAGCCCGGCGCCTACCAGATGGTGCAGGTCGCACGCCCCAAGGTCGAGCCGGCCGAGCTGCGCGCCGCGCTGCGCTGGAGCGTGAAGGACATGCTCGAGTTCCCGGTCGAGCAGGCCGTGGTCGACGTGCTGCCGATTCCCGCCGACGGCATGCCGCCCGGGCGCGATCCGCTGGCGCTGGTGGCCGCCGCCAGGCGCGAGCGTCTGCAGGAGCGTGTGCAGGCCTTCCAGGCCGGCAACCTCAGGCTCGCCGCCATCGACGTGACCGAGGCCGCGCAGCGCAACATCGCCACCCTCTTCGAGACCCCCGGCCGGGGCCTGGCCCTGCTCGGCTTCCACGAGCACGGCGGCCTGCTCACCTTCACCCGCGGCGGCGAGCTCTACGGCCTGCGCCACATCGAGATCAACCTCGCGGCGCTCGCCGATCCCGAGCAGCGCGCCGCCGTCTTCGACCGCGTCGGCCTGGAGCTGCAGCGCTCGCTCGACGGCTTCGACCGCCAGTTCAGCCAGGTGCCGCTGTCGCAGCTGCTGATCGCCGGCCACCCGTCGGCCGAGAGCTTCTCGCACTACCTCAAGGACAACCTCTACCTGCCGGTGGAGGTGGCCGATCTCGCCAGCGTGCTCGACCTGGGCCGCGGCGCGCAGGCGCTCGCCGACGTGAGCGCGCAGCATGCCTGGTACGTGCCCATCGGCCTGGCCCTGCGCCAGGAAGGCGAAGGCGCGCCGCAGAACCTCAACTTCTACGACCCCGGCCTCAAGGCCCGGCGCGAGTGGGCCACCGCCCCGAACGCGGCGCTGGCCGTGGGCGCGTGTGCAGCCGTGGTGGCCCTGGGCACCGCATGGACGCAGCACGGGCTGGCCCAGCTGCGCGAGCCGGCCACCGAGACCGCCGCCGCACTCGAAGCCGCACAGGGTGAGCTCACCGAACTCACGCAGCGTGCCGCCGAGGTGCAGCCGAGCGCGGCGCTGCAGGCGCAGGTGCAGCTCGCGCAGGCGAGCGTCACCCAGCGCCAGGCCGCGCTGGAGCTGCTGCGCGCGGGCGGCCTGGGCGACACGAACGGCCATGCCGCCGCCCTGAGCGCGTTCGCTCGGCAGTCGCTGCAGGGCCTGTGGCTCACCGGCGTGGTGCTCGACCACGGGCAGGTCGCACTGCGCGGCCGTGCGCTCGACCCGCAGCTCATCCCCGCCTACGTGAGCCGCCTCAACAAGGAGCCGGCGCTGCAGGGCCTTGCCTTCCGCGCGCTGGAAATCGAGCGCCCGGTGCTCGCCGCCGACGAGGCCGCCTCCAGCCCGCCGCGCAGCGCGCCCTACGTGGAGTTCTCGCTCGTGAGCGCCGCCGGCACGCAGGCGCCCGCGAAGTCTGAAGAGGCACGTCCATGAAGCAGCGCTGGACACAACTCGCACAGCGCTATGCCGCCCTGCCCCACCGCGAGCGCGTGCTGCTGCCCGCGGCCGTGTGCTTCGCGATCCTCATGCTCGGCTACCTGCTGCTCATCGAGCCGGCACGCATGCAGCGTGTCGTGCTGCAGCAGCAGCTGCAGGTGCAGACCGCCGAGCTCGCCGTGACGCAGGCGCAGCTCGACCTGCTGCGCGCCCGCGTCGCCGACCCCGATGCCGCGCTCAAGGCGCAGCTGGCCGCGCTGCGCACGCAGGCGCACGACACCGAGGCGCAGTTCCGCCAGCTCCAGGGCTCGCTCGTGCCCCCGCAGGAGATGACGCAGTGGCTCTCGGGCCTGCTGCAGGCGCAGCGCGGCCTGCACCTCGTGGGCCTGCGCAGCCTCGCCCCCACGTCGGTGGGCGAGATGGTCCAGAAGCGCACGCCGGCCGCTGCCTCGGCGCCTGAAACCGCCGCCTCGGCCGCCGCAGCAGCCGACGACGCCTGGCTCTACCGCCACGGCGTCGAGCTCACCGTGCGCGGTAGCTACCAGGAGCTGCTCGCCTTCCTCCACACGCTGGAGCGCATGCCGCGCCGCGTGTACTGGGGCGAGCTCAGGCTCGACGCGAGCGCGAGCCCCGCGATCGTGATGACGCTGACCGTCCACACCCTCAGCGTGGAGAAGACATGGTGGCTGATATGAAGGCCGTGATCGCCGGCGCCTTGGCCCTGCTCGCCTGCACGCAGGCGGGCGCGCAGCCGCTGCCCGACCCCACCCGGCCGCCCCCGGGCCTGGGTGCGGCAAGCGCCGCCTCGGCCGCCGAAGCGCCCGCTGCGCTCGTGCTGCAGTCGGTGCTGCTCGGCCCCGGCCGCACGCCCGCCGCCGTGATCAGCGGCCGGCTCGTCGCGCTCGGCGAGACCGTGGGCGATGCGCGCCTCGCCCGCGTCACCCGCCACACGGTGGAGCTGCGCGGCGCGCAAGGCACCACCACGCTCACGCTCATGCCCGCCGGACAGAAGACCACGCGACCCGCCCCTGCGGAGACTGCACGATGAAACACCCCCGCCTACTCGCACTCGCCAGTGCGCTCGCGAGCGCGCTGCTCGTCCTGAGCGGCTGCGCCACGAAGCAGCTGCCGCCGCACGGCACGATGGACCGCATCAAGGAGGAGCTTGCCCGCGCCTCCACGCCCGAAGCGGCGAAGCCCGCCACCCCGCCCGAGGCCGTCACCCGCGCCCTGCTGCCGCCGCTCGCGAGCGAGCCGGTCAAGCTGCCGCCGCCGAGCGAGCCGCGCTTCGACCTCGCCGTCTCCAACGCGCCCGCGCAGCAGGTCTTCCTGCAGATCGTGACCGGCACGCGCTACAGCATGCTGGTGGCACCAGAGGTGAGCGGCACCGTCGCGCTCAACCTCAAGAACGTGACCGTGCGCGAGGCGCTCGATGCAATGCGCGATCTCTACGGCTACGAGTACACGATGCAGGGCAACCGCATCCACATCCAGCCCAACACGCTGCAGACGCGCATCTTCCAGGTCAACTACCTCGCCGGCAAACGCTCGGGCAGCAGCGACACGCGCGTGATCTCGGGCTCCATCGCCACCGGCGGTGGCACGGGCGATTCGGCCAGCGGCCAGCCCACCGGCTCCAGCACGCCGCCGGGCGGTGGCCAGGCCATCGCCAACCAGAGCACCAAGATCACCACCGACTCCGACCACGATTTCTGGAGCGAGCTGCGCAACACGCTCACCGCGCTCATCGGCGCCGAAGGCGGCCGCAAGGTGATCGTCAACCCGCTGTCGGGCGTGATCGCCGTGCGCGGCTTTCCGCAGGACCTGCGCAACACCGAGAACTACCTGCGCATGACGCAGCTCATCGTGGAGCGCCAGGTGATGATCGAAGCCAAGATCATCGAGGTCTCGCTCTCCGACAGCTCCAGCAGCGGCGTCAACTGGTCGGCCTTCCGCAACGCGAGCAGCCACCTGTCGCTCGGCCCCATCGCCCCGGGCAGCACGCTCAGCAACACCGGCACGCTGGTGGCCGCCACCGGCACCACCGGCCCCTCGCTCACCGCTGTGGCGGGCACGAGCCTGATCGCCGACGTGGCCAACCTCGGCAGCCTCTTCGGCCTCGCCTTCCAGAGCCCCAACTTCGCGGCCATGCTGCAGTTCCTGGAGACGCAGGGCCAGGTGCAGGTGCTCTCGAGCCCCCGCATCGCGAGCATCAACAACCAGAAGGCGGTGCTCAAGGTCGGCACCGACGAGTTCTTCGTCACGAGCGTGAGCACCACCGCCACCACCTCCGGATCCGGCAGCGTGGTCACGCCCACCATCGGCGTCACGCCCTTCTTCTCGGGCATCGCGCTCGACATCACGCCGCAGATCGACGAGCACGACCAGATCATCCTGCACCTGCGCCCCTCGGTGAGCGTGGTGGCCGAGAAGCAGAAGAACGTCAACCTCGGCACGCTGGGCACCTTCCAGCTGCCGCTCGCCTCGAGCACGGTCAACGAGAGCGACTCCGTCGTGCGCGTGCAGGACGGCCACATCGTCGCCATCGGCGGCCTCATGAAGCAGCAGCAGTCGAGCTCGGCCTCGGGCCTGCCCGGCACCACCGACTACGCGCTCGGCGGGCTGGTGGGCACCAAGAGCCGCAACGGCATGAAAAGCGAGCTCGTGATCCTGCTCAAGCCCACCATCATCCGCAACGAGCGCAGCTGGCAGGCCGACGCCGCCGACCTGCAGCAGCGGCTCCACCAGTACCAGGCGCGCCCCGCCGTGCGCACGCCCTGACCTGGAGCGAACCGCCATGTACCTCGCCCACTACGGCCTGCGCGAACTGCCCTTCGGGCTCACGCCCGACACGGCCTACGCCTACGCCACGCGCGCCCACCAGGAGGCGCTCAACACGCTCGTGATCGCCACGCAGCATGGCGAGGGCTTCATCAAGATCACGGGCGAGGTGGGCACGGGCAAGACGCTCCTGTGCCGCCGCTTCCTCGCCTCGGCCGGCGACGACACCGTCACCTGCTACCTGCCCAATCCGCTGCTCACGCCGCAGACGCTCCTGCGCGCGCTCGCCGACGAGCTGGAGCTCACGCTCGGCGCCGCGGCCAGCGAATACGACCTGCACAAGGCGATCAACGCCGAGCTGCTCGCGCTCGCCGCCGAAGGCCGCCGCGTGATCGTCTGCGTGGACGAGGCGCAGGCCCTGCCGCTCAAGAGCCTGGAGACGCTGCGCCTGCTCTCCAACCTCGAGACCGAGAAGCGCAAGCTGCTGCAGGTCGTGCTCTTCGGCCAGCCCGAGCTCGACGCGCGCCTCGCCCTCACCGCCATGCGCCAGCTGCGCCAGCGCATCGCCTTCCACTACCGGCTCACCGGCATGGACCGCGCCGAGCTGCGCCACTACCTGCACCACCGCCTGCACGTGGCTGGGCGCCACGGCGTCGAGCTCTTCAGCGCCGGTGCCATCGCCGCGCTGCAGCGCGCGACCGGCGGCACGCCGCGGCTCGTGAACATCCTCGCGCACAAGGCGCTGCTCGCCGTCTTCGGCGCGGGTGGCGACACCGTTGAAGCGGCCCACGTGCGCGCCGCCGCACGCGACACCGACGGCGCGCGCCCGGGCTCGCCCTTCGGCCTCGGGTGGTGGCATGCGCTCAACGGGAGCCTTGCACGATGAGCCTCCTCAACCAGGTGCTGCGCGACCTCGACCGGCGCCAGGCGCCGGCCCCCGCGCCCAGCGTGAAGACCACGGCCCCACCGCGCCCGCGCGCGGCCAGCGGCGGCCAGCGTGTGATGCGCTGGGGCCTGGGCGTGATCGCCACGGCGGCAGCGGTCGTGGTGGGCGGCATGGCGCAGGGCAGCCTGCGCTGGCCGGGGCAGGCCGGGCCGGGGGTGGAAGTCGCCGTGGCGGCCCCCATGCCCCTCACACCTCCACCTGTCGCACCTCAACCTGTCGCACCTCCACCTGTCGCGCCTCAGCCGGTGGCGCCTGTCGTCGTGGCCGCTGCACCGATGGTCACGCCGGCCTCGGCGGCGGCGGTGATGACCCCGCCGGTGGCGCTGGCCGCTCCGGCGCCCATCGCATCTGTACGCCCTGCGGCACCGGCCCCGCGCCGCGTCGCCATCGCGCCGCCCGCGCCTCGCCCGGCGCCTGCGCTCGAACCTGCATCCCCGGCACCGAAGGCCGAGGCCCCCACCCCTCGCATCGACGTGCGTGCCTCGACCCGCACCGCGCATGACCGCGCCGAGGCGCACTACCAGCGTGGCGTGACCGCCCACCAGTCCGGGCTGTTCAACGATTCCGCCGCAGCCTTCACCGCGGCCCTGCGCGAAGACCCGCGCCACGTGCCCGCGCGCGTGGCGCAGGCCGGCGTGCTGGTCGCACTCACACGCCCCGACGACGCGCAGTCACTGCTGAAGGAAGGCCTGGCGCTCGTGCCCGGCCAGCCCCAGCTCGCGCTCATGCTCGCGCGGCTGCAGGCCGACCGCGACGACTGGGGCGCCGCCACCGAGACGCTGCGCAGCGCGATGGCGCAGGCCGGTGGCGATGCCGAGTTCCACGGCTTCCACGCCGCCATCCTGCAACGCGCCGGCCACCACGCCGCCGCCGCCGAGGCCTACGGCAGCGCACTCAAGCTCGCCCCGGGCAAGGGCGTGTGGTGGATGGGCTTGGCCATCTCGCTCGAAGCGCTGGGCCAGATCGACAGCGCCCGCACCGCCTTCCAGCGGGCCCGCGCCATGGGCCTGCCCGAGGCCGCGGCGGGCTACGTGGATGCACGCCTGCGGCAGCTCGGCTGATCAGTCGTTCGCGAAGCTGTACGGCCCGCCACGCTCCAGCGCGCGCCGGTAGGCCGGCCGCGCATGGATGCGCTTGAGGAAGGCCATCAGCCTCGGCCGTGAGGCATCGAGCCCCGCGCGCTGCGCCGCCGCTTCGAGCGGGAAGCTCATCTGGATGTCGGCCGCGGTGAACTCGGGGCCGGCGAACCACTCGCGCTCGCCGAGCTCGGCCTCCATGAAATCGAGCTGGCGCTTCAGGTTGGGATCGACCAGCGTGCCCTGCACCTTGCGTGAGATGCCGCGGGCGATGGGCTTGATGAAGAACGGCATCTTCGTGCGCTCGATCGTCGTGAAGACGAGCTTGAGCAACAGCGGCGGCATCGCCGAGCCTTCGGCGAAGTGCATCCAGTAGCGGTAGCGCAGCCGCTCGGGTGAGCCCGCGGCCGGCATCAGCCGCCCGTTGCCGTAGTGCTCCACCAGGTACTCGATGATGGCGCCCGATTCGGCCACCGTGACGTCGCCGTCGGTGATGACCGGCGACTTGCCGAGCGGATGCACCTGCTTCAGCGACTCGGGTGCGAGCATGGTCTTCGGGTCACGCTGGTAATGCTTGATCTCATAGGGCAGACCGAGCTCTTCGAGCAGCCACAGCACGCGCTGCGAGCGGGAG
>JBIQJS010000109.1:0-11815 GCA_044507405.1 Rubrivivax sp. | reverse complement strand
TCGGGTAGGCGGCGGTGTGGCAGAACGACTGCATCACGAGGTCGGCCGAGAAGCCCAGGCAGGCCAGGTCCTTCAGCTCGTCGCGCGTCATCGGGCCGGTGGTGTCCTGCGAGCCGACGGTCGTCATCTTGGGCTCGCAGTAGGTGCCCGGGCGCACGCCCTGGCCCTCGGGCAGACCGCAGGCGCGGCCGACCATCTTCTGCGCGAGCGTGTAGCCCTTGGTGCTGGCAGCAGGGGCCTGCGGCAGGCGGAACGCGGTGGAGGCGGGCAGGCCCAGGAACTCGCGCGCCTTGGCGGTCAGCGAGCGGCCGATGATGAGGTTGATGCGGCCGCCGGCGCGCACTTCGTCGAGCAGCACGTCGCTCTTGAGCGAGAAGTTGGCCACGACCGCGCCGTTCTTCTCGAGCTTGCCGTCGTAGGGGTAGACGTCGATCACGTCACCCATCTCGAGCTTGGAGACGTCCACCTCGATCGGCAGCGCGCCCGAGTCTTCCTGCGTGTTGAAGAAGATCGGGGCGATCTTGCCGCCGAGCGTGACGCCGCCGAAACGCTTGTTCGGCACGAAGGGGATGTCTTCGCCCGTGGCCCAGATCACCGAGTTGGTGGCCGACTTGCGCGAAGAGCCGGTGCCCACCACGTCGCCCACGTAGGCCACCAGGTGGCCCTTCTTCTTCAGGTCCTCGATGAACTGCATCGGGCCGCGCTTGCCGTCTTCCTCGGGCTTGAAGGCCGCGTCGGGGCGCGTGTTCTTCAGCATCGCGAGGTAGTGCAGCGGGATGTCGGGGCGGCTCCAGGCGTCCGGGGCGGGCGACAGGTCGTCGGTGTTGGTCTCGCCGGGCACCTTGAAGACGGTGACGGTGATCTTCCTGGCGACTTCGGGGCGCGAGGTGAACCACTCGGCATCGGCCCACGACTGGATCACGGCCTTGGCGTGGGCGTTGCCGGCCTTCGCCTTGGTGGCCACGTCGTTGAAGAAGTCGAACATCAGGAGCGTCTTCTTCAGCGCGTCGGCGGCCACGCTGGCGACATCGGCGTCGTCCAGCAGGTCGATCAGCGGCTGCACGTTGTAGCCGCCGACCATGGTGCCCAGCAGCTCGGTGGCGCGGGCCTTGGAGATGAGCTCGACCTTGACGTCGCCGTGCGCGACGGCCGACAGGAACGAGGCCTTGACCTTGGCCGCGTCGTCCACGCCCGGGGGCACGCGGTGGGTCAGCAGGTCCAGCAGGAACTCGCCTTCGCCGGCAGGCGGCGCCTTCAGCAGCTCGATGACCTCGGCCGTCTGCTGGGCGGTCAGGGGCAGCGGAGGAATGCCGAGCGCGGCGCGGTCAGCGACATGTTGGCGATAGGCTTGAAGCATGGAGTTCTCCGGGTGGTGCAGTGCGTGGGGTGAAGGGGGAGAGCCGAGCAGGATCCATGCGCGCGGCCACGGCCGAACGAGCATGAACCCGGCAAGCGGTCACGACCAGCGTGCGTGCACCCGGAGAAGCGCGTCTCACGACTTCGCGGCCTCCGCGGCGGCGCGTTGCTTCTCGTGCACGCAGGCATCGACGAGGCGCTGGCCGATCTTGGTGTCCATCAGCATGGACTTGTTGGCGATCTGAAGCAGCAGCATGCGGCCCTTCACGTCTTCCAGGCGCAGCGCGCCGGTCGACGAGAGGCTGGGCTTCATGATCCAGCTCTGCTTCTTGAAACTGACGTCGACGTAGCCAGGAGCCTTGTCGTTCTTCGTGACCTGGATCGTCTGCTTGAAGTCGCACTCGTAGTCGCCGTAGTGCGTGCGGTCGGCGGCGTCGAGTTGCGCCTGGTCGGCCTGGGGCAGCGGCTTCTCGGCAGCCTTCTTCGCGGCCGGCTTCTTGGCGGCAGGCGTGGCAGCCTTGGTCGCCGGCTTGGCGGGCGCGGTCTGCGCGAAGGCCGTGGTGCCGGCAAACGCAAGGGCGACGGCGAGGACGATGCGAGAACTCATGGGAGTCACTCCGGGTGTTGAGGAAGCCCGGATTCTGATGGGCCGCCCACACGCGCTTCGTCTCGCGAAATCGCCGTTTGAAACAATTTGCAGGGCGGCCCGAACGCTGCCTGCGCGCACCGCGCGGGTGCCCGGCGCGCGCTCGGGCAGGGCGCTGCCGCACGCGCCGCGTGGCGCCGTGCGCGAAGTCACGAACTCGCCGCGATGCAACTGCACACGCGCGCGGCGCGCCGTGCTAGCCGGCGAGCGGAGGGGCCCGACGCCCTTGAAACATTTGTTCGCCAAGCCGAACGCCGTGGGTGTGCAGCAGTTCACGAGGCCGCTCCCGCGTTGGCGGAGAAGAAGGCCTCCACCACCTGGGCCGGCAAGGCTTGGCCGGTCTGGCGCGCGCGCTCGAGCACGTGCCAGAAGTAGCGGAAGCTCGCGCGGTCGTGCAGCGTGTCGCGGTGGCCGATGGGCGCCCAGTCGGCTGCCTGCGCGGCCATGAGGATCTCGATCGCCTGGTCGGTCTCGGCCACCGTCGGCGCGAAGCTTTCGACGATGGGCTCGATCTGGTCGGGATGGATGCTCCACATGCGCAGGTAGCCGAGCTCGCGCGCGGCCTTCTGCGCCGCGCGGCGCAGCAGGTCGAGCTTGCGGAATTCGGTCACCACGCAGTGCGCCGGCGTCTTGATGTGCGCATGGCAGGCGGCTGCGATCTCCAGCTTGGCGCGCAGCACCAGCGGATGCTCGAACTGGCCGAGTGCACTCATGCCGCTTTGCGGGATGGCGCCCCGATGTGCGGAGACGAAATCCATGAGCCCGAAGGCCAGCGACTCGATGCGCGGATGCGCCGCGATGCGGTGCACGTCGCGCAGCGCGCCGTGGGTCTCGATCAGCACGTGCACCGGCAGCTTGCGGCGATGGCCGTGCTCGGCCATGGTGCGGTCGATGGCCGCCACCGCGGCATGCGCCTGCTCGTAGCTCTCGACCTTGGGCACCATGAGGTACGCCAGCTGCAGGCCCGCGCCCTTGAGCAGCGTGGACACATCGGAGTCGAAGCAGGGATGGTCGTACGGATGCACGCGCGCTCCGACGCGCCCGTGCACATTGAGCGAGGAGGTCGCCATCTCGGCGACGAGGTGGGCATGCTCGCGCTCGCCGCCCACCGGGGCGCCATCCTCGCAGTCGAGCGTGACGTCGAAGACCGGCCCGAGCTCCGCCTGCAGCTGCAGGCTCTTTTTCATGCGCGCCTCCACACCGGCGTAGTGATCGCAGACAGGCAGCGACGGCGCCACGTCATGGGCGTCGAAGAGTGCCTGTCTGGGATGGAGCGGCATGGGCGGGTGTTCTAGGGTGAATGAGGGCGGACGAAAAAAAGGCCAGCAGCGTGATGCACCGGCCTTTTCGTCTGCGCCCCGGGCGATCAGAGCAGGTGCTTGACGCCGTCCTGCTCTTCCTGGAGCTCCTTGAGCGTCAGGTTGATGCGCTCCTGGCTGAAGGCGTCGATCGGCAGGCCTTCGACGATCTTGTACTTGCCGTTCTCGGTGGTGACGGGGTAGCCGAACATCACGTCCTTCGGGATGCCGTATTCGCCGTTCGAGGGCACGCCCATCGTGACCCACTTGCCGTTGGTGCCCAGGGCCCAGTCGCGCATGTGGTCGATGGCGGCGTTGGCGGCCGAGGCGGCCGACGACAGGCCGCGCGCTTCGATGATGGCGGCGCCGCGCTTGCCGACGGTGGGCAGGAAGACGTCCTTGTTCCAGGCGTCGTCGTTGATCGTGTCCTTCACCGACTTGCCGTCGATGGTGGCGAAGCGGTAGTCGGCGTACATCGTCGGCGAGTGGTTGCCCCACACGGCGAGCTTCTCGATGGCCGAGACGGGCTTGCCGGTCTTGGCGGCGATCTGCGAGGCGGCGCGGTTGTGGTCCAGGCGCAGCATGGCGGTGAAGTTCTCGCGCGGCAGGTCGGGCGCCGACTTCATCGCGATGTAGGCGTTGGTGTTGGCGGGGTTGCCGACGACCAGCACCTTGACGTTGCGCGAGGCGACGGCGTTGAGCGCCTTGCCCTGGGCGGTGAAGATCTGGGCGTTGGCCGAGAGCAGGTCCTTGCGCTCCATGCCCGGGCCGCGGGGGCGGGCGCCCACGAGCAGGGCGTAGTCGGTGTCCTTGAAGGCGGTGTTGGCGTCGCCGTGCGCTTCGACGCCGGCCAGCAGCGGGAAGGCGCAGTCGTCGAGCTCCATGATCACGCCCTTGAGTGCCTTCTGGGCCTTCTCGTCGGGGATCTCCAGCAGTTGCAGGATGACCGGCTGGTCCTTGCCCAGCATCTCGCCCGAGGCGATACGGAACAGCAGGGCATAGCCGATCTGGCCAGCAGCGCCGGTGACGGCAACACGGACGGGTTTCTTGCTCATGGGAGGCTCCGGAAGGTTCGAAGGGATGGTGTTCGGGCGATGTCGCCCGGGCCGCGGCGGGCACTTTTCTGGTGAACCGGGAAGTGTAGGCGAGTCTAGGTGGCAACCCGGGGTGTGTCAACGCTCTTATGTCTTATATAAGACATCTATCAAATGGGCGTGGACGCCAACCACGCGCCTGTGTTGCAATCCCGGCCATGGCCTCCCCGAGCACGTCCCCTGCTGTCATCCGCCCGGCGGAAGGCGAGGGCGAGGGTCCGGCGTTCAGCCCGCTGTACCAGCAGATCAAGGCCCTCATCACGCGCAGCCTTCAGGGCGGCGAATGGAAGCCGGGCGAGGCGATCCCGAGCGAGATGGAGCTTGCGGCGCGCTTCAAGGTGAGCCAGGGCACGGTGCGCAAGGCCATCGACGCGCTCGCCGACGAGAACCTCCTGGTGCGCCGCCAAGGCAAGGGCACCTTCGTCGCCACCCACGCCGAGGAAAAGATTCAGTACCGCTTTCTGCGGCTCACGCCCGACAGCGGCCAGGCCGGCGGCGTGCGCCGCCGCTTCATCGATTGCCGCCGCGTGCGCGCGCCGGCCGATGTCGCCCGTGCCCTGGAGCTGAAGGCCGGCGACACGGCGGTGCAGGTGCGGCGGGTGCTGCACTTCAACGGGCTGCCGGTGGTGCTCGACGACATCTGGCTGCACGGCGCGCTCTTCAAGGGCCTGACCGCCGAGCGCCTGAGCGAATACCAGGGGCCGATGTACGGCCTCTTCGAGACGGAATTCGGCGTGCGCATGATCCGCGCCGAAGAGCAGTTGCGCGCCGTGGCCGCCGACGCGGCGGCGGCCGAGCTGCTGCAGATTGCGCCGGGCGCACCCCTGCTCAGCGTGGAACGCTTGTCGCGTACCTATGGCGACAAGCCGGTGGAGTTGCGCCGTGGGCTGTACAACACCCAGGCGCACTACTACCGCAATGAGTTGAGTTAGTCCCCGGGCAGCAGGGCGGTGTGCGCCCCCGCGAACGGCCGTCGCGGGCCCGACCCTGCTGCGTTGCAATAAACTCCGACAGTTTTGACAGGACTACAGGTTCGGTATGGCAGAGACCACAGCGAAGCAAAGACCCGGCGCCAACATGCGCCTCATCGACGCCACGCAATACCGCTTGCCGCCGGCAGGCTGGGTGTCCATCCTCCATCGCGTGAGCGGAATCCTGATGTTCGTGCTGCTGCCGTTCATCATCTGGCTGCTCGACAAGAGCGTCACCTCCGAGGCGAGCTACGCCGAGTTCACGAGCGCGTTCCAGGTCGGCATCGGCTTCGTGCCCGCGATCATCGTCAAGCTGGTCGTGTTCGCGCTGATCTGGGCCTACCTGCACCATTTCATCGCCGGCGTGCGCCACCTCTGGATGGACGCCACGCACTCGGTGTCGAAGGAATTCGGTCGCAGTTCCGCCCTGGTGACGCTCGGCCTGAGCATCGTGCTCACGCTGGCGCTCGGTTACAAGCTCTTCTTCTGATCCCGCACATGACGAATCCGAATTACGGTTCCAAGCGCACGGTGGTCGGTGCGCACTACGGCCTGCGCGACTGGCTGGCGCAACGCGTCACCGCCGTGCTGATGGCCATCTTCACCATCGCCCTCATCGTGCAGGTGCTGCTGCCCGGCGAGATGGGCTACGACAAGTGGGCCGGCATCTTCAGCGCGCAGTGGATGCGCCTGCTGACCTTCGTGACCATCGTTGCGCTGGCCTACCACGTGTGGGTGGGCATGCGTGACGTCCTGATGGACTACGTCAAGCCCGTGGGCGTGAAGCTCGTGCTCCAGGTGGCCACCCTCGTGTGGCTCGTGGGCTGTGCCGGCTGGGCCATCCAAGTGCTGTGGAGACTGTGAACGTGAGCGCATCGATCGCAAAGAGAAAGTTCGACGTGGTGATCGTCGGGGCCGGTGGCTCGGGCATGCGTGCGTCGCTGCAGCTGGCCCAGGCCGGCCTGAACGTGGCCGTGCTGTCCAAGGTCTTCCCGACCCGCTCGCACACCGTCGCGGCGCAAGGCGGCATCGGCGCCTCGCTCGGCAACATGAGCGAGGACAACTGGCACTACCACTTCTACGACACCGTCAAGGGCTCCGACTGGCTCGGTGACCAGGACGCCATCGAGTTCATGTGCCGAGAAGCGCCGAAGGTCGTCTACGAGCTCGAGCACTTCGGCATGCCGTTCGACCGCAACCCCGACGGCACCATCTACCAGCGCCCGTTCGGCGGCCACACCGCCAACTACGGCGAGAAGCCGGTGCAGCGCGCCTGCGCCGCGGCCGACCGCACCGGCCACGCGATGCTGCACACGCTCTACCAGCAGAACGTCAAGGCGCGCACGCACTTCTTCGTCGAGTGGATGGCGCTCGACCTGATCCGCGACGCCGACGGCGACGTGGTCGGCGTCACCGCGCTGGAGCTCGAGACGGGCGACGTCTACATCCTCGAAGCCAAGATCGTGCTGCTGGCCACCGGCGGTGCCGGTCGCATCTTTGCCGCCTCGACCAACGCCTTCATCAACACCGGCGACGGCCTGGGCATGGCCGCCCGCGCCGGCATCCCGCTGCAGGACATGGAGTTCTGGCAGTTCCACCCGACCGGCGTGGCCGGCGCGGGCGTGCTGATCACCGAGGGCGTGCGCGGCGAGGGCGGCATCCTGCTCAACAAGGACGGCGAGCGCTTCATGGAGCGCTATGCGCCCACGCTGAAGGACCTCGCCCCGCGCGACTTCGTCTCGCGCTCGATGGACCAGGAGATCAAGGAAGGCCGGGGCTGCGGTCCGAACAAGGACTACATCCTGATGAAGCTGGACCACCTGGGCGCCGACACCATCCGCAAGCGCCTGCCCTCGGTGGAAGAGATCGGCCACAACTTCGCCAACGTCGACATCACCAAGGAGCCGATCCCGGTGGTGCCGACCATCCACTACCAGATGGGTGGCATCCCGACCAACGTGCACGGCCAAGTCGTGCTGCCGGCCGGCGACGATCCCCGCGTGCCGGTCAACGGCCTCTACGCAGTGGGCGAATGCTCCTGCGTGTCGGTGCACGGCGCCAACCGTCTGGGCACCAATTCGCTGCTCGACCTGGTGGTGTTCGGCCGCGCGGCCGGCGACCACATCGTCAAGTCGCTCAAGGCCGAAGGCAAGGCGCACAAGCCGCTGCCGAAGGACGCCGCCGACGCGACCCTGTCGCGCCTGGCCCGCCTGGAGGCCAGCACCTCGGGCGAATACGCGCAGGACGTGGCCAACGACATCCGTGCCTGCATGCAGGCCCACGCCGGCGTGTTCCGTACCCAGGCGCTGATGGACGACGGTGTCAAGCGCATCGCCGAGATCCGGGAGCGCGTCCAGAACGTCACGCTCAAGGACAAGTCCAAGGTGTGGAACACGGCGCGCATGGAAGCACTCGAAGTCGACAACCTCATCGAAGCCGCACAGGCGACGATGGTGTCGGCTGCCGCGCGCAAGGAGTGCCGTGGCGCCCACACCGTCAACGACTACGAGCGTGGCGCCGACGACGCCGAGTTCCCGTTGGGCCGCAACGACAAGGAATGGATGAAGCACACCCTGTGGCACAGCGCGACCAACAGCCTCACGTACAAGCCCGTGAACCTCAAGCCGCTGACCGTGGACAGCGTTCCGCCCAAGGTTCGGACCTTCTAAGCGCGCCACGGAGCACCCCATCATGACCATCAAGCGCACCTTCAAGATCTACCGCTACGACCCGGACAAGGACGCCAAGCCCTACATGCAGACCATCGAGCTCGAGCTCGAAGGCAACGAACGCATGCTGCTGGACGCTCTGGTCAAGCTCAAGGCGGTCGACCCCTCGCTCGCGTTCCGCCGCTCCTGCCGCGAAGGCGTGTGCGGCTCCGACGCGATGAACATCAACGGCAAGAACGGCCTGGCCTGCCTGACCAACCTGCGCGCGCTGCCGGAAGTCGTCGTGCTGAAGCCGCTGCCGGGCCTGCCCGTCATCCGCGACCTGATCGTCGACATGACGCAGTTCTTCACGCAGTACAACTCCATCAAGCCGTACCTCGTGAACGACACGCCGCCGCCCGAGAAGGAGCGCCTGCAGACGCCCGAAGAGCGCGAAGAGCTCAACGGCCTGTACGAGTGCATCCTGTGCGCCAGCTGCTCGACGAGCTGCCCGAGCTTCTGGTGGAACCCGGACAAGTTCGTCGGCCCGGCTGGCCTGCTGCAGGCCTACCGCTTCATCGCCGACAGCCGCGACCAGGCCACCAACGAGCGCCTCGACAACCTCGAGGACCCGTACCGCCTCTTCCGTTGCCACACCATCATGAACTGCGTCGACGTCTGCCCGAAGGGCCTGAACCCGACCAAGGCGATCGGCAAGATCAAGGAATTGATGGTGCGCCGCGCCGTCTGAACCCAGTCTCATGTCCATGCCCGCCCTGGTCGACGAACGGACGCTTTCCATGCTGCGCTGGCGCTGCCGGCGCGGCCTGCTGGAGAACGACCTGTTCGTGGAGCGATTCTTCAAGCGCCAGGGTGACACCATCACCGAGCGGCAGGCCCAGGCCTTGCTCGTTCTGATGGATCTGCCGGACAACGACCTGCTCGACCTCCTGCTCGGTCGCAAGGAGCCTGAAGGCGAGTTGCAGCGAGACGATGTATTCGAAGTGCTCAGGCTGATGCGCAACGGTCACCACTGAGCCGTGTGACTTTCCAAGACTCTCAAGAAGGAACGCCCATGACCCCCTCCGACGTGAAAGCCACCCTGTCGTTCTCCGACGGCAGCCCCGCCATGGAACTGCCGGTGTACAAGGGCTCCGTGGGCCCGGATGTCATCGACATCCGCAAGCTCTACGCCCAGACCGGCAAGTTCACCTACGACCCGGGCTTCCTCTCCACGGCCTCGTGCCAGTCGTCGATCACCTACATCGACGGCGACAAGGGCGAGCTGCTGTACCGCGGCTACCCGATCGAGCAGCTGGCCACCCACTGCGACTACCTCGAGACCTGCTACCTGCTGCTCAAGGGCGAGCTGCCCAATGCCACGCAGAAGGACGACTTCGTGAAGACGGTGACCCGTCACACGATGGTCAACGAGCAGATGCAGTTCTTCCTGCGCGGCTTCCGTCGCGACGCCCACCCGATGGCGGTGATGACCGGCCTCGTGGGGGCCCTGTCGGCCTTCTATCACGACAGCACCGACATCAATAACCCGCAGCACCGCGAGATCGCGGCCATCCGCCTGATCGCGAAGATGCCGACGCTCGTGGCCATGGCCTACAAGTACGGCATCGGCCAGCCCTACATCTACCCGCGCAACGACCTCTCGTACGCCGGCAACTTCATGCGCATGATGTTCGCCACGCCGTGCGAGGAGTACGAGCCGAACGACGTGCTGGTGCGCGCGATGGACCGCATCTTCATCCTGCACGCCGACCACGAGCAGAACGCCTCCACCTCGACCGTGCGCCTGTGCGGCTCGTCGGGCACCAACCCGTTCGCCGCCATCGCGGCGGGTGTGGCGTGCCTGTGGGGCCCGGCCCACGGTGGCGCCAACGAAGCGGCGCTCAACATGCTCGAAGACCTGCAGCGCATGGGCGGTGTCGACAAGATCGGCGAGTTCATCAAGCAGGTGAAGGACAAGAACTCCGGCAGCAAGCTGATGGGCTTCGGCCACCGCGTGTACAAGAACTACGATCCGCGCGCCAAGCTGATGCGCGAGACCTGCCACGAGGTGCTGGGCGCGCTCGGCCTGGAGAACGATCCGCTGTTCAAGCTGGCCATGGCGCTCGAGAAGATCGCGCTGGAAGACGAGTACTTCGTCGCCCGCAAGCTCTACCCGAACGTCGACTTCTATTCCGGCATCGTGCAGCGCGCGATCGGCATCCCGGTGAGCCTCTTCACCGCGATCTTCGCGCTCGCCCGCACGGTCGGCTGGATCGCCCAGCTCAACGAGATGATCTCGGACCCCGAGTACAAGATCGGCCGCCCGCGTCAGCTATTCGCCGGTGCCACCGCGCGCGAAGTCAAACCCATCCAGCAACGCGCCTGAACGCCGGAAAAGCGCCCGCTTTGCACGCAGACCCCGGCCTTACAGCCGGGGTTTTTGCTTGTGGACGCCTAAAATCTCACTCTTTTCCGCCCGAACGCCAATCAAGGTAGCCATGGGACGCACGCTGTACGACAAGATCTGGGACGAGCACGTCGTCCACACCGAGGAAGACGGCACCGCCGTCCTCTACATCGACCGCCACCTCGTGCACGAGGTCACGAGCCCGCAGGCCTTCGAGGGCCTGGACCTGGCCGGCCGCAAGGTCTGGCGCATCTCGGCCAACCTGGCGGTCAGCGACCACAACGTGCCGACGACCGACCGCACGCATGGCATCGCCGACCCCATCTCGCGCCTGCAGGTGGAAACGCTCGACAAGAACTGCGACCGGGTGGGCATCACGCAGTTCAAGATGAACGACAAGCGCCAGGGCATCGTCCACGTGATCGGCCCGGAGCAGGGCGCGACGCTGCCCGGCATGACCGTCGTCTGCGGCGATTCGCACACCTCCACGCATGGCGCTTTCGGCGCGCTTGCGCACGGCATCGGCACGAGCGAGGTCGAGCACGTGCTCGCCACGCAGACGCTGCTGGCGCGCAAGGCCAAGAACCTGCTCATCAAGGTCGAAGGCACGCTGCCCAAGGGCTGCGGCGCCAAGGACATCGTGCTGGCCATCATCGGCAAGATCGGCACTGCCGGCGGGACGGGCTACACCATCGAGTTCGCCGGCTCCGCCATCCGCGCGCTCAGCATGGAAGGCCGCATGACGGTGTGCAACATGGCGATCGAAGCCGGTGCGCGTGCCGGCCTCATCGCAGTGGACGAGACCACCATCAACTACGTGCAGGGGCGTCCGTTCTCGCCCACCGGCGTGGCGCTGGAGCAGGCCATCGCCTACTGGCGCACGCTGCATTCGGATCCTGATGCCGTCTTCGACCGCGTGGTCGAGCTCGACGCGAGCCAGATCCGCCCGCAGGTCACCTGGGGCACCTCGCCCGAGATGGTGCTGTCGATCGAAGACCGCGTGCCCGACCCCGAGCGCGAGAAGGACGCCAACAAGCGCGGCGCAATGGAACGCGCGCTCACCTACATGGCGCTCGAGCCCAACAAGCCGATCTCCGACATCCTCATCGACAAGGTCTTCATCGGCTCGTGCACCAACTCGCGCATCGAAGACATGCGCGAGGCTGCCGCCGTCGTGAAGCGCCTGGGCAAGCGCATCGCCTCCAACGTGAAGCTTGCCATGGTGGTGCCGGGCTCCGGCCTCGTGAAGGAGCAGGCCGAGAAGGAGGGCCTGGACAAGGTCTTCACCGCTGCGGGCTTCGAATGGCGCGAGCCGGGCTGCTCGATGTGCCTCGCGATGAACGCCGACCGGCTGGAGCCGGGCGAGCGCTGCGCGTCCACCTCCAACCGCAA
>JBIQJS010000108.1:0-11820 GCA_044507405.1 Rubrivivax sp. | reverse complement strand
CCGCGATCAAGATGGCGCGCTCCGGCCTCGGCAAGCCCGACAAGCCGATCGGCTCCTTCCTCTTCAGCGGGCCGACCGGCGTCGGCAAGACCGAGGTCGCCAAGCAACTCGCCTTCATCCTCGGCATCGAGCTCATCCGCTTCGACATGAGCGAGTACATGGAGCGCCATGCGGTCAGCCGCCTGATCGGCGCGCCTCCCGGCTACGTTGGCTTCGACCAGGGTGGCCTGCTGACCGAGGCGGTCACGAAGAAGCCGCACGCGGTGCTGCTGCTCGACGAGATCGAGAAGGCGCACCCGGACGTCTTCAACGTGCTGCTGCAGGTCATGGACCACGGCTCGCTGACCGACAACAACGGGCGCAAGGCCGACTTCCGCAACGTCATCATCATCATGACGACGAACGCGGGCGCCGAGACCATGAACAAGGCGACCATCGGCTTCACGACGGCGCGCGAGCAGGGCGACGAGATGGCCGACATCAAGCGCCTCTTCACGCCGGAGTTCCGCAACCGCCTGGATGCGATCGTGAGCTTCCGTCCGCTCGACGAGGAAATCATCATGCGGGTGGTCGACAAGTTCCTGCTGCAGCTGGAAAGCCAGCTCGCCGAGAAGAAGGTGGAGGTCACCTTCAGCGACGCACTGCGCAAGCACCTGGCGAAGAAGGGCTTCGATCCGCTCATGGGCGCACGCCCGATGCAGCGGCTCATCCAGGACACGATCCGTCGTGCACTGGCCGACGAACTGCTCTTCGGCCGCCTGGTCGATGGTGGTCGCCTGGCGGTGGACATCGATGCCGACGAGAAGGTCGTGCTCGACATCCAGCCGCCGAAGAAGAGCGACAGGCCCAAGGCCGAGCCGGCAACGGCCTGAGCCGGTCAGCGCTGAACGAAACGGGGCCTTGCGCCCCGTTTTTCACGTCGGCCGCGCGGCGGGATCCTGCCGGAAGTAGCCCCGCAGGAGCTCGTAGAGGTAGGGGTCCTCCTCACGCAGGGCCGCGCCCGCGACGAAGAATCCCTCGCAGGCGACGGCGAAGTATTCGCTGAGCGAAGCCTCCGCATACGGGTCCAGCACGGTCGGCAGTCCGTCGTCCAGTCGCCGGACAAAACGCGCGTGGCTGGATTCGAGGACGCGCCGCCAGTGCAGCACGGCCGCCGCGTCGGGCAGGGGCGGGATGCCGCCCGCCTCGCCGCTGCGCAGTTCGATGACGTGGGCGAACTCGTGGATCACCACGTTGTACGCCGGCCCGGAGGTGTCGGCGGCATCGGTCACGCCGCGCCAGCTGAGCATCATCGGGCCGTCACCGAGCGCCTCGCCGACGAGCGTTTCCTCGTATTCGTGGACCACGCCGAACTCGTCGGTCACTTCACGCAGCGCGACGACTTCATCCGGATGCAGCACGATGGTGACGAAGCCGTCGTACCAGTGCAGCCCGAGCTCCAGCACCGGCAGGCAGGCCTGCGCGGCAACCGCCACCGCCATCGCGTCGGTCACCTCCAGCCCGCCCGCGCCGGTGAACTCCTTGCGGTCGAGGAAGAGGGTGGCCATCTCACGCAGGCGCTGTCGATCGCTTTCGGTCAGCGCGGCGAGAAAGGGGTAGCGCTCGACGGTGCCGCGCCACATGGCGTCGGGGATCGCGCGGTGCGCCAGGGCGCGGCGGTCGCGCCAGCGGCGCCAGGCCTGGAGCACCATTCAGCCCCGCAGCGCGCCTGCGAGCGGCAGTCGGCGAAAGCCTTGCGGACTCAGGCGCAGCACTTCGGCCCGGTGCGGCGCATGGTCCAGATCCCAGTCCGAGAGCACGTGGCGCGTGGCCGCGTCGCTCAGGGCTTGTGTGGCCGGTCGGTGGGTGTGGCCGTGCACCATCGTCGGTGCGTCGGCCGCGGCCAGCCAGCGCAAGGCTTCGGGCACGTCCACATCGGCCCATTCGGCAGGGGCCTGCGCCTTCTTGCGGGCTTCGCTCTGCGCGCGCACCTGGCGCGCGTACTCGCGGCGTGCATCGAGCGGCTGGGCCAGAAAGCCACGCTGCCATTCGGCGCTGCGCACCATGGCGCGAAACTTCTGGTACTCGGTGTCCTCGAGGCAGAGCGCGTCGCCGTGGGTGAGGAGCACGCGCTGGCCGTGAGCCACGAGCAGCGTCGGATCGGAGAGCCGCTGCATGCCGCCATCGGCGAGCAGTTCAGGGCCGACGAGGAAATCGCGATTGCCCGCCATGAAGCCGACCCAGCGCAGGGCGGACGCCTCGCGCAGCACCTGCACGCACTCGGCTTCGAAGCCCTCGAAGCGTGCGTCGTCGCCGAACCAGACCTCGAAGAGATCGCCGAGGAGGACGATCGCATCGGCCGGCGTGCCCCGCATGTACGCGGCCCAGGCGTCGAAGGTGCGCGGCGTGTCCGCGCTCAGGTGCAGGTCGGAGATGAAGTCGATGCAGCGCCAGCCCGGTCCGGCCTGCAGCTCGGGCACGGATGGAGTCTGGCGCTGGCCCATCGACCGCGACGACGTCAGGCGACGACGCTGGCCTTGGTGATGACCACGTCTTCGAGCGGCACGTCGCCGTGGCCGCCGCGCGGGCCGGTCTTCACGCTGCCGATGGCGTCGACCACGTCCTGGCCGTCCACCACCTTGCCGAAGACGGCGTAGCCCCAGCCATTGGGCGACTCCGACTTGAAGTTGAGGAAGTCGTTGTCGGTGGTGTTGATGAAGAACTGCGCGGTCGCGGAATGCGGAGCGCTGGTGCGCGCCATCGCGATCGTGTAGTGATCGTTCCTGAGGCCGTTGTTGGCCTCGTTCTGGATGGGCGCGTCGGTGGACTTTTGCTTCATCCCGGGCTCGAAGCCGCCGCCCTGGATCATGAAATCCTTGATGACGCGGTGGAACACGGTGCCGTCGTAGTGGCCTTTCTCGACATACGAGATGAAGTTGGCAACCGTCTGCGGCGCCTTCGCGTCATCGAGCTCGATGCGGATGTTGCCCTTGCTGGTCTGCAGTTCGATGGTCTTGGTCATGTCATTTCTCCAGGGTGGCCTTCTTGATGACCACGGGGGTTTTGGGCACGTCGCCGGGGCGGGTTTCCACGGCGCGGATCTTGTCCACCACCTCCATGCCGGAGGTCACCTTGCCGAAGACGGCGTAGCCGTGCCCGTCGGATGCGCGATCGGCGTTGAGGAAGTCGTTGTTCTTCACGTTGATGAAGAACTGGGCAGAGGCGGAATTGGGGTCGGGCGTGCGGGCCATGGCGATGGTGCCGCGGTCGTTCTTCAAGCCGTTGCGGCTCTCCAGCGGAATCGGCGCGCGCGTCTTCTTCTCCTTGAGGTCGGCCGTCATGCCGCCGCCCTGGATCATGAAGTTGTCGATCACGCGGTGGAACACCGTGCCGTCGTAGTGGCCGGCCTTCACGTACTGCACGAAGTTGTCCACGGTCTTGGGCGCCTTGGCGGCATCGAGCTCGACCACGATGTCGCCCATGGAGGTCGCCAGGCGCACCTTCTGCGCGTGCGCGGCGAGGCTTGCGCCCAGGCCCATCACGGTGGCAGCAACGAGCGGCAACCAGCGGGTAGTCTTCATCCGATCACTCCTTCGTAAAAGATGCGCCATTGTCCACCGTCCTTGCTCCAGTACTGGCGTTTCATGGGGCCGCTGCGATGGCCTTTGCGCACTTCGCCGAAGCTGACGATGAGCACGTCGCTCGTGTCGCGCCAGGCGAGGATGGACAGTTCCTTGAGTTCGATTTCCCGGCCTCCGGCGCGCTGCGCGTCCCGCTGCAGTGCCTCGATCCAGGCCGCCGGCCCGTGGCCACCGCTCGAGAACTGCGGTGAATAGAACGCCGTCAGGCCGTTGCCGTCGGCTTGCATGCGGGCCGATCGCCATTGCTCGATGAGCGCCCGCATCGCCGCGCGGTCGCGCTCGGCCTGGGGGCGTGGGGTCCATTCGAGCCTGGGTGCGATCACGACGGGCGTGCGCCGCGGCGCAACCTCGCGCAACAGGCGGCGCATGTCGTCGTTGGCGAGCACCACGCAGCCGTCCGTGCTTTGGGGCGTGCGGGCGTAGTTGTCCGACGGCACGCCATGCAGCCAGATGCCGCCGCCCTTGCGGCCGCGGCGGCGGTCGTATTCGTTCGGGTAGTTGAGCGTGAGCGCCCCGGGTCCGTAGAAGTCCCTGAGCTGGCGGGCGTCGAGCCGCGCGCCGATGAAGTACACGCCGAGCGGCGTGCGCTGGTCGCCTTCTTCCTTCTTGTCGATGCCAAGGCGCCCGAGCGAGACGTAGTGGTCGCCCACGAGATGGAGCCCTTGGGGGCGGTTCTCGAAGAGATACAGGCGCGCGCGGCTCGCATCCACGGCGATGGCGTGCCGCGTGCTGGTCGGCAGGTCGATGAACTGGCGCGGCGCAGTGTTCGCGGGCGGGCGCTCGACGAGCGCGGCCAGGCGCAGTCGGGCTTCCTGTCGCAACTGCATCCAGTGCGCCGCGGCGGACGCCGGCAGCTCCGCCGACGGCGCCTGCATCTCGCTCAGCCGGCCCTGGCGGACGAGCAGCAGGTCGCCATACACCAGCTGCGCGAGCTGGAACGTGGGCACGTCGCGGGTGAGCGACTCCGCCTTGCTGAGCGCCCGGCGCAGGTCGCCCGCACCGATCAGGCGGTAGAGCTCGATGAGACGCGCCTCCGGCGACGAGGCGGGCGTGGCCGAGAGTGGCGCCGCCGCGGCGGCGGCGCCGGCACGGCCCCACAGGGCGCCCGCCAGCAACGCCCCGGCCGCCTGGACGAGCGCACGGCGGCTCACGAGCCCGTGCTTTCCTTCTGGATGAGCCAGCGGCCGGAGACCTTGACGAGCTCCAGTGTCTTGCGGCTCGAGACCTTGAGGGTGTCGGCGTTGTACTGCTGTCGGAACTGCACCGTGGCGCGGTCTCCCTGCACACGGGCGCGCACGTCGGACAAGGTCACCGAGATGCTGCGCTTGCCCTCGATGCGCGCGCGGCGTTCGCCCTCCCAGGCCTTGCGCGACTTGCCGCCGCTGTACTGGGGCGTGTAGGCGGCAAAGTAGGCCGGCACGTCCTTGCGGCTCCAGGCGCTGGCCCAGGCCTGCACGGCGGCGAGGGCCTCGGCTTCGTCGCCTGCGGAAGCGGCGGCCGGGGCGGGTGTGGGCGCCGGAACGGGTGGGGTGCTGGGCGCTGCGGCGGTGACCACAGGCGCAGGCTTGGGCGGGGCGGTTACGGTAGGCGCAACGGCCGGCTTGCCGATGGTCGCGGGCTTCGGGTTGGCAGCGGCGAGTGCGGCGGTCTTCGGCGAGAAGAGGTCGCGGATCATCGCGAGCTTGGGCGTCACCTTCGCGCTGTTGCCGCCATCCACCTGCAGCGCCTTGGCATAGGCCTGGCTCGCCAGCTTGGCGTAGACGTCGCCGAGGTTCTCGTAGGCGGTCGCGTAGCTCGGGTTGGTGCGGATCGCCGCTTCGAGCGCGCGCCGCGCCTGGTCGTACTGGCCTTGCTTGCTGTAGAGCACGGCCAGGTTGTTGTAGGGCTCGGGCAGCTCGGGGTGGTCTTGCGTGAGCTTCACGAAGATCGCGGTGGCTTCCACGCTCTTGCCCTGCTCGGCGACGGCGAGGCCCTTGAGGAATCGCATCCGCGGGTCGCGCGGGTGCGAGGTGAGGAACTGGTCCGCCCGGTACACCGCTTCGGCCCATTGCCCTGCGTTCACGAGCCGATCGACTTCGGCGTATTCGTCGGCGCGGGCGGCGGTGGGAAGCATCAGCGCAGCGGCCAGCGCGGCCACGCAAAGGAGCAGGGAAGGGGGACGGACCATCGACGGCAGGGCGTGGGTTGGAGGCGCTGCTGCGGCAGACGCCGGAAGGCCGCGGCGGGCATGACACGGGCAGGGATGTGGGCCTCTAGAGGCGGTGAAACTGCGCAAAACCCCGGCCGCTATACTCGCAAAATTCTATCGCAGGGCCATGGCCCGACAGCCTTCGACACCGCGCTGCCAGCGCCGCGCAGCGCGCAGGCCGGTTGAAGTTCACAGCGCCAGGCCATCCTCCAGTTCCAGTACCACGATGACCTTGCGCATCTTCAACACCTTGACTCGCCAGACCGAGGTGTTCACGCCGATCGAGCCCAACCACGTGCGCATGTACGTCTGCGGGATGACGATCTACGACCTGTCGCACGTCGGCCATGCGCGCTCCATGCTGACCTTCGACGTGGCCGTGCGCTGGTTGCGTGCGTCGGGTCTTCGCGTCACCTACGTGCGCAACATCACGGACATCGACGACAAAATCATCCGGCGCGCGCTGGAACGCGGCATCACCATCCGCGAGCTCACCACCGAGATGGCGCAGGCCATGCAGGAAGATGCGGCGGCGCTCGGCATCGAGCCGCCCACGCACGAGCCGCGCGCCACCGAATACGTGCCGCAGATGCTCGAGATGATCGGCAAGCTCGAGCGCAAGGGCCTCGCCTATCGCGCGCCCAACGGCGACGTGAACTACGCGGTGCGCAAGTTCGAGGGCTACGGCAGGCTCTCCGGCAAGTCGCTGGACCAGCTGCGCGCCGGCGAGCGCGTCGCGGTGCTCGACGGCAAGGACGACCCGCTCGACTTCGTGCTGTGGAAATCCGCCAAGCTGAGCGAGCCCGACGACGCGAAGTGGCCGAGCGACTACGGCCCCGGCCGGCCCGGCTGGCACATCGAGTGCTCGGCCATGAGTTGCGCCCTGCTCGGCGAGCACTTCGACATCCACGGCGGCGGCATGGACCTGCAGTTCCCGCACCACGAGAACGAGATCGCGCAGAGCGAGGGCGCCACCGGGCAGCGCTTCGTCAACGTGTGGATGCACAACGGCTTTCTCAACGTCGTCAACGACGAGGGCGAGGACGTGAAGATGTCGAAGTCGCTCGGCAACTTCTTCACCATCCGCGACGTGCTGAAGCACTACGACGGCGAGACGCTGCGCTTCTTCATGCTGCGCACGCACTACCGCAGCCCGCTCAACTTCGGCGATGCCAACCTGCAGGACGCACGCAACGGCCTGCGCAGGCTCTACACCGCCTTGCTCGATCTGGGTGTGGCCGACACGCCGGTGGACTGGTCGCTGCCGCAGGCGGCGCGTTTCCGCGACGCGATGAACGATGACTTCGCCACGCCCGAAGCCGTGGCCGTGCTCTTCGAGCTTGCCACCGAGGTGAACCGCACGCGTTCGGCTGAGCTCGCCGCCTTGCTCAAGGGCCTGGGCGGGGTGCTGGGCCTGCTGCAGCAGGATCCGCGCGCCTACCTGCAGGCCGGTGCCGGTCTCGACGAGGCGGCCATCCGGAGCAGGATCGAGGAGCGCGCCGCGGCGAAGAAGGCGCGCGACTTCGCCCGCGCTGACCAGATCCGCAACGAACTGCTGGAGCAGGGCGTCGTCCTGCAGGATTCGCCGCAAGGCACCACCTGGACCAAGGCCTGATCCGGTGCGCACCGTCACGCCCGACTACTGGGACGAGGCCTGTCGGCACCTCGCCAAGCGCGACCGCGTGATGCGCAAGCTCATCCCGCAGTGCGGGGAAGGGCAGTTGCAGAGCCGGGGCGATGCCTTCACCACGCTCGCGCGCTCCATCGTCGGCCAGCAGATCTCGGTCAAGGCGGCCCAGTCGGTGTGGGACAAGTTCGTGGCCCTGCTCGATGGTGCGCCCATGCGCGTGCAACCCTCGGCGGTGCTGGAGATGGAGGCGCAGGCCATTCGCCAGGCGGGGCTTTCGGCGCGCAAGGCCGAGTACCTGCTCGACCTTGCGCAGCACTTCGAATCCGGCAAGGTGCATGTGCGCCAGTGGCAGCAGATGGACGACGAAGCCATCATCGAGGAGCTGGTGGCCATTCGCGGGATCGGCCGCTGGACGGCGGAGATGTTCCTCATCTTTCACCTCATGCGCCCGAACGTGCTGCCGCTCGACGACGTCGGGCTCATCAAGGGCATCAGCCTCAATTACTTCAGCGGCGAGCCTGTTTCCAGGGCCGAAGCGCGTGAAGTCGGTGACGCCTGGGCCCCCTTTCGCTCGGTGGCCACGTGGTACATTTGGCGCAGCCTCGACCCCCTGCCTGTGGCTTACTGAGACCCCGTCTCGCCTCACGCACAACGCGCGCCCTGCGCGTCAACATTCCGGGATCCTGACGGATGAGCAAAAGACACTTTCTCGAGTTCGAGCAGCCCATTGCCGAGCTGGAAACCAAGATCGAAGAGCTGCGCTACGTGCAGAGCGAATCGGCCGTCGACATCTCCGAAGAGATCGACCGCCTGGGCAAGAAGAGCCAGCAGCTCATCAAGGACATCTACTCCAACCTGACCCCATGGCAGGTGACGCAGATCTCCCGGCATACGCAGCGCCCGTATGCCATGGACTACATCAACGAGGTCTTCACCGACTTCCAGGAGCTGCGCGGCGACCGGCATTTCGCCGATGACCAGTCCATCGTCGGCGGCCTCGCGCGCTTCAACGGCCAGGCCTGCATGGTCATCGGCCACCAGAAGGGCCGTGACACCAAGGAGCGCGCGATGCGCAACTTCGGCATGTCGCGCCCCGAGGGCTACCGCAAGGCGCTGCGCCTGATGAAGCTCGCCGAGAAGTTCGGGCTGCCGGTCTTCACGCTCGTCGACACCCCGGGGGCGTACCCCGGCATCGGCGCCGAGGAGCGCGGCCAGTCCGAAGCCATCGGCCGCAACATCTTCGAGATGGCGCAGCTCGAAGTGCCCATCATCGTGACCATCATCGGCGAGGGCGGCTCGGGCGGCGCACTCGCGATCAGCGTGGGCGACCAGGTGCTCATGCTCCAGTACTCGGTGTACTCGGTCATCTCGCCGGAAGGCTGCGCGTCCATCCTCTGGAAGACCGCCGAACGCGCGTCCGACGCAGCCGAGGCGCTGGGCATCACGGCGCACCGCCTCAAGGCGCTCGGGCTGGTCGACAAGATCGTCAACGAGCCCGTGGGCGGCGCACATCGCGATCCCAAGCAGATGTGCGCGTTCCTCAAGCGCGCGCTCAGCGACGCGCTGCGCCAGGTCAGCGATCTGAAGCCCAAGGAACTGCTGCAGCGGCGCTACGAGCGCCTGCAGGCCTATGGCCGCTTCACGGACACCAGCGACCGCTGATCGTCCCCGACGCGTCGCCGTCGCCTACAGCGCGGGACGCGACTCCACCGCCCTGCTGCATGCCACCGCCTCCGCGGCGGCAGGGCAGGGCGTCGAAGTTCTCGCCCTCCATGTCCATCACGGCCTGAGTGCGCTCGCCGACGCGTGGCAGGCCCATGCGGAGCGGCAATGCGCGCGCTGGGCGAGCCAGGGTCTGCCGGTGCGGCTGTGCGTCGAGCGCCTGAGCGGCCAGCCGCGCGCCGGCGACAGTGTCGAGGCATGGGCGCGGCGCGAGCGGTATCGCGCCCTGCGGCGCATGGCGCTCGCAGGCGGTGCTTCGATGGTGCTGCTGGCGCATCACCGGCGCGACCAGGCCGAGACCTTTCTGCTGCAGGCATTGCGCGGCGCCGGTGTGGCCGGCCTGGCTGCGATGCCGCAGTCCACCGAGCGTGACGGCATCGAGTGGCTGCGGCCTTGGCTGCAGCAACCGCGCACCGCGATCGAGGCCTATGTGCGCCATCACCGTTTGCGCCATGTCGAGGACGACAGCAACGAGCATCGGCGCTACGCGCGCAACCGCATGAGATTGGACGTCTGGCCATCGCTGGTGCAGGCGTTTCCGCAGGCAGAAGCGAGCCTGGCCGACGCGGCCACCTGGGCTGCACAGGCCGGCGATGCGCTTGCCGAACTCGCCGCCATCGATCTCGCCGAGGTCTCGGACGCCAGCGGCTTAAAGCTTCCCGCGTGGCGCGCGCTGAGTGACGCACGCCGCGTCAACGCGTTGCGGGCGTGGCTGCAACGTGCCGGCGGGGCGCTCCCGCCCTCGACGCTGCTGCAGCGCCTGCAGGCCGAGCTGGCAGGGGGCGGTGATGCCCAGTGGGTCTGGGCGCAGGCGCAGGGCACGCTGCACCGCCGACGCGGCCGGCTGGTCCTCGTGCCTGCGGCGCCGGCACACGACCTCGCTGCAGAGCGCGTGCTCCAGGTCGACGGCCCGGGCCGGTACACGTTGCCCGGCTGGGGCGGGGTGCTGGTCGTCTCCGAGGTGAACGAAGAGGGCACGCACCCGGCCTGGCTGGCCCATGCAGAGCTGCGCGCCCGATCGGGCGGCGAGCAGTTCATGGCCGGGCCCGGCCGCCCGGCGCGCAGCCTCAAGAAGCAGTACCAGGCAGCCGATGTGCCGGCCTGGGAGCGCGACGGCCCGCTCATCTACAGCGGCGGCCAACTCGTCTTCGTGCCGGGCCTCGGCATTGATGCACGCGCGCGGGCGTTGCCCGGCCAGCCGCAGCTGGGTCTGCGCTGGCAGCGCGGCTAAAATGCGCGGTTCCTCTCTTCGACCCAACCCCTTCTCTCATGGCACTCATCGTTCACAAATACGGCGGCACTTCCATGGGCTCCACGGAGCGCATACGCAATGTCGCCAGACGCGTGGCCAAGTGGGCGCGGGCAGGACACCAGATGGTGGTCGTGCCGTCGGCCATGAGCGGTGAGACCAACCGCCTGCTGGGCCTCGCCAAGGAACTCTCGCCCGAGGTCGCCACCGACACGATCCTGCGCGAGCTCGACATGATCGCCTCCACCGGCGAGCAGGTCTCGGTCGGGTTGCTGTCGATCGCGCTGCAGGCCGAGGGCATGCAGGCCGTGAGCTACGCCGGCTGGCAGGTGCCGGTCTCCACCGACTCGTCCTACACCAAGGCACGCATCCAGAGCATCGACGACCAGCGTGTGCGCGCCGACCTCGACGCCGGTCGCGTGGTCGTCATCACGGGCTTCCAGGGCATCGACGGCAAGGGCAACATCACCACGCTCGGCCGCGGTGGCTCCGACACCTCTGCCGTCGCAGTGGCCGCCGCGCTCAAGGCCGACGAGTGCCTGATCTACACCGACGTGGACGGCGTCTACACCACCGACCCGCGCATCGTGCCCGAGGCGCGCCGCCTGCACACCGTGAGCTTCGAGGAGATGCTCGAGATGGCGAGCCTGGGCTCGAAGGTGCTGCAGATCCGTTCGGTCGAGTTCGCCGGCAAGTACCGCGTGCCCACCCGCGTGCTCTCGAGCTTCACCCCGTGGGACATCGACGTGGCGGAAGAGGCGAAGTCGGGCACCCTGATCACTTTTGAGGAAGACGAAAAAATGGAACAAGCCGTTGTTGCAGGCATCGCGTTCAACCGCGACGAGGCCAAGATCACCGTCGCCGGCGTGCCCGACAAGCCCGGCATCGCCTTCCAGATCCTAGGCCCCGTGGCCGAGGCGAACATCGACGTCGACGTGATCATCCAGAACGTGTCGCACGACGGGAAGACCGACTTCTCGTTCACCGTGCACCGCAATGACTACAACCGCACCATCGACCTGCTCAAGAGCAAGGTGCTGCAGCCCATGGGCGCGAAGGAAGTCACCGGCGACAACAGGATCTGCAAGGTCAGCATCGTGGGCATCGGCATGCGCTCGCACGTGGGCGTGGCTGCGAAGATGTTCCGCTGCCTCTCCGAAGAAGGCATCAACATCCAGATGATCACGACGAGCGAGATCAAGACCTCGGTGGTGATCGACGAGAAGTACATGGAGCTCGCCGTGCGCGCGCTGCACAAGTGCTTCGAGCTGGAGCAGCAGCCTGCGTGAGCGGGCTCGTGTTTTGTGCGTTCTTCTGAACTAGAATGCACGCCTCGTGCTGGAGACGTGACCGAGTGGCCGAAGGTGCTCCCCTGCTAAGGGAGTATGTGGGCAAAACCTGCATCGAGGGT
>JBIQJS010000009.1:0-65769 GCA_044507405.1 Rubrivivax sp. | reverse complement strand
ACTCTTCAGTTCGATCTTGAATGTTTGCTCAAAGAATTGAAGTGAACTTCACTTCTTGAGCGTTTGAGGTCTTTCGACCTTGAGCCTTGCGACTCTTGGCACTCGCCTTCAAACGCCCACACTTATCGGCTGTTTGTTTTTAAAGAACAGCAGCTTTTTGCTGCATCTGATTTCGACTTCCGTCTCAATCAGCAAGAAAGCGATTCTGACATGTTTTCTAAAACCCTGTCAAGCACTCGGCTTTCTTTTTCTTCGCTTCCCGTCGCGCTTCCGAAGAAGTTGTGTCGAGCAGCGAAGACCGCGACTGTAGCACCCTTTTTGCGCGGCGCGCAAGCGGTCCAAAGAAAAACTTCAGAAAGCCGCATCCGCGGCCCCACTCATCGCGAGCAATGCCTGGCTCGTCGCCTGAGGGTCCGCGCTCGACAGTACGGCCGCAAGATGGGGCGTCAGGCGCCTCGTATCGGCACGCAGGATCCGCTGTTTCACCGCGGCGATCTGCGACGGGTGCATCGAGAACGCACGCAGGCCCATGGCGAGGAGCAACTCGGTGAAGGTCGGATCGCCGGCCATCTCGCCGCACACGCTGACACCTTTGCCAGCCCCGCGTGCACATTCGATCGTTCTCGCGATGAGCTGCAGGACGGCCGGGTGCCACGAGTCGTAGAGATGCGCGACGGATTCGTCGGCACGATCGATCGCCAAGGTGTATTGGATGAGATCGTTGGTGCCGATGCTGACAAAGTCGAAGTACGGCAGCAGGGTGTGGAGCGACAGCGCGGCGGCCGGCACTTCGATCATTGCGCCGACTTCCACGTCGCCATGCGCCCGGCCCATGTCGGAGAGTTGTTGCTTGGCGCGCGCGATGGCTTCGTGGGCAAGGCGCACTTCACTCAGGTGGGCCACCATGGGAATGAGCAGCCGGACCTTTCCGTACGCGCTCGCACGAAGGATGGCCCGCAGTTGCTGACGGAACATGCCCGGCTCCGACAGGCTCCAGCGGATCGCGCGCAGACCCAGCGCGGGATTGAGCGCATGCTCATGCCGCAACTCAACCGTGCTCAACCGCTCAAGCGGTTTGTCGGCGCCGATGTCCACGGTGCGGATCGTGACGGGGAGCCCCTTCATGGCCTCGACCGCGGCACGATACGCCTCGAATTGCTCCTCTTCTCCCGGCAGTTCGCCACCACGGTTCATGAAGAGGAACTCGCTGCGGAAGAGGCCGACGCCCACGGCGCCTGCTTCCAGCGCCGCAACCGCGTCGCCTGGCAGCTCGATGTTGGCCTGCAACTCGACGCGCTGCCCATCGAGCGTGATGGCAGGCGTGTGACGCAGGCGCGCCAGGCGGTCTCGCTCCAGGCCGCTCTGCCTCTGACGGAAGCGGTACTCCTCCAACAACAACGGCGACGGGTCGATGACCACCACGCCGTTGTCGCCGTCGATCACCACCCAGTCGTCCTGGCGAATGATGTGGCTCGCGTCGCGCGCACCGACGACGGCCGGGATGTCCATGCTGCGAGCAACGATCGCCGTATGCGAGGTACGCCCGCCGACATCGGTGATGAAGCCGGTGAAGATGCTGCGCTTGAACTGCAGCATGTCGGCCGGCGCGATGTCGTTGGCGACCAGCACCAGCGGGTCTTCGCCTGCGAAGTCTCGCGGGCCGACGCCAGGCGCTGCGGCCGTCTCGCCGACGGAAGCGCGGCTCAGCGCCCGCAGCAACCGCTCGACCACCTGCTCCAGGTCGGCCTTGCGCTCGCGCAGGTAGTCGTCTTCCATGTCATCGAACTGCCGCGCGATGACTTCGAGCTGCGCCGACAGGGCCCATTCAGCGTTGTAGTGCCGCTCCTGGATCCACAGCTTGGTGGCATCGGCGAGGGTTTCGTCGTGCAGCAGCAGCAGGTGCACGTCGAGCAGCGCCGAGAGTTCCCCCGGCGCGTCGGCCGGCAGGTCGCGCTTGAGCTGGTTGAGTTCCTCCGCCACCTCGTCGCGCGCCGCACGCAGCCGCAGGATCTCGCCTTCGACCTGCGTCTCATCGATGAAGTAGTGAGCCACGTCGATCCGGCTGGACGCGACGAGCACCGCGCGGCCTATGGCCACGCCGCGCGAAACGGGCAATCCAAAGACCTGGAAACTCATGCGGGCCATCGTAGCAGCGCAGTGCTGCAAACGCCCTGGGGCGGACCCGTCCCCGCAGGGTCAGCTCACTCGCCTTCGCCGAACTTGTCGTTGATGAGCGCGACCAGCGCGTCCATCGCGGCCTGCTCGTCCGGCCCCGAGGTTTCGATCTCGACCTCGCTGCCCATGCCCGCCGCCAGCATCATCACGCCCATGATGCTCTTCGCGTTCACGCGGCGGGCGTTGCGCGTCATGAAGACGTCGCACTTGAAGCTGCCCGCGAGCTTGGTGAGCTTGGCCGAGGCGCGGGCATGCAGGCCGAGCTTATTGCTGATGCTGATGCTTCTCTTGATCATGGACACCCGGTTTGTAGGCTTGGTTCTGCGGCCTGGACGTGGCCACCTGCATCACACCTTGAGTCGCGCCGGCCACGGCGCGTGCGACCACCGCCTCGAGCGGCTCGTCGGCATAGCAGAGCGATCGCCAGAGCATGGGCACGTTGACCCCGGCGACGACTTTCACATGCAAGCCGTCGGCCAGACGCTGGGCCACGTTGCAGGGCGTGGCGCCGAAGACGTCGGTGAAGATGACCGCCTCGGGCTCGTTCAGGCCGGCGAGCAGTTCGCGTGCGCGCCGCTCGATGTCTTCGATCGACTGATCCGGCGCGACGTCGAGCGCCTGCAGCCGCCCGCCACAGTCGGGAAAGGTGTGCTGGGCCACGGCCTTCAGCGAAGACGCCAGCGGTGCGTGGGCAATGATCAGCAGGCCAGGCATTCGGGAATTATGGGAGGGTTCACCGCGCGCCGGGGATCGCGGCGCCATCAACCTTGGCTTCTCCGCGCCACAAAAACCACAGATACGAGAGCGCGCAGCACACCCCGAGGGCCGCAAACGCCCCGCGGTAGGCCGCCGGCGTCTGCCAGCCTCGGGCCGCAAGCATGTCGATCAGCACGCCCATGCCCCACTGGAGCGCGAACACGCCGCCGAAGATCACGAGGTTGTAGGCAGTGAGCGCCCGGCCGGCGAGCGACGCCGCAAACGCCTGGCCGATGGCCGGCTGTGAGAGCGACACGAAGGTGCTCGAGACACAAAAGAGCGCCCAGACCCATGCCGTGGCCTGCTCGCCGAGCGCCACGCCCGCAAGGAGCACACAGACCGGCACCGCCATGCCACGCGCGATGAGGCCATGCGCCGTCCAGCCGCGCGCGTAGAGCCGCGGCACGGCAAAGCCCCACGCCATGAAGCTGAGCAGCATCGCCACGTTGACGCTGAAGAGACCTGCAGCGGTCTGCGCAGGCGTCCAGCCGCAGACGTGCGTGAGCCAGGGGCCGATCCACAACGCCTGCAGGGCCACCATGCCCCCGTACTGGAAGAATCCCATCGGCAGGTAGCGCACGAAGACGGGGTGCCGGAAGACCTCGGCATAGCCGGCCGTCGACGCCGTCGCCGCCGATGGCGCCGGCCCGTCGGCCGGCACCGCGCGCACGATCAGGGCCATCGCCACCACCAGAAGGCCCGCCAGTCCCCAGAAGAGGCCGCGCCAGCCCACGAGCGGCATCAACCATTGCACCGGCAGGGTGGAGGCGATCAGCCCGAGGGAGCCGGTCATGAGCATCCAGGAGTTGGCGCGCATCTGTGCCGTGGGGCTGAAGTTTCGGCGAAAGCTCGTCATCGGCGCCATCAGGCAGGCGCTCACGCCCACGCCGATCAGCGCACGCGCGATGGCCAGCGTCGTGAAGTCGCGCGCCAGCGCGAAGGCGATGCAGCCGGCGACCGCGATCGCGAGGAACACCAGCAGCACGCGTTTCGGGCCATACCGGTCGAGGGCGCTTCCCACCGGCAACTGCATGGCCGCGAATCCGACGAAGAACGCGCCGGCCAGCAAGCCAAGTTCACTCGCGCCCAGCTGAAGCTCGGCGCTGAAGGTCGGCGCAAGGGTGGCCACCACGCCGCGGATCAGCGCCGAGGGGAAGTACGCGAAGGCAAAGCTCAGGAACACCAGCACCGCAGTGCGTGCAGGCAGGCTCATGCGGGCAGCTTCAGGCCATCGAAGAACTGGGCGACGGCGTCCGGATCGAGCCGCGAGCCCATGGCCGTCGCCTGGTAGACGCGGGTGCCGCGCGCGAAGTACATCGCCTCCAGGCCGACGCCCGTCCCGTCGGGCAGCGTCCCTTGCACGCGCACGCGCTCGGCCTGGGCGTTGGGGGTCATGCCTTCGATGCGCACCGGGCCGACGGCCGCGGCACGGCCGTTGAGGTTGCCGGCGCTCGCCGCGCGCAGCGCCTGAAGGGCCGGCGTCACCTTCGCCGGGTCGGCCATGTCGGCATACGCCAGCCCCCAGTTCGTGTCACCCGCGCGGCAGGCCACGAGCACCATGCGCACGCGGGCGTCGGCCAGGGTCACCATGCGCGCGTCGGTCGAGGGCTTGCAGGGGAACATGGCGAGCGCGCCGCTGTCTTCCGGGCGGACTTCGCGCCAGTCGAGCGTGGGCGAGCAACCGGCCAGCGCCAGCAGCACCCCCCAGGCGGCAACGCGGCCGCGGACACCATGAGGCAAGAGCATCGGAGCATTATCCCGGCGCGTGAATGACAATCTTCGGATGAGTACCACCCCTTCCTCCACCCCCCCGCAGCCGCTCGCCGGCGTGCGCGTCCTCGACCTCTCGCGCGTGCTCGCGGGCCCCTGGTGCACGCAGACGCTCGCCGACCTCGGCGCAGACGTGATCAAGATCGAGCGACCCATGAAGAACGGCGCCGGCGGCGACGACACCCGCGGCTGGGGCCCGCCCTTCCTCAAGGACCGCGAAGGCCAGGACACCGCCGAGGCCGCCTACTACCTCGGCACCAACCGCAACAAGCGCTCGGTGACGGTGGACATCGCACAGCCCGACGGCCAGGCGCTCATCCGCCGGATGGCCGCGCAGTGCGACGTGTTCGTCGAGAACTTCAAGGTCGGCGACATGGCGCGCTACGGACTCGATGCCGCCACCTTGCGCGCCCAATACCCGCGGCTCGTGTACTGCTCGGTCACAGGCTTCGGCCAGACCGGCCCCTACCGCGAACGCGCCGGCTACGACTATGCCGTCCAGGGCATGGGCGGCCTGATGAGCGTGACCGGCGAGCGCGACGACCTGCCCGGCGGCGGCCCCCAGAAGGTCGGCGTGGCGGTGGCCGATCTCTTCACCGGCATGTACGCCACGGTCTCGATCCTGGCCGCGCTGCGCCACCGCGACGCCACGGGCGAAGGCCAGGTGATCGACATGGCGCTGCTCGACACGCAGGTCGCCATGCTCGCCAACCTCGGCGCCAACTACCTGACGACGGGCGTGCCGCCCAAGCGCATCGGCAACGCGCACCAGAACATCGTGCCGTACCAGGTCTTCGAGACGGCCGATGGCCACCTGATCCTCGCGGTGGGCAACGACACGCAGTACGCGAAGTTCTGCGAGGTCGCGGGCCGGCCCGACCTGGCACAGGACCCGCGCTTCGTGAAGAACGCCGACCGCGTGCGCCACCGCGCGGTGCTGGTGCCGCTGCTCGCCGAGGTCCTCAAGACCCGCCCGAAGCACGACTGGCTCGCCGCACTCGAGGCCGCCAAGGTGCCTTGCGGCGCGATCAACGACCTGGGCGAGGTGTTTGCCGATCCGCACATTCGTGCGCGCGAGATGACGGTCGCCATGCCGCATCCGCTCACCGACGAGCTGCGCCTGGTCGCGAGCCCCATGAAGCTCTCGGCCACGCCGGTGCAGTACCGGCGGCCGCCGCCGCTCCTCGGCCAGCACACCGACGAGGTGCTGCAGGAACTGGGCATCGACGAGACCGAGCGCGCCCGCCTGCGCCACGGCGGCGTGCTGTAGTCCAGCGCCCCGCCCCCCGGAGACCGCCCCCTCGCTCCGGGGGGAGCGCCGGGTTTCGCTGGTCACAACGCCATCGAGTCCAGTGACACTTCGGCCGTCAGGTTTTCGTCATCACCGACCAGAACCGTCAGCCCGAGGCGCCCCATGGACATGACCGAGTTGAAACGCGCACCCGCAGCGGCCACGGCGCTCGTCGCCGAGGCTCCGGCCCCCGCCGAGCCCGATCACTGGCGCGACGTGGTCGGCGAGATGAGCGCCGAAATCGCCGTGCCGCTGACGGCCGCGCTGGAGCGCGTGCAGACGCTCGCGGCCACCGGTCGCATCGACCGCCTGAGCCTGCGCTCGCTGGGCGAAGAGATCCAGCGCGCACGCCAGATCAGCATGACGGGCCAGCAGATCGCCCGCCTGGCCTCCGGGCGCCTGCGCCAGACGCACGAGCGGCTGGCGCTGACCGACACCCTCAAGGATGTGCTCACCCAGCGTGCCCGCGAAACGCAGGCGCGCGGCATCCACGTCAAGCAGGTGCTGCGGCCAGCCGAGGTGGTGGTCGATGCCTCGCTGCTCTTCAGCCTCTTCAACTCCGTGCTCAGCTGGGCGATGGAGCATGCGCGCTCCACCATCGAGCTGCGCACCGACATCAAGACCTGGCCGGTGCACGCACGCCTGACCACCACCTACGCCTACCGGCCGGTGGACCGGCAGCCCGATCGCGAGGAGGCCGAGCAGCGCGCCGCGCTCGACTCCATCAGCTGGCGGCTGCTGGAGCAGACCGCCTGGACCATGGGCCTGCCGATCGAGCGCAGGTTCGAAGGCCCCGCGGTGCACCTCACGATCGAGTTCCCGCGCACGATCAACGAACAGCTCGAGGGCGTGACCGCCATCGAGCTCGACCAGGGTTTCGCGCCCACCGTGCAATCCAAGCCGCTGGCCGGCAGCCAGGTGCTGGTGGTGGCGTCGCGCCGCGACGTGCGGGTGCAGATCCGTGACGCCATCCGCAACATGGGGCTGATCGTGGACTTCGTGAATTCGGTGGACGAAGCGCGCGAGTTCTGCCGCGGCGGCCTGCCGCACGCGATCGTGATCGAGTCGGTGCTGCGGGGCGACCGCTTCAACCTGCTGCGCAGCGAGATCGACGCCGAGGCGGCCGACGTGGCGTTCATCGAGATCATCGAAGAGGGCAACACCTTCGAGATCTCGGGCTTCGGTGGCCTCGCCATGGCCCGCGTGGGGCGCGATGCGATCCTCACCTCGCTGCCCTCGGCGCTGATGTTCGAACTCGCCAAGACGGTCTGAGGCCCGCGCCCCAGACGTTCACTTCAGGCTGCCGAACACCTTTCTGAGGATCGCGCTGCCCGTGCCCACCGGGTCGGTGCGGATCTTTCGTTCCTCCTCGCCGATCATGAAATAGAGGCCGTCGAGCGCCTTCTCCGTCACGTAGGACTCGACGCTCGCGTGCTCACGCCTGATGAGCCCGAAGCCTTGCGCGCGCGAGGCCACGGCGTTGTAGCGCGCGGCCAGCGACACGCGCTCGGTCGCACGCCTGACGATCGGCAGGAACTTCACGCCCAGCGGATCGCGCGTCTTGCGGGCGAAGAACGCCGTCGCCGCGTTGTCGCCGCCGGTCAGCAGGTCGCGAGCGTCTTCCACGCTCATCGACTTGACGGCGCTCACGAGCATGGTGCGGGCCTCGGGCACGGCCGCTTCGGCGGCGCGGTTCATCGCGACCTCCAGTTCCTCGACCCGCTTGCGCTGGCCGGTCGCCTTCAGCAGGCGTGCGACGTCCTGGAGGTAGTCGGGCAGCGGGATGCGCACTTGCGGGTTGCCCAGGAAGCCATCGGTGCGCCCCAGCAGGCCGACCGCGGCCACCGCGCCGCGCTCGAGCGCGGCGCGGATGCCCGATGCGGCATCCGTTTCGGACAGCAGGCTCGCCTGCGCCATCGGCCACGCGGCGAGCACCGTGCAAGCCCCCATCCCCTTCACCATCTGTCTGCGTTGCATGTCCAGCTCCTCGATGCGTTGCAAACCCGGCATTTGACCTCTATTGCGGGCTGGCCGGGCGCCCCATGGGCGCTTCTGCGCAAACCGTGCTCTTCCTGATCGGCTGAGGAAAATCCGCTGCGCAGACGCCGGCGCGTCCTGTACCGTCGCGGGGCGCGCCGCGGCCTGCGCGAGCGCTACAAGGATCCACCGACGTGACGACATCGCATCCCCACCGCTGGCAGTTCTGGATCGACCGGGGCGGCACCTTCACCGACCTCGTGGGCCGCGCGCCCGATGGCACGCTGCACACGCTCAAGCTGCTTTCCGAGAACCCGGAGCAGTACCGCGACGCCGCCGTCGAAGGCATGCGCCGCCTGCTCGGGCTCGCACCGGGCGAGCCCATCACGCCCCAGCAGGTGGAGTGCGTGAAGATGGGCACGACGGTCGCGACGAATGCGCTGCTGGAGCGCAAGGGCGACCGCACCGTGCTCGTCATCACGCGCGGCTTCCGCGATGCGCTGCGCATCGCGCTGCAGGCGCGGCCGCGGCTCTTCGACCGCCACATCGTGCTGCCCGAGCTGCTCTACGAGCGCGTGATCGAGGCCGACGAACGCGTGGGCGCGCACGGCGACGAGGTGCGCGCGCTGGATCTCGCCGCATTGCGCGCGCAGCTGATGGCGGCCCACGACGATGGCCTGCGCGCCTGCGCCATCGTCTTCATGCACGGCTACCGCTACACCGCGCACGAACTCGCGGCCGAGCAGCTCGCACGCGAGATCGGCTACACCCAGGTCTCGGTTTCGCACCAGGTGAGCCCGCTCATGAAGCTGGTGCCGCGCGGCGACACCACGGTGGTCGATGCCTACCTCTCGCCCATCCTGCGCCGCTACGTGGACCAGGTGGCCGCGCAGATGCCGGGCGTGCAGCTCTACTTCATGCAGAGCTCGGGCGGCCTCACCGAGGCGCAGCGCTTCCAGGGCAAGGACGCGATCCTCTCGGGCCCGGCCGGTGGCATCGTCGGCATGGTGCGCACCGCAGTGGAGGCCGGGCACGCCAAGGTGATCGGCTTCGACATGGGCGGCACCTCCACCGACGTGAGCCACTACGCGGGCGAGTTCGAGCGCGCCTTCGAGACGCAGGTGGCCGGCGTGCGCATGCGCGCGCCCATGATGAGCATCCACACCGTGGCGGCCGGCGGCGGCTCCATCGTGAGCTTCGACGGCGCGCGCTTGCGCGTGGGCCCCGAATCGGCCGGCGCCAATCCCGGCCCCGCGAGCTACCGGCGCGGCGGGCCGCTCACCACCACCGACGCCAACGTGATGCTCGGCAAGCTCCAGCCGGCGCACTTCCCCGAGGTCTTCGGCCCGCACGCCAACGAGCCGCTCGACCGCGAGGTCGTGGTGCAGCGCTACACCGCGCTCGCCCAGGAGATGAGCCGCGCCAGCGGCCGCGAGGTCACGCCCGAGGAGGTGGCGAGCGGCGCGCTGCAGATCGCCGTGGCCAACATGGCCAACGCCATCAAGCGCATCTCGGTCGCACGGGGCTACGACGTCACCGCCTACACGCTGCAGTGCTTCGGCGGGGCGGGCGGCCAGCATGCCTGCGGCGTGGCCGATGCGCTGGGCATGACGCGCGTTTTCGCGCATCCGTACGCCGGCGTGCTCTCGGCCTACGGCATGGGGTTGGCCGACCGGATCGCCATGCGCGAGCGTTCGCTGGAGCAGGCGCTCGACGACGCCGGCCTGCAGGCCGCGCGCGAAAGCGCGCAGGCGCTGGCCGAAGCCGCGCGCGGCGAACTGCAGGCGCAGGGCCTTGCGACCGCCGACGTGCGCACGGTCGCGCGCGTGCAGGTGCGCTACCAGGGCACCGACACCGCCCTCAGCTGCCGGCTGCCGGAGGAACTGCCCATCGCGCAGGCCATCGCCGCGGTGCGCGAGGAATTCGAGCGCGCCTACCGGCAGCGCTTCGCCTTCCTGATGCCCGACCGGCCGCTCGTGATCGAAGCGGTCTCGGTGGAGGCGATCGGCGAAGGCGAGCGCACGCGGCGAGAGGCCCGGCCGGACGACGTGACACCGCACGCGGCGCAGCCGGCCGCTGCCGTGCGCATGTACTGCGAGGCCGATGAGCAGCCCGCCGGCTGGCGCGAGGCGGCGCTCTACCTGCGTGCCGCGCTCGCCCCCGGCGCCACGCTCGACGGCCCGGCCATCGTGGCGGAGCAGAACGCGACCACCGTGGTCGAGCCCGGCTGGCGCGCCACCCTCACCGCCGGCGGCAGCCTGGAGCTCACCCGCGTGCGCCCACGCACCACGCGCCGCGCGCTCGGCACCGAGGCCGATCCGGTGATGCTGGAGGTCTTCAACAACCTCTTCATGAACATCGCCGAGCAGATGGGGCTGCGCCTGCAGAACTCCGCCTACTCCGTGAACATCAAGGAGCGGCTCGACTTCTCCTGCGCCCTCTTCGACCACACCGGCAGCCTGATCGCCAACGCGCCGCACATGCCCGTGCACCTGGGCTCCATGAGCGAATCCATCCGCACGGTGATCGCGCACAACCCACGCATGCGCGAGGGCGACGTGTACGTGCTCAACAACCCCTACAACGGCGGCACGCACCTGCCCGACATCACCGTCGTGACGCCGGTGTACCTGCAGCCGCAGGATGCGCAGCCTTCGTTCTACGTGGCCTCGCGTGGCCACCATGCCGACATCGGCGGCATCACGCCGGGCTCGGTGCCGCCCTTCTCGACCTCCATCGATGAAGAGGGCGTGCTCATCGACAACTTCCAGCTCGTGTCCGCCGGCCGCCTGCGCGAGGCCGAGCTGCTGGAGCTGCTGTCCCGCGGCCCCTACCCCTCGCGCAACCCGCAGCAGAACCTCGCCGACCTGCGCGCACAGATCGCGGCCAACGAGAAGGGCGTGCAGGAGCTCAAGGCCATGGTCGCGCAGTACGGCCGCGAGACGGTGGCCGCCTACATGGCCCACGTGCAGGACAACGCCGAGGAGTCGGTGCGCCGCGTCATCACGGCGCTGAAGGACGGCGAATACACCCTGCCGCTCGACAACGGCGCGGTGATCCGCGTCAAGGTGAGCGTGGATGCCAAGGCGCGGCGCGCGACCGTCGACTTCACCGGCACCAGCGCGCAGCTGCCCCACAACTTCAACGCGCCGCGCTCCATCACCATGGCGGCGGTGCTCTACGTCTTCCGCACGCTGGTGGACGACGAGATCCCGCTCAACGCGGGCTGCCTCAAACCCATCGAGGTGATCGTGCCCGAGGGCTGCATGCTCAACCCGCGCCATCCGGCGGCCGTGGTCGCCGGCAACGTGGAGACGTCGATGTGCGTGACCAACGCGCTCTACGGTGCGCTCGGCGTGATGGCCGCGAGCCAGTGCACGATGAACAACTTCACCTTCGGCGACGCGACCTACCAGTATTACGAGACGATCTCCGGCGGCTCGGGTGCCGGCCCCGGCTACGCGGGCACGAGCGTGGTCCAGGCCCACATGACCAATTCACGCCTCACCGACCCCGAGGTGCTGGAGTTCCGCTACCCGGTGCGGCTCGACAGCTACGAGATCCGCGCCGGCTCGGGCGGCGCCGGCCGCTGGCGTGGCGGCGATGGCGGCGTGCGCCGCGTGCGCTTCCTCGCGCCCATGACGGCGTCCATCCTCAGCAACGGGCGCGTGCACCCCGCCTTCGGCATGGCCGGTGGGCAGCCGGGTGCGCCGGGGGTCAACCGCGTGGAGCGCGCCGATGGCCGCGTGGAGACGCTGCCGCACATCGGCCAGGCCGAGATGCAGCCGGGTGATGTCTTCGTGATCGAGACGCCGGGCGGCGGCGGCTACGGGGCGCCGCTCAGCCCGTGACCGGCGCGGGCGTGGCATCGGCGGGAATGGCAACGCCCGCCTGATGCGCCTGCTGGTCGGCGTGGTACGACGAACGCACCAGCGCGCCCACCGCGGCGTGGGTGAAGCCCATCGCCTTGGCCTCGGCCTCGTACATCCTGAAGATGTCGGGGTGCACGTAGCGGCGCACCGGCAGGTGGTGGCCCGAGGGCGCGAGGTACTGGCCGATGGTGAGCATGTCGATGCCGTGCTCGCGCATGTCGCGCATCACCTGCAGGATCTCGTCATCGGTCTCGCCCAGGCCCACCATCAGGCCGCTCTTGGTGGGCACGCCGGGGGCGAACTCCTTGAAGCGCTTGAGCAGGTTGAGGCTGTAGGCGTAGTCGGAGCCGGGGCGCGCTTCCTTGTACAGGCGCGGGACGGTCTCCATGTTGTGGTTCATCACGTCGGGCGGCGCAGCCTTGAGGATCTCGAGCGCGCGGTCCATGCGGCCGCGGAAGTCGGGCGTGAGGATCTCGATGCGCGTCTCGGGCGAGAGCTCGCGCACCTTGCGGATGCACTCCACGAAGTGGGCGGCGCCGCCGTCGCGCAGGTCGTCGCGGTCGACGCTCGTGATGACCACGTACTTGAGCTTGAGCGCGGCGATCGTCTTGGCGAGGCTGGCCGGCTCGTCGGCGTCCAGCGGGTCGGGCCGACCGTGGCCCACGTCGCAGAAGGGGCAGCGGCGCGTGCACTTGTCGCCCATGATCATGAAGGTCGCCGTGCCGCCGCCGAAGCATTCACCGATGTTGGGGCACGAGGCCTCTTCGCACACGGTGTGCAGCTTGTGCTCGCGCAGGATCTGCTTGATCTCGTAGAAGCGCGTGTTGTGCGAACCCGCCTTCACGCGGATCCAGTCGGGCTTCTTGAGCGTCTCGGCCGGCACGATCTTGATCGGGATGCGTGCGGTCTTGGCGTGCGACTTCTGCTTGGCCGTGGCGTCGTAGGTGGCCGCGTCCTGGGCGGTGTGGACGACCTTCTCGGTGGACATGGGGGTGAGCTTTCGATGCGAGCCGTGATCAGCTCAGGTGCGCGGCGAGCTTGTGGCCGAGCCGCTCGGCGACCGTGTTCCAGTCGGTGCGGACGCCCAGTGTAGCCAGGTCGACCGTCGCGAGCCCTGCGTAACCGCAAGGGTTGATGCGGCCGTAGGGGGTCAGGTCCATGGCCACGTTGAGCGCCACGCCGTGATACGCGCAGTGACGGCTCACCTTGATGCCGAGCGCGGCGATCTTGCCCAGGCCGGCGAACGGATCGGGCCGCGGGCCGGTCAGCGCGGCATGGCCGTGGGGATCGGTGAGGTTGACGTAGATGCCCGGGGCACCGGCCACGCGGTGGCCGGTGATGTCGAAGCTCTCCAGCGTCTTGAGCACGCAGTGCTCCAGGCGGTAGACGTATTCCTTGACGTAGATGCCCAGGCGCTTGAGGTCGATCAGCGGATAGGCGACCACCTGCCCGGGGCCGTGGTACGTCACCTGGCCGCCGCGGTTGGTCTGCACCACCGGGATGCCTTCGGGCGCCAACACATGCTCGGCCTTGCCGGCGATGCCCTGGGTGTAGACCGGGTCGTGCTCGCACAGCCAGATCTCGTCGGGCGTGTCGGGTCCGCGGGTCTCGGTGTAGGCGCGCATCTGCTCGGCGGTGGTGGCGTAGTCCACACGGCCGAGGGTGCGCAGCACGGGACTGGCGGCCATGGCGTCAGGCAGGCGCGAGACCACGCCACGCGAGATCGAGGATCTCGCGCACGTTGGCCTCGCTGCGGATCGGGCGCGGGTTGTGGCGCACCGGCGGGTAGGCGAGCGCGCGGCGCGCGATCTCGTCGAGGTCGGCGGGCTTCAAACCCAACGCCTGCAGCGAGCCCGGCAGGCCCAGGCCCCGCACGAGCGACGCGATGGCATCGGCCGCAGTGGGCGCGGTGCCGCCCATGGCCTGCAGCAGCGCGGCCTGGCGGTCGGCGTTGACCGGTTCGTTGTAGCGCAGCACCGGCGCGAGCATCACGCAGGAGGTCTCGCCGTGGGGGATGTCGAACCTGCCGCCCAGCGCATAGCCGATGCCGTGGCTCGCGCCGGTGCCGGCGCCCGAGGACGCGCCCCACATCGCCTGCCACATGCCGAGCTGCGCCTCGCCGCGCGGGGCGAGCGCCGTCGGGTCGGCATGGATCGCGGGCAGCGCACGCGCGAGCAGGCGCAGCCCTTCGAGGGCGTGCATGGAGGTGAGCGCATGGGCGCGCGGCGCGCAGTGGCTCTCGACCGCATGGTCCACCGCGCGGATGCCGGTGGACAGCAGCAGCGGCAGCGGCGTGTGCAGCGTGGCGCGCGGATCCAGCACCGCCACCCGCGGCACGAGCAGCGGATGGCCGAAGCCCTGCTTGGCGCGCGTGGCGGTGTCGGTCACGCCGGCACGCGAGGTGAAGTCGGCCGCCGAGAGCGTGGTCGAGACCGAGAGCATGCGGATCGGATCGGCCGGCGCCTCGATCGCGCGCGCCGCCGTGCCCTCGGCCAGGAAGGGTGCCAGCGCCTCGGGCGTGTCCAGGCCTTGCCAGAGGCAGGCGAGCGCGGCCTTGGTGCCGTCGATCACCGAGCCGCCACCGATGGCGACCAGCAGATCCGCGCCGGCCTCGCGGGCAGCGTTGGCCGCCGCGATCACGTCCTCGCGCGGACTGTGCGCGCGCATGGCGCTCCAGGCGCCCACGCAGCGTTCGCCGAGCGCACGCCGCACCTGCTGCAGCGGCCCGTCGGTCAGGCGTGCGAGCGAGGCGCTGCTGGTGAGGAAGACGCGCCGTGCGCCCAGCCGCTCGGCCTCGGCTCGCACGGCCTCGCCGGCCGGTTCGCCGAAGACGATGCGCTCCTGGGCGGGGATCCTGTAGATGCCGCGCGCCACCGGCGCGGCGGTCACGTCGCCACCCTCACAGCACGACCTTCACCATCGGGTGGGTGGTGAGCGTGCGGTAGAGCTCGTCGAGCTGCTCGCGGCTCGTGGCGGTGATGGTGATGGTCACGCCCAGGTACTTGCCGCCGCTGCTCGGCCGCGTCTCGACGGTGGCCGCATCGAAGCCGGGGTCGAAGTTCTTCGCCACCTGCGTGACGGCGTGGACGAAGCCCTCCACGTTCTCGCCCATCACCTTGATGGGAAAGCGCGACGGGTACTCGATGAGCGACTCTTCAGGCGGGATGTGTTTCATAGCGACTGCGCGTGCTTGGCGCGCTGGTAGGCCTCGTAGAGGCGTGCGTAGACAGGGCCGGGCTTGCCGCGCAGCGCGCCATGGCCGACGGGCTCGCCGTCGATCGTGGTCACGGGCAGCACCTCCTTGGCGGCGGAGCTCAGCATCACCTCGTCGGCGGCCAGGAGGTCGGCCTCGGCGATGGGCCGCAGGTTGAACGCGATGCCCATCTCCTCGCACAGCTCGCGGATGAGCTCGTAGCGGATGCCTTCGAGCACGTGTTCGCTCTTGGGCGGCCCGAGCACGGCGCCCTCGTGCACGACCCACACGTTGCTGGCCGAGGCCTCGGTGAGGTAGCCGCCGCGCAGCAGGATGGTCTCGGCCGCACCGTGGTCGGCCGACATCTGGCGCGCGAGCACGTTGCCCAGCAGCGAGATGGACTTGAGATCGGCGCGCTCCCAGCGGAAGTCGCGCGCGGTGACGCAGGCCACGCCGCGGTGGCGCTCCTCGGCGCTCGGCTGCACCAGCGGGTTGCTCATCATGAAGACCGTGGGCTCGGCCTCGGCCGGCATCACGTGGTTGCGCGGCGCCACGCCGCGCGTCACCTGGAGGTAGAGCGCCTGGTCGTCGCTCGCTTGCTGTGCCACGACCTCTCGGCACAGCTCCAGCCAGCGCACCGCGCTGTAGGGGTTGGGGATGCGGATCTTGGCGAGGCTGCGGCCCATGCGCGCCATGTGCTCCTCGTAGCGGAAGAGGCGGCGCCCATAGACCGGCAGCACTTCGTAGATGCCGTCGCCGAAGAGGAAGCCGCGGTCGAGCACCGAGACGCGGGCCTCGCGCAGGGGCAGGAACTCGCCGTTGAGGTAGCACACGCTGTCAGGAATCTCGACCATGGTGCCTCCGGGTGCCCGCCTCTGACCGAAGCGTGCCGGTCAGGTTACTTGATCCACAGGCGCACCGCATCCCATGCCCGACCCAGCAGACCGGCCTGGTCCACCGCATCGAGGACGACCAGCGGCCGCTCGGCCACCAGGGTGCCGGCGGAGGTGGTCACCTTGAGCGTGCCCACGCGCTGGCCCTGCGCGAGCGGGGCGACCAGCGGGTCGGTGCGCTCGACCTTGGTCTGCAGCTTGGCGCCTTCGCCCTTGGGCACGCTCACGAACACGCCGCCGGTGCTGCCGAGCCGCGCTTCGTTGGCTGAGCCCTTCCACACCGGCACGGTCACGAGCGCCTTGCCGGCCTCGAAGAGGCGCACGGTGTCGAAGGCCTGGAAGCCCCAGTTGAGGAGCTTCTGGCTCTCGTTGGCGCGGGCGTCCATCGAGGCCGTGCCCATCACCACGCTCAGCAGGCGGCGCTTGCCCCCGCCGTTGCCGGTGGCCGCGAGGTTGGGGAAATCGCGCTGCGCCGAGATCACCATGCAATAGCCGGCCGCTTCGGTGTAGCCGGTCTTCATGCCGTCCACGCTCGGGTCGCGCAGCAGCAGCACGTTGCGGTTGTTTTCGTTGGTGGCGGGCGAGCCCTCGAAGCGGTACTTCTTGATCGAGTAGAGCGCGTAGTGCTCGGGGAAGTCGCGAATGATGTGGGCGGCAATGGTGGCCACGTCGCGCGCGGTGCTCTTGTGGCCCGCCTCGGTGAGGCCGGTCACGTTCTTGAAGGCGGTGTTCTTGAGGCCCCACGCCTGCGCCTGGCGGTTCATCATGGCCACGAAGTTGTCGAGCGAGCCGCCCACGCCTTCGGCCAGCACCACGGCCGCGTCGTTGCCGGAGTTGACGATCAGCCCGCGCAGCAGGTCGGCCACGGTCGGCTTGCTGCGCGGCTCGATGAACATCAGCGAGCCGCCGCCCTTGCGCTCTTCCCAGGCGCGCAGCGAGACCGGCAGCGTCTGCTCCAGCGTGAGCTTGTTCTCGCGCAGCGCGGTGAAGACGAGGTAGGCGGTCATCAGCTTGGTGAGCGAGGCCGGGTCGGCGGTGGCGTCGGCTTCACGCTCGGCGAGCGTCTGGCCGGTGGTGACGTCGATCAGGACATAGTTGCGCGCGGCGACCTCGGGTGGGGTGGGCGCTTGTGCGAGAGCAGCGGAACAGACGAACGTCAGCAGGAGCGCAAGGAGTTTTTTCATGCAGCGGGTTGTTGTGAGGAGGGTGGAAGGGCGACGCCATGCGCCGCGCGGCACGGCTCTATGAGCCGTATCGCACCACCAAGTTCTTGAGCAAGGGAAGTTGCCCATGGAAAAAGTGCCCGGCCCCGGGGACCACGACCACCGGCAGGGCCTGCGGGCGCGCCCAGTCGAGCGTGGCCTCGAGCGGCACCACGTCGTCGGATTCGCCATGGACCACCAGCGTGCCCTCGGGCACGGGCGGCACCTCCTGCTTGCGCGTGGAGGGCGCGATGAGTGCGAGCCACGTGGGCCGCTCCGCCTCGGGCAGCTGGTGTGCGGCCTGCGCGGCCACGTAGCCGCCGAAGGAGAAGCCGCCGAGCTGCAGCGGCAGCGCGGGGTCGCGGTGGGCCGCGATCACGGCGAGCGCATCGTCCACCTCGCCGCGGCCCTCGTCCCACCGGCCCTGCGAGCCGGCCACGCCGCGGAAGTTGAAGCGCACGGCGCGCAGGCCGAGCTGCACGAAGGCACGGGCGAGCGTCTGCACCACCTTGTTGTCCATGGTGCCGCCGTGCAGCGGATGCGGATGGCACAGCACCGCCACGCCGCGAGGCGCCTCGGCGGGCTCGTCGATCGCGCATTCGATCTCGCCGGCGGGGCCGGCGATGCGCACGCGTTGCGTCTGGGCGTTCATCGCCCCACGGTGGGCGGCAGCAGCAGCCGCTCGACCACTTCGCCGCGCTTCAGGTGCGACTCGACGATCTCGTCGATGTCGGATTCGTCGACATACGTGTACCAGACCGCCTCGGGGTAGACCACGGCGACCGGGCCGCCGGCGCAGCGGTCGAGGCAGCCGGCCTTGTTGACACGCACCCCGCCGGGGCCGGCGAGCTTCTCCGCCTTGACGCGCGACTTGCAGCGCTCGAAGCCCGCCTTGGCGTTGTGATCGGCGCAGCAGTCTTCGCCGTTGTCGCGCTGGTTCAGGCAGAAGAAGATGTGCCGCTGGAAATAAGTCATGGCCTATTCTAGGAAGCCTCGTCGCGCGACACGGCGCGTGCGAAGAGGTACATGAGTCCGGCGAAGGGCCACAGCCAGCCCACCCACTGCGCGAGGCCGTGGAAGCGGATGAAGCGGCCCTGCTCCCAGGACTGCAGGCTCTCCGCGTAATAAGGATCTTCCGGCGCCTGGTTGACGATCGCCACGAGCACGGTGAGCGCGACCAGCCCGAGCGCGGCCACGACACGCGGCGGCACGAAGGCGATCGCGAGCCCGATGCACACGCTCGCCACCAGCGCCGGCGCCACCGCCGGCGTCACCCACGCCCAGGCGTGCTGCGGCCCGAAGCCGAGCACCGTGGAGAGGGTCGTCGCCGCCAGCCCGATGGCCAGCGCCGCCGGCACCTGCGCCACGCGGTGCCAGCCGGGCCGCATGATGCAGAACGCCACGAAGCTCGGCGCCAGCACGCCCAGCACGATCGCCAGCCACTCGGCGCTGCGCGACAAGGGCGTGAGCGCGTCGCCCGCCTGCACCCAGCCCTCGACCCAGCTTTCCCACGGCGTTCCCGCGAGCCAGCCCGCCACCATCTCGCGCAGCCGCTGCACGCCCTGGCCCAGGCCGAAGGGCACCGACGAGGGAAAGAACAGCCCCACCGGCCACAGCAGCAGGAGCGCGATGCCGCCCGCGCTGCGCGGGATGAACCAGCGGTCGCGCAGACGCTGCCAGCGGTCCACGCCACCCAGCCGGCGCACCACCACGGCCACCAGCAGGCCGAGCACCGTGCCGCCGGTGTTGAGCAGCCAGTCGGCCATCGACGGCACCCGCCGCGGCAGCCAGTTCTGCAGGCTCTCCATGCACAGCGACAGCAGGGCGCCGGCGATCACCGTGTTCAGTGCCGCCCACCCGGCCGCCCGCCCGCCGCGCACCTGCGCGCCGAACACCAGCGCGCCCAGCGGCATGTAGCCGATGACGTTGGAGATGACGTCGAACCACGTCCAGTACGGCTGCCACGGCATGTTGCCGAAGCCGAAGAGCGGCACACCCGACGGCTGCTTCCAGCCGGTGAAGGGCGACAGGCTCGCGTAGACGATGAGCGCCGCGTACAGCCAGCCCAGCGGCGCAGCAGAACTGCGGTGTCGCGCGGACATGGCGTGCGGCGTGCCGGTCAGAAGGGCTTGACGACGACCAGGATGACGATCGCCGCGAAGAGCACGACCGACACCTCGTTGAAGACGCGGAACCAGCGTTCGCTGCGCGTGTTGCTGAAACCTTCGAACTTGCGCAGCAGCGATCGGCACGCATGGTGGTACCCGAGCGCCAGCACCACGAGCGCGAGCTTGGCGTGCATCCAGCCGCCGCCCACGCCGAAGCCCAGCCACAGCCACAGGCCGAGCGCGATGGCCGGCACCATGAGGAAGCTCGCGAAGCGGTACAGCCGGCGCGCCATCAGCAGGAGGCGCTCACGCTCGGCGTGGCTGTCGGCCGGCACCATGGTGAGGTTCACGAAGATGCGCGGCAGGTAGAAGAGGCCGGCGAACCAGCTGGCCACGAAGACGATGTGGAAGGCCTTGACCCAGGGATAGAGGCTGCTCATCCGACGCAGTTTATGAGACGGCCATAAAAAAAGCCCCGGCCATCGGGCCAGGGCTTGAAAGCCTCATCGCTGTCATCACGGTAAGGCTCCTGCTCAGGGAGGAAAAGCAGGGGATGACCACCTTGCGGCTATCATCCGCGGGCGACTTTAGCAGAAGGCAGCGCTGTGCGTACCACCGTGCGAGACGGTCAAAACGCACTGTGCGAACTGCGCCTCTCATCGCATTTCCGTTCACTGTCTTGCCCGCTGGAACCGCGCCGTGCACACACCTCCGCCCTACCCTGCGAGCCGGCCGCGCCGCCTGCGCCGCGATGACTTCACGCGTGCGCTGGTGCGCGAGCACCATGTGCAGGTCAGCGACCTGATCCTCCCGGTCTTCGTGCTGCCGGGCAAGAACGAGATCCAGAACGTCGACTCCATGCCCGGCGTGCAGCGCCTGAGCGTCGACCAGCTGCTGCCGGTCGCCGAAGAATGCGTGCGCCTGGGCATCCCGGTGCTCGCGCTGTTCCCGGTCATCGACCCGGAGCACAAGAGCGAGGACGGCGCCGAAGCGATCAACCCGCAAGGCCTGGTGCCCGAGGCCGTGCGCGAACTGAAGAAGCGCTTCCCCGAGCTCGGCATCCTCACCGACGTGGCGCTCGACCCCTACACCTCGCACGGCCAGGACGGCGTGCGCGACGCGAGCGGCTACATCCTCAACGACGAGACGGTCCAGATCCTCGCGCAGCAGGCGCTGGTGCAGGCCGAGGCCGGCGTCGACATCGTCGCCCCGAGCGACATGATGGACGGGCGCATCGGCGCGATCCGCAACCTGCTCGAGGCGCGCGGCCACATCCACACGCGGATCATGGCGTACAGCGCCAAGTACGCGAGCGCCTTCTACGGCCCGTTCCGCGATGCCGTCGGTTCGGCCGGCAACCTGGGCAAGGGCAACAAGAAGGTCTACCAGATGGACCCGGCCAACACCGACGAGGCGCTGCGCGAGGTCGCGCTCGACCTCGCCGAAGGCGCCGACATGGTGATGGTCAAGCCGGGCATGCCGTACCTCGACATCGTGCGCCGCGTGAAGGACGAGTTCCGCGTGCCCACCTTCGCCTACCAGGTGAGCGGCGAATACGCGATGCTGAAGGCCGCCGCCCGCAACGGCTGGCTCGACCACGACGCCGTGATGATGGAGAGCCTGCTCGCCTTCAAGCGCGCCGGGGCCGATGGCGTGCTCACCTATTTCGCGCTCGAAGCGGCGCGACTGCTGCGCCAGCGCTGACACCGTCCCGCGCGATGCGGATCTTCCACATCACCCCGGAGCAGTTCGTCGAGCTGGCCGAGCTGCCGCAGCGGCTGCCGCCGAGCGGCTACCTGTGGATCGGGACCATCCGCCGCGAGTTCGAAGTCGGCACGGCCGCGCTGCAGTCGGCCTTCCAGCGCTGGACCGGCACGCAGATCGTGGACCTGCACATCTCCGACCTGCTGAACCAGCAACTGCCCTCGCACTTCGACTACACCTCCAGCTACGACCTGATGGTGTTTCGCCGCCTCGCCGCCGGCACGGGCGGTGCGGCGGCCTTCCCCGACGAGTCGCAGGGCGCGCCCGGCAGCGCCAAGCGCGCGCTCGTCGCCATCGACACCAGCCCCGTGGGCTTCGCCGTCTTCGACCGCGTGCTGCTCTCGGTGCACCCGACCGATTGCCCCGTGCGCGACTTCTTCGCCACGCGCCTGCAGCAGATGACGCTCGGCAGCGGAGAGCGCAGCCCCATCGGCGCGCGCCTGCCGGCCAGCCCCGCGGATCTCATGCTGCGCATGGTCAACCACATGGTCGACAGCTATCTGGAGCTGCGCCGCATCCTCACCAGGCAGCTGGGCTACCTGCAGCAGGAGCTGTTCAACCCGCGCAGCCGCTTCGACAGCTGGCAGGTGCTGCTCGACTCGCGCAACGCGCTGCACGTGCTCGAGGACACCTGCGAAGACCAGCGCAGCGCCGTCATCGAGTGGATCGACGCGCTGGAGGAATGGCCGGCCGAGGAGAGCTCGACGCTGCTGCGCGAGCGCGAGCTGCTGCGCCTGCGCTCGCGCGACGTGCTGGAGCACATCGAGCGCGTGCTGAGCCATGTGCGGCGCCTGGAATCGTCGGCCGAGACGGCGGTGCAGATGCACTTCTCGGCGCAGAGCAACCGCACCAACGACATCATGCGCACGCTCACCGTGCTCACGGCCATCTTCATGCCGCTCAACCTCATCACCGGCTTCTTCGGGATGAACTTCGACGGCCTGCCGCTCATCCACGCCGAGACCGGCGTGTGGATCGCGACCATCACGATGGTGGTGCTGGGCGTGGGCCTGGGCGTCTTCTTCTGGCGCAAGCGCTACCTGAGCACCTCGACCTCCGGAGAGTGACGGCGGCCTCCGCTCAGCGGCGGTAGGGATCGTCGTATCCCAGGCCGGCCAGGATGGCGGTCTCCTGCGCTTCCATCTCGCGCGCCTCGTCGTCGTCCTCGTGGTCGTGGCCCTGCGCGTGCAGCGTGCCGTGCACGAGCAGGTGCGCGTAGTGCGCTTCGAGCGTGATGTTCAGGTCGCGGGCCTCGGCCTCGACGACCGGCGCGCACAGGATGAGGTCGGCATGCACCACCGGCTCGTGCGCGTAGTCGAAGGTGAGCACGTTGGTGGCGTAGTCCTTGCCGCGGAAATCGCGGTTGAGCGCGCGGCCTTCCTCGGCATCGACGATGCGCACGGCGATCTCGGCCGGCGCCTCCAGAGCCGCACGGATCCACCGGGCGACGCGGTGGCGCGGGAGGATCGCGCGGTGCGAGGGGTCGGCGAACTGCAGCGAGAGCGAGAGCGCGGGCCGCGCCATCAGCCCTGCTCCGGCGGCGCGGCGTCGTAGGCCTCGACGATGCGCGCCACCAGCGGATGGCGCACCACGTCGGCGGCGGTGAAGCGCGTCATCGCGATGCCGCTCACGCGGCGCAGCACGCGCTCGGCGTCCACCAGCCCGCTGTCGGTGCCGCGCGGGAGGTCGATCTGGCTCACGTCGCCGGTGACCACGCACTTGCTGCCGAAGCCGATGCGCGTGAGGAACATCTTCATCTGCTCGCGCGTGGTGTTCTGCGCCTCGTCGAGGATCACGAAGGCATGGTTGAGCGTGCGGCCGCGCATGAACGCGAGCGGCGCGATCTCGATGTTGCCCTTCTCGAAGGCCCGACCGACCTTCTCGAACCCCATCAGGTCGTAGAGCGCGTCGTAGAGCGGGCGCAGGTAGGGATCGACCTTCTGCGCCAGGTCGCCGGGGAGGAACCCCAGCCGCTCGCCGGCCTCCACTGCCGGGCGGGTGAGGATGATGCGCTGCACGCTGCTGCGCTCCAGGGCGTCCACTGCGCAGGCCACCGCCAGGAACGTCTTGCCGGTGCCGGCCGGGCCGATGCCGAAGGTGATGTCGTGCGACTGGATGTTGTGCAGGTAGCGGTGCTGGTTGGTCGTGCGGCCCGAGAGCTCGCTGCGGCGCGTACGCAGCACGACCTCGCCTTCGGCCGGCGCCTCGGCACCCGCCTCGCGCGCAGCCGGGGTGCGCTTGCGCGTGCGCGGCGCGTCGGCCATCGCCTCGACCAGGGCCAGCTGGAAGGCCTCGGGCGAGATCGGCTTGCGCGCCCGGTCGTAGAGCGACTGCAGCAGGGCGACCGCGCGTTCGGCATCGGCCTTGGCGCCTTCGATGCGGAAGGATTCGTTGCGGCGCGAGATGCTCACGCCGAAGGCTTCCTCGATGCTGCGCAGGTGCTCGTCGAGGCTGCCGCACAGGTGCGACAGGCGGGTGTTGTCGAGCGGGATGAAGGCGTGGCGAAGGATCAAGATGCAAGGCCCCGGGGCAAAACGCGATTGTCGCTGCGCCCGGCGCGGCACGAGCGCACACAAGACCCTCCTGCACAATCGGCCGCCATGCACGAGCGCCCACGTCTTCCCGCCGCGCCGGTCTGGCGCGGGCCACTTGCCTGGCTGATCCTCCTCCTTTTCCTCGCACCGCTCCTGGCGCTGCCGCCGGGCGCGCAGGCCGCACAGGGACAGGTGATCGTGCTGCAGCAGGCGCTCACCGCCGGCGACGCCGGTGCGGAGTTCCCGTCCGAAGACGGCGCGCGCGCGGTGAACCTGCCCGACGACTGGTGGCAAAGCCGACCGCGCGAGGACGGGCCCATCTGGTACCGGCTGCGCTTCGACGCGCCCGCCGCCAGCGGCGACCCCGGGCAGCTCCTGGCCGCCTACATCGAGCGGGTGTGCAGCAATGCCGAGGTCTGGCTCAACGGCTCGCTGGTCCATCGCGTGGGCCGCATGTCGGAGCCGCTCACCCGGCACTGCTTCTATCCGCAGCTCGTCACGCTGCCCGGCCAGCTGCTCAGGCCCGAGGGCAACACGCTCGATGTGAAGGTGCAGGGCTACGCGGTGCAGAAGGTCTCGTCGCGCCAGCGCTCGGGCGGCCTGTCGCCGGTGCTGATCGGCCCGCACGCCGAGCTCGCCGACCTTCATGCCGCCCGCACGTACTGGAACATCACCGTGGTGCAGATGCTGGCCGTCGCGACGACCGTGCTCGCGGCCTTCCTGCTCTTCCTCGGCGCGATCAACCGGCAGGAGGCGCACCTGGGCTACCTCGGGCTCGTGATCGTCGCCTGGAACGTGCTGGGCCTGCGCACCTGGTGGCGCGATGTGCCGTTGGAGACCCCCACCTTCGAACTGCTGGTGTGCGTGGGCTTCGCCATCCTCACCGCGCTCGTGGTGCAGTTCCTGCTGAGCTACAGCGCGCTGCGCTCGCGCATGATCGAGGCGGGGCTGATCGCGCAGTGCGTGCTGGTGCCGCTCACGCTGTGGCTCGCCGGCCCCACGCGGCTCTTCAACCTGAGCGCCGCCTGGTACATGCTGATGGCACTCGAGGTGGCCGCGGTGATGGTGCTCTACCTCGTCACCGAGCGGCGCGCGCGGCGCAGCACCTTCTGGCCGATGGCCATCATGATGTCGGCCGTCGTCGCGCTGGTGGCGCTGGACCGCGCCGCGCAGCTCGACTGGCTGCCGCGCGCGAACCTGCTGCACTATGCGCTGCCGGTGATGTTCTTCATGATCGCCTCGCGGCAGATCCGCGTCTTCGGCATGGCGCTCCGGGCCGCGGACGCCGCACGCAATTCGGTCGAGCGCCGCATCGCCGAAGCCACGGCCGAGATGGAGCGCAACTACGTGCAGATGGCCGAGCTGCGCGTGGAGCAGGTGACCGAGAAGGAGCGCAAGCGCATCGCCGGCGACCTGCACGACGACCTGGGGGCCAAGCTGCTCACGATCGTGCACACGAGCGAATCGGAGCGCATCTCCTCGCTCGCCCGCGAGGCGCTCGAGGAAATGCGCCTGTCGGTGCGCGGCCTCACCGGCAAGCCGCTGCCGGTGGCCGACGCCCTGGCCGACTGGCGCGCCGAGACGGTCTCGCGCCTGGGCCAGGCGGGCATCGAGGTCGACTGGCGCAGCCCGAGCGAAGACGTGACGCAGCTGCTCTCGGCGCGCGCCTTCGTGCAGACGACCCGCATCCTGCGCGAGGCGGTGAGCAACGTCATCAAGCACAGCGGCGCCTCGCACTGCAAGGTGCGCTGCACGCTCGGCCAGCAAGATTTCGTGCTGGTGGTGCAGGACAACGGCAAGGGCATCCCGATGGAGCTCGACGGCAAGCTCGACCGCGGCCACGGCATGGCGAGCATGAAGCACCGGGCCAAGCAGATGCAGGGCCAGTGCCTGGTCGAGTCGGGCCCCGGCTACGGAACCGTGATCCGGCTCACGCTCCCCCTGGGCACGGCGTGAAAGCAGCCCGCGCAAAGCCCCTCTTCCAGCAGGTCGACTGTTAGGATGCACTTCGGTTTTTCACCGTGCGAGCGCCCATGAACAAGATCCTGTTGCTGGAAGACCTCCCCGAGATCCGCGCCTGGCTGAAAGCCCTGGCGTTGCAGGTGTTCCCGCAGGCCCATGTGCTGGAGGCGGCCCGGGTGCACGACGCGCTGGCGCTGATCACCGCCGAGCGCTTCGAGATCGCGCTCATCGACCTCGGACTGCCCGACGGCTCCGGTGTCGACGTGGTGGCCGCGCTGCAGAAGGCGCAGCCGGAAGCGCAATCGGTGGTCGTGACGATCCACGACGACGACGAGCACCTCTTTCCCGCGCTGCAGGCCGGGGCCTTCGGCTACCTGCTGAAAGAGCAGCCGCGCGAACACTTCGTCGAGCAGCTGCAGCGCATCAGCCAGGGCGAGCCGCCGCTGTCGCCTTCGATTGCGCGCCGCGTGATCGCCTACTTCGCGGCGCAGAACAAGCCGCAGGAGCGCCCGCAGAACCTGCCGCACGTGCAGCTCACCGACCGTGAAAACGAGGTGCTGCTGTGGGTGGCCAAGGGCTTCACGCTGCCCGAGATCGGCGTGCAGCTCAACCTCTCGCGCCACACGATCGCCGACTACGTGAAGCAGATCTACCGCAAGCTCAACGTGAGTTCGCGGGCCGAGGCGGCGCTGGAAGCACAGCGCCTGGGCCTGTTCCGTCGATGATCGGGCGCCTGACCGGGCTGCTCGCGGAGAAGAATCCGCCCCAGCTGCTGGTCGACGTGGGCGGCGTCGGCTACGAGGTCGACGTGCCGATGAGCACGTTCTACAACCTGCCGGCGCTCGGCGAACGTGTCACGCTGCTCACGCACTTCGTCGTGCGCGAAGACGCGCAGGTGCTCTTCGGTTTCCTCACCGCCGAGGAGCGCGCGACCTTCCGGCAACTCGTCAGGATCTCCGGCGTGGGCCCCCGCACGGCCCTCGCCATCCTCTCGGGGCTGAGCGTGGCCGAGCTGGCCCAGGCCGTGTCCATGCAGGAAAGCGGCCGCCTGGTGAAGGTGCCGGGCATCGGCAAGAAGACCGCCGAGCGCCTGTTGCTCGAACTGAAAGGCAAGCTCGGGCCCGACCTGGCGCTGCCGCAGAGCGTGGCCAGCGACGCGCAGGCCGACATCCTGCAGGCGCTCGTCGCGCTCGGCTACAGCGACAAGGAAGCCGCACTCGCCTTGAAAAGCCTGCCGGTCGACGTGGGCGTGAGCGAAGGCATCAAGCTCGCCCTGAAAGCGCTGGCGCGATGAACGCGACGTGAATCGCACACACGTGCAAACATTCCTTACAACTTGCACCGGGTCGTGGGGGAACCCCCGCAAATGCCCCCACCGCTGCGAGGGTCGCCCCCCTAGAATCCGCCCGCATCTCGCAGCCGTCCCCGGTTCATGAGCGACATCATCCACCCCCGTCTCTTCGCCCGCGTCGAGCGCTCCTTGCGCAAGCGACTCAACACGAATGTGGCGCCGCACCTGAAGCGCTGCGCGGCACATGCCAAGAGCGAAGACGAGTTCATGGCCGCGGCCGCCCGCATGCTGCTCAACCTGCAGGAGCGGCAGGCATGGCTCGCGTCCTGGGCGGTGCGCCGCCACCACGAGGCGGCCGACACGACGCCAGCCGACCTCGACAGCACCAGCCCCGCGCCGCTCGACCCCCCGCTGCACCGCACCTTCCGCATCACCCCGCCGCAACGCGACCGCCTGCGCGAGGCGCTCGCGCACGAGCTCGGGCCGATCGCCGATCTGCTGCTGGACACCGAAGCCGAGCGCGCCGATTCCGTTGCCGAACTGCTGCAACGCCTGGAATCGCACCTCGAAAGCGACGAGCAGCGCACCCGTTTCCGGCACGCCACCCTCTCGTCGCGATCCAGCGACCACTGACGACCCTGGCGCGAGCCTGCATGCCGCCGCCCGTCGGGCGCGGCATGGCTCGTATTCACCCTGACCCCTTGCGAGACCCGTCATGAACCTGAAGCTCAGATTCAACCTCGTCTTCACCGCGCTCTTCCTGATCGCGCTGGCCGTGGCCGGCGGCACGGTGTACCGGCTGGTGCAGGCCAACGCGAGCGCCGAGGTGGTGCGGGATGCACAGCGCCTGATGGACGTGGCGGTGGCCGTGCGCGGCTACACCGTCGACAACATCAAGCCCCACCTCGACCCGCTGCTGGAGCGCCACTTCCTGCCCGAGACGGTGCCCGCCTTCGCGGCCACCGAGACGCTCGCGCGCCTGGCCGCGCACCAGCCCGGCTACAGCTACAAGGAAGCCACGCTCAACCCGACCAACCTGCGCGACAAGCCCACCGACTGGGAGCGCGAGATCGTCAACCGCTTTCGCGCCGAGCAGACGACCGCCGAGCTCTCGGGCGAGGTGAGCACCGACAAGGGCGACCTCTTCTACGTCGCCCGCCCCATCCGCATCACCAATCCCGCCTGCCTGGCCTGCCACAGCACGCCGGCGGCCGCGCCGGCCAGCCTCCTCGCGCGCTATGGCGACAAGAACGGCTTCGGCTGGCAGCTCAACGAGATCGTGGGTGCGCAGATCGTGGCGGTGCCGACCGCGCTGCCCCAGGAAAAGGCGCAGCAGCTCTTCACCACCTTCACCGCATCGCTGGTGGCGGTGTTCGTGGCGCTCTTCCTGGCGCTCAACTGGCTCCTGCAGCGCCTGGTGGTCAAGCCGGTGCGCGAGGTGGCACTCGCCGCACGGCGCGTGAGCCAGGGCGACCTGTCGCTCGCCGAGTTCCGCGAGGACCGGGCCGACGAGATCGGCGTGCTGCAGAAATCGTTCAACCGCATGCGCCGCAGCCTCGTCAAGGCGATGGGCATGCTGCGCAACTGATCGAAGCCGGCCCCAAGGCCGGCTTCTGCTGTCAGTGCTTGTGGTGCTGGTGCTGGTGCTGGTGCTGCGAGTGGCCGCCTGCGCCCGCACCCTCGACGGCCACCTGCACCGTCACCTCACCGGCCTGCTCGAAGCGCAGCGTGAGCGCAAAGCGCTCGCCCTGCTTGAGCGGCGCCTTCAGGCCCATGAGCATGATGTGCAGGCCGCCCGGGCGCAGTTCCACCGTCTTGCCCGCCGGCACCTCGATGGCCGCGACCTCGCGCATGCGCATCACGTTGCCGTCCATCTTCATCTCGTGCAGCTCGGTGCGCTCGGCCACCTCGGCGGATGCGGCCACCAGCTTGTCGCCGGCCCGGCCGGTGTTGCGGATGCTGAGGTAGCCAGCCCCCGCCGGCTGGCCCGGCGCGGTGGCACGGGCACGGACATGCTCGATGGCGAGTTCGCCGCGCTGGAAGGATTCGTGCGCCTGGGCGCCCAGGGCGGCGAGGCCGAGCGTGAGGGCAGCGATCGAACGTGAGAAGGACGTCATGAGAGGCTCCATGGCAGGTTGAGGATGCGGTGGGGATGGGCTCACAGGTCGAACCTGAGCTCGGCGTGGAAGGTGCGCTGGGGATACGGATGGAAGGCCCAGTAGCGCTCGTTCCCCAGATTGTCGATGCCGAAGGCGGCGGACCACTGCCGGTCGAGACGGCACAGGAGGCGCAAGTCGGACACGAGGAAGGTGCTCACGCCGGTGTAGGCATGGCCGTGCGGATCGCTGTTGTCGAGGGTGCCGTACTGGCGCCCGCTGTAGCGCATGCCCAGGGTGCCGCTCCAGCGTTCGTCGTGCCGCCAGGTCGCGAGCAGATGGGCGCGCCAGCGTGGCACGCGCGGCTGCCAGCGGCCCACGCTGGCCGGGAAGGCCTCGTTCTTCACGATGATGGATTCGGCATAGGTCAGGCTGGCCCCGAGGTCGAGGCCCGGCAGCACCACGCGCCGCGCCTGCACGGCCATCTCCAGGCCCCGGGTGCGGATCTCCCCCACGTTCTGCACCGCGTTGACGGTCGGGGTGAGCGCCTGGGTGTACAGCGCATCGACGCTGCGTTCGGCGAAGAAGGTGGCGCGCAGCTGACCGCGCGGCAGCGCGCGCTCGGCGGTCCATTCGGTCGTCCACGAGCGCTCGGGGCGCAGGTCCGGGTCGTGGTGGACGATGGTTCCACTGGAGAGCGAGCCCTGGTACAGCTCGGCCACCGTCGGCGCCCGCACCGCGCGGCCGAGCGAGGCCTTGAGCGTCCAGTCGCCGTCGGGCTGGTACGACACCGCCGCCTTGGGCGAGAGCCAGGTCTCCTGCCGCGCGGCGAACGGCACGCCATCGAGGCTGCCGCCATGGGCGCGCCAGCGTTCGGCGCGCAGGCCGAGCACCGCGCGCCAGGCGTCGTCCACCCGCCAGGCGTCCTGCACCCACAGGCTCGCCAGCGTCGTGTTGCCGAGGAAGGCCTGCGCACCGCGCGAGCGCAGCCGGTAGGCGTCGCGCTGCAGGCCGCCTTCGACGGTGTGCCCGCCACCGGCGGGCCGCCAGAGGCCCTTGAGCGCGAGCGTGTCCCAGCCGGTGCCGGCGAGATCCGTCACGCCGTTGACGGCATGGCGCACCTCGTCGCGCTGGTAGTCGTAGCGGCTGGCCGTCGCCTCCCAGTCCCAGGGGCCGCGGGTGCGGCTCTTCACCGTGAGGCCCTGCGCCCGGTGTTCGAGGTGCCCGCGCGTGCCCGCGAAATCGCCGGGCAGCAGCTGGTAGATGCGGCCGTCGATGTCGATGTAGCCCTCGGTCACCGGCGCGCCGGCCGCATCGCGCAGATGGCTGCGGGCCTCGCGGGTGGTGTCGTTGCGCCAGTGGGCGAGCGTGTACGACGCGCGCAGCGTGGGCGTGAGGTCGTGCGCGAGCTTCAGCTTGGCGTGGTCCTGCACGGTGTGGCTGCGTGAGCCCGCACCGAGGATCCACCACGGCTGGCCGTTCGGGTTGTGGCCGGCCACCGCGCCCGTGACCGGCACGGCCGTCACGCCGGCCGGCGGGACGGCCGTGCGCGACACCGGCCGCGTGGGAAAGGTGATCGGCTGGCCGTCGCTGTCCAGCCGGTGCAGGTTGAGCCACCACGCCCACGCGCCGCGGCGGCTGCCGAGCGAGGCGCTGGCGGACTGGCCGCCGTGGTGGTCGCCGTGGCCGTCGAGCTCGTAGCGCTGGCGGTGGCCCTGCAGCTTCACATGCGCCTCGAAGGCCCGCGGCATGCGGGTCACGTAGTCCACCACGGCCCCGACCGAGTTGCCGGGATAGGCCGCGGCAAACGGCCCGTAGAGCACGTCGACGCGGTCGATCTCCTCGGGCGTGACCAGGCCCCAGCGCGGCGTGTAGGTCGCGCCGTTGCCGAGCAGGTTGGACAGCAGGATGCCGTCGGCATAGACGAGCGAGCGGGCGCTGTTGCCGGTGCCCGAGGCCCGCGTGGCCAGCACGGCGTGGTCGTGGTCGCCGATGTAGCGCTTGCGCACATTCAGGCTGGGCAGGTACTTGAGCGCATCCTCGGCGTCGGTGGCGTTGATGTCGCGCGCGATCTGCGCTGCGGACACGCTCTCGGTGGTGGTGGGAATCTCCAGCGGCAGCGTCGCGGGGCGGCTGCCCACGATGGTCACGCGGTCGAGTTCGGGGGCCTGGGCGAGCGCCAGGGCGGGGCCGGCAGCGAGCACGGCCAGCCTTGCGGCGTGGCGCAAGGCCGAAGGGTGTTTCGGCATGGGAGCAGACGGGCAGACTCAGGGCGGCCGGCGTGTCGCACACCGGCCCACGGCAGGACGACGCTCAGGCGTTCGCCGGTGGGCCGTGCCTCAGCCGTGCATGCCAGCGTGCGCTGGCGTCATGCGGTGCCGCGGCATCCGCCGCCCGCGTCAGCGCGGCATCGCGCCATGGGATCGGCGCGAGCGCGACCGGCGCCGGCGGCGCCGCCCCGAAGGCGAGCACGGCCGCCAGCGCGCAGGGCTCGCCGGCCTTCGCGACGCCCGGCTCCGGAGCCGCGGGCTCGCCCGTGTCCAGCGCGACGGTCTGCACGCCGTGGACGGTGCAGATCTCGACCAGCGCCTTGCCCTGCACCTGCGCCGAGACGCTCGCGAGCCAGGGCACGGCCGCCTTCAGCAGCAGCGCGCACACCGCCATCCACAGCGCAAGGCGCGAGGCAAGCGAGAGGGGCACGGCGGCACGAGGCATGGCGGCGATTCTGCCAGCGGCCCTGCCACCCCCTGCCGACGGGGCGCTGCCGATAATGCGCAGCATGAGCATCCAGACCGATGATTTCGCGGACGATCTCGCGCCCAGGCGGCGGGTCGTGAGCGCCGCGCCCGCCTCGCCCAACGAAGAGGCGATCGAGCGTGCGCTGCGGCCCAAGGGCCTGGCCGAATACGTGGGCCAGGCCAAGGCGCGCGAGCAGCTCGAGATCTTCATCGGCGCGGCAAGGAAGCGGCACGAGGCGCTCGACCACGTGCTGCTCTTCGGCCCGCCGGGCCTCGGCAAGACGACGCTCTCGCACATCATCGCCAACGAGCTCGGGGTCAACCTGCGCCAGACGTCCGGCCCTGTGCTCGAGAAGCCCAAGGACCTGGCGGCGCTGCTCACCAACCTCGAGAAGAACGACGTGCTCTTCATCGACGAGATCCACCGGCTGAGCCCGGTGGTCGAGGAGATCCTCTACCCGGCGCTCGAGGACTACCAGATCGACATCATGATCGGCGAGGGCCCGGCCGCACGCTCGATCAAGCTCGACCTGCAGCCGTTCACGCTGGTCGGTGCGACCACCCGCGCGGGCATGCTGACCAACCCGCTGCGCGACCGCTTCGGCATCGTGGCGCGGCTGGAGTTCTACAGCGCCGAGGAGCTCGCGCGCATCGTGCACCGCTCGGCCGGGCTGCTGGAGGTGCCCGCCGACGCGGAAGGCGCCTTCGAGATCGCCCGCCGCTCGCGCGGCACGCCGCGCATCGCCAACCGGCTGCTGCGCCGCGTGCGCGACTACGCCGACGTGAAGGGCGACGGGCGCATCACCAAGCCGGTGGCCGACAAGGCGCTCGCCATGCTCGACGTGGACCCGCAGGGCTTCGACGTGATGGACAGGAAGCTCCTCGAAGCCGTGATCCACCGCTTCGACGGCGGCCCGGTGGGGCTGGACAACGTGGCCGCGGCCATCGGCGAGGAGCGCGACACCATCGAGGACGTGATCGAGCCCTATCTCATCCAGCAGGGTTTCCTGCAGCGCACCCCGCGCGGGCGCATCGCCACGCTCGCGGCGTTCCGCCACCTCGGCGTGGCGCCGCCCAGGAGCGCGGGCGACCTGTTCGAGGGCGCGTAAACGCTACAGCGCCATGTCGACGGCGCAGGCGACGCTAGTCGCCCCAGCGCGTGACGAGGCCGAACCAGCACACCGCCGTCACCAGGTTCATCGGCATGGTGAGCACGCTGGGCACGTAGAAAAAGGCCGACAGGCGCGGGCTGGAGAGCACCAGCTCGCAGAAGTACGCCACGATGAAGAGCAGCCCGCCCAGCACGCACCAGCGCCGCATGTAGGTCGGCAGCCAGCGTGCCTGCTCCCGGTTGTGGCGCAACGCCGCCGCGCGCGCGTAGGCGTCGCCGCGGCTGGCGTCGAAGAAGAGCCACCCGTAGAAGAGATAGCGGTAAAGCAGGGAATGAAAAGGCAGGTACTGCATGGCGGCCTCGCGTCGGTCTTTCGACCGCCACCGGCAAGGCAGGTTCCTGCGGAGATCCCCCGACGCGAGGCGCGCCGGCTACCGACTGCGCTCGCTGATCCAGCCCACGGCGCACAGGCCCGCCACGATGGCCGCCGCACCCAGCGCCTGCTGCGCGAGGCTCAGTTCGTGCGCATGCCACAGGAGCAGCGAGGTGGCGCCCAGCAGGGCGACGAAGAGCCCCGCCGACCCCCATTGCGCGCTGCGGCTCATCGGCGGGTCGTAGCGCTCGACGCGGCTGATGTCGAAGGCGGGCTTGGGAAAGCGCGCCGCCACGTCGGCCGGACGCCAGCCCGGGTGCATGAACCACACCCGCAGCTTGTCGCCCCAGCGCCGCGCGTGCCATGAATCCTTGAAGAGCTCGGCGTAGTACTGCAGGTTGGCCCACAGCGGGTTCCAGCTGCGCAGCGGCCCGCGCGTGCCGTAGACGATGGGCTCGCGCTCGTCTTCCTCGATGTAGCTGCCGAAGAGGCGGTCCCACACGATGAAGATGCCGCCGTAGTTCTTGTCGAGGTAGCGGTCGTTCACCGCATGGTGCACGCGGTGGTTGCTGGGCGCGCAGAACCAGCGGTCGAACCAGCCGAGGCGGCCGATGTGCTGCGTGTGCACCCAGTACTGGTAGAGCAGGTCGATGAGCGCCACCACGCCGAAGACGAGCGGCGGAAACCCGAGCACCGCCATCGGCAGGTAGAAGATCCACCCGCCGACCCAGCCGCTGCCGGTCTGGCGCAGCGCGGTGGACAGGTTGTAGTCCTCGCTCTGGTGGTGCACCACGTGCGCCGCCCAGAAGAGCGCCACCGTGTGGCCGAGGCGATGGTGCCAGTAGTAGCAGAAGTCGTAGAGCACGAGGCCGACGATCCACACCCAGGCGTCGGTGGCCCGGAGCTGCCACAGCGACGCATGCTCGAACACGAGCACGTACAGCCAGACCGTGAAGAGCGCGCTGAAGAGGTTGACCAGCTGGCTGATGATCCCGAGGCCGATGCTGTTCATCGCATCGTTGAGCCGATAGGTGTTGCGGCCACGCGCGAGGCCGACGAGGTATTCGATGCCGATGAGCAGCAGGAAGACCGGCGTGGCGAGCACGATCACTTGGGCAGGCTTCATGGCGCGATGGTGCGCCGGGCGCGCGCCGGCGGAAGCCCGGGCCTACCCGGATGCCGCTCAGGCCGCGTGGCCGACGCGGTCGTTCGTCTCGTCGCGCGGTCCGCGGTCGAGGTGCGAGGTGTCGCTCCAGCCGACGAGCGAGTAGCCTTCGGGCGTGTAGAGCAGCCGGTTGATGCTCGCGTTGCCGAGCTGCCACGAGCGCGAGGCGTCGAGCGACACCCGCGAGGCCGCGCGGTAGAGGCAGTCCATCACGCCACCGTGGGCCACGATCGCGATGGTCTGGCCCGGATGGGCGGCTGCGAGCCGCGTGGCAGCCCCCACGCAGCGCTCGTAGAAGACGCGCAAGGACTCGCCCGCGCCGCCGGGCGAGAAGTCGACGTCGCGCTGGCGCCAGCGGCGTGCCTCCTCGGGCCAGCGGGTGTCGATCTCCTGGAAGGTGTGGCCTTCGAAGCTGCCGAAGCCGCGTTCGCGCAGGCCGCGCTCGGGCCGCACCGGCAGCCCGGTCACGCGCGCGATGGCCTGCGCGGTCTGGTGCGCCCGCTGCAGGTCGCTCGCGTAGATCGCGTGCAGGCCTTCGTCGGCCAGGGCGGCGGCCAGGCGCTCGGCCTGCCAGTGGCCGGTCTCGTTGAGGGGAATGTCGAGCTGGCCCTGGATGCGGGTGTCGACGTTCCAGGCGGTCTCGCCATGGCGGATGGCGAGCACCCGGGTGACGTGGTTCATCAGGCGAGCAGCCGGCGGTTGAGGGTGTAGGTCCCCGAGTGGGTGGCTTCGGCCAGCACGTGCCTGGCGATCGCCTCGCGCACCTGCGGGCCGGTGAAGGCGCCTTCGACCGGCACGCGCGGGACCGACAGCGCGTAGAGCGTGAAGACGTAGTGGTGCACGAGCGTATCGTTGAACGGCGGGAAGCAGCCGTCGTAGCCGTAGTACTGGCCGGCCATGGCCGGGTCGCCGGCGAACCAGCCGGTGTAGTCGTTCAGCCCATGGCGCGCGCCGTGCAGCGTCTCGGGGCCGGGCTTGCCCTTGGGCACGAGCGGGCCGGGGCTGAACTCGCCCTCCCGGATCTCGCGCAGGCTCGCGGGCAGGTCCACCATGACCCAGTGGAAGAAGTCCACGCGCGGCAGGTCGCTCGGCACTTCGCGGTCTTCCTTGTTGACGTCGTCGCCCTTGCTCGGCACGTCGAAGTCGTGGCAGATGAGCGCGAACGACTGCGTGCCCTCGGGCACGTCGCTCCACGCGAGATGCGGATTGAGGTTGTCGGACATGGTCACGCCTCTGCCCGAGGGGTCGGGCTTGCCTGCGGCGTAGCGGGTGGGGATGCGGTCTCCGTTGATCCAGCTGTTGCTCCAGAGCTTCATGCTCTCCTCTCCAGACGTGCGGGGGTGGGGATGGACGGCCTGCGGGTCACACGCCCCAGACGATACTCTCGCCGGCCGCGTGGGCGCGCTTCATCATCTCCACGAGGGGCCAGGCGCGCTGGCGCAGCGTCACGCCGTCGCCCTTGCGCGGCGTCTCGTCGTCGCCCTCGGCCTCGCGGGCCTCCTTGCGGGCGGCGTCGTCGGCGGCGATGGCCGCCTCGAGCGCACGCATCGCATCGGGCATCTGCGGCGGCTCGATGATGCCCTTGGGGCCCGGGCTCTTGCCAATGATCTCGAGCACCTGGTCGCCGTTGGGGCCCATCATGATCACGTCGCCCGCGGCCTTCGATCGAAACTTGTAGATCATCGGTACATGTACTCGCGATTGAACGGGAAGCGCGATTGTGCCCCCCGCATCGGACCCGACTCCATGTCATGGTCGGGATGCGAGGCCACCATCTGGTGCAGCGAGATCCAGCCGCGCTCGAAGCTCATCGCGCTGCCGGCCAGGTAGAGCCGGTAGGCGCGCACCACGCGCTCCTGGGTGAGCTCGCGGGCGCGCGCGAGATGCGCCTCCAGCCGGTCGCTCCAGGCCCACAGCGTGCGCGCGTAGTGCGGGCGCAGGTTTTCCACGTCGACGCCTTCGAGGCCGGCCTCGCTCATCACCTTGAGCACGTGCGAGACGTGCATGAGCTCGCCGCCGGGGAAGATGTAGCGCTCGATGAAATCGCCCATGCCGGCGCCAAGCTGCGCGTTGCGCGTGCTGCCCGCGGTGATGCCGTGGTTCATGAGCAGGCCGCCGGGCTTGAGCAGCCGGCGGACCTTGTGGAAGTACACCGGCAGGTTGGCACGCCCCACGTGCTCGAACATGCCCACCGAGGCGATGCAGTCGTAGGGCTCGGCCTCGGGCAGGTCGCGGTAGTCGCACAGGCTCATGGTCACGCGCCCGCGCAGGCCGCGCTCGTCGATCAGGCGGTTGACGTGCGCATGCTGGTTCTTCGACAGCGTGATGCCGTCGGCGCGCACGCCGTAGTGCTCGGCCGCCCACAGCAGCAGGCCGCCCCAGCCGGCGCCGACGTCGAGGAAGCGCTCGCCCTCGCGCAGCATGAGCTTCCTGCAGATGTGGTCGAGCTTGGCGGTCTGCGCGCCTTCGAGCGGCAGCGCCGCATCCTTCCAGTAGGCGCAGGAATAGACGCGCCGCTCGTCCAGCCACAACGCATAGAAGTCGTCGGACACGTCGTAGTGGAACTGGATCTGCCGGGCGTCGCTCGCCAGGCGATGCCGCGCGCGCGAGCGGGCGGTGCGCAGCACGTCGCGCCACCAGGTGAGCGGCTGCGCATCGTCGGCCGAGAGCGGCGCGTCGCCCACCATGAGCGCGGCCACGTGCATCAGGTCGCGCATGCTGCCCTCGATGTCGATGCGCCCTTCGACATAGGCCTCGGCCACCCGGCCGATGCGGCCCGTGGCGATGTGCGCGAGCGGCGTCAGCTCGTGCAGCCGCAGCGTGACCGCGGGATCGGCATGCCCCAGCCGCCGCCCACCGGGCAGGACGACCGCGAGCGGCACCCCGTGCGGGGCCAGCCGTTGTTCAAGGGCTCGTTCGACAGCGTGCATCGTTCGTCACCTCCAACGAGCCTATGGTATGGATTTCGCGTAGCCTGACCACCCCTCTCCACAACCGGTGTCAACTCCATGAAATGGCTGCGCTTTGGCCCACCCGGGCGAGAACGAGTCGGCGCGCTGGATGCGTCGGGTCGCCTGCGTGATCTTTCCGCCTCCGTGCCCGACCTGCACCTGCCCACGCTGGGCCTGAAAGGGCTTGCCCGCCTCGCGCGGCTGCGGCCCGAGGACCACCCGCTGGTGCGCGGCACCCCGAGGCTGGGCGTGCCCTACACCGGCATCAGCAAGATCGTGGGCATCGGCCTCAACTACGCCGACCACGCCGCCGAATCGGGCCTGCCGATCCCGGCCGAGCCCATCATCTTCATGAAGGCGACCACCTGCATCAGCGGGCCGCACGACCCGGTCGAGCTGCCGCCGGCGAGCGTGAAGACCGACTGGGAGGTCGAGCTCGGCGTGGTGATCGGCCGCACGGCGCGCCACGTGAGCGAAGACGAGGCGCTCTCGCACGTGGCAGGCTATTGCGTCTTCAACGACGTCTCGGAGCGCGAGTACCAGACCGAGCGCGGCGGCTCGTGGGACAAGGGCAAGGGCTGCGACACCTTCGGCCCGATCGGCCCGTGGCTCGTGACGGCCGACGAGGTGCCCGAGCCGCAGGCGCTCTCGATGTGGCTCGACGTCAACGGCGAACCGCGCCAGCGCGGCAGCACGGCCAGCATGATCTTCAACGTGGCGCAGCTCGTGAGCGCGGTCAGCCGCTACATGACGCTGCTGCCGGGCGACCTGATCGCCACCGGCACGCCGCCCGGCGTGGGCATGGGCATGAAGCCGCCGCAGTTCCTCAAGGCCGGCGACGTGATGACGCTCGGCATCGAGGGCCTGGGCGAGCAGCGCCAGGTGGTGCGCGCCGCCGCTACTTGACGCGCCGCACCGCCCGGGCGGGCTGCGCCGTCGCCACGCCCACGCGCGCCTCGAAGGCGGCCCCCGCGAGGGCCGGCGCGTAGAGGTAGCCCTGGAACTCGTCGCAGCCCGCATCGAGCAGGAACTGCCGCTGCGGCTCGGTCTCCACGCCCTCGGCGATCACCTTGAGGTCCATCGCACGGCCGAGCTGGATGATGGCGTTGACGATCGCCTGGTCGCTCGCGTCGCCCGGCAGCAGGCTCACGAAGCTGCGGTCGATCTTGAGACGGTGGATCGGGAAGCGCTTGAGGTAGCCGAGGCTCGAATAGCCGGTGCCGAAGTCGTCGATCGCCAGGCGCACGCCCAGGTCGGCGAGCGCCTGCAGGCGGCGCAGCGCGCCTTCGGCGTCGCGGATCAGGATGCTCTCGGTGAGCTCGAGCTCCAGCAGCTCGGGCGGCAGCCCGGCGGCCTCCAGCTCGTGGCGCACGCGGCCGGTGAAGCCGGGTTGCTGGAACTGCAAGGCCGAGACGTTGATCGAGACCGGCAGGTGCGCGCCGCGGGCGCGCCACTCGGCCGCCTGGCGCACGGCCTGCGCGAGCACCCAGTCGCCGATGGGCACGATGAAGCCGCTCTCTTCGGCCACCGGGATGAACTCACCCGGCGACACGTCGCCCAGTGCCGGGTCGCTCCAGCGGATCAGCGCTTCGGCGCCGATCACCGCGCCGCTGCGCAGGTCGACCTGAGGCTGGAAATGCAGGCGGAAGTGATCGCTCACGAGTGCCTGGCGCATCGCGTGGTCGAGCTGCATGCGCGAACGGCGCAGCACCTCGGTCTGCGCCTGGTGGAAGCGGAAGCAGGACCGGCCGGCGTCCTTGGCGCGCTGCAGCGCGGCGGCGGCGCCGCGCATCAGGTCGTCGAGCGTGTTGCCGTCGCTCGGGCCCAGCGAGATGCCGACGCTGCAGGTGACGGTGAAGCCCTGGCCGTCCTGCGTGTAGGGCTGCGTCATCGCCTCCAGCAGGCGGCGCGCGGCGACCTCGGCCCCGGCGGCATCGGCCTGGTGCACGAGCAGCAGGAACTCGTCGCCGCCCAGGCGCGCCACGGTGTCCACGTTGCGCAGGCAGCTGCGGATGCGCTCGCTCGCCTCGCGCAGCACATCGTCGCCAGCGCCCATGCCGAGCGTGTCGTTGACGTGCTTGAAGCGGTCGAGGTTGAGCATCATCAGCGCGAACGGCTGGCCGTTGCGCTGGGCCATGGCGAGCGCGAACTCGACACGGTCTTCGAGCAGGCGGCGGCTGGGCAGCCCGGTCAGCGCATCGGTGTGGGCGAGCTGCTCGATGCGCTGGCGGGCCGCGATCTGCTCGCTGATGTCGCGGAAGGAGAAGACCCGCCCGATCGGCTGGCCGTGGCTGCACTGTGGCAGCGTGACGCGCTCGAACACCTTGCCCGAGTGCAGCGTGAGCACGTCGCTCGCCTCCAGCTGCGCCGCCTCGAGGATCGCGTTCAGGCGCCGCACGTACTGCTCGCCGTCGGTGACGCTGCGACGCATCCACTCCTGCACCGCACGGTCGTCGCGCTGCGTGAGCAGCTCCTCGGGCAGGCCCCACATGGCGGCGAAGCGCCGGTTGAAGTTGCGGATGGCGCCGGAGAGGTCGGTGACGAGGATGCCGTCGGCGCTCGATTCGAGCGTGGCGCGCAGCTCGGCCACGCGCCGGTCGAGCTCCTCCTGCGCGGCGCGCTGCTGCGTGAGGTCGCGCAGCGTGACCAGGAGCACCTCGCAGTCGCACATCTGCCCGACGCGGCTCACGCGCCGCGTGACGGGCACGATGCTGCCGTCGAAGCGGCGCACCACGGTGTCGGAGAGGATGGTCTCCGACAGGCCGCGCGCGGCCTCGTCCCAGAAGGCGAGGTCCTCGGCGGTGGCGCACAGCTCGTGGACCGGACGGCCGCGCAGCGACCAGGCGTCGATGCCCAGCAGGTCACCGGCGGCGGTGTTGGCCGCGAGGATGGCGAGGCCGTGGGCGTCGACCAGCCACACCGGATCGAGCAGCCCTTCGATCAGGGCCGACCAGTGTTCGAGGGCTGCCGCTCGTGCCGCCTCGCTCATGACGCCGCGGGGCGCCGCGCCGGCACGCGGGGTGCGGTGATCATGCGGCCTCCTGCAGCGGCATGACCTCGGGCTCGAAGAAGTACGCGACGCGGGTGCGCGGCGACAGGTAGTCGAGCGATTCGGTGGGCAGCTGCTGGGGCTTGAGGCTGCGGCGGATGCCCAGCCGCGGCTCCTGCTCCAGGTCGAGCAGCAGGGCCTCGTCGCGCGGCACGCGGGCCTCATGGACCATCACGCGCGGCTTGAGCGGGCGCTGCGAGTTGACCGAGACCACCATCGCGTAGCGGTCGTCGGTGAGCTGCACCACCGAACCCGGCGGGTACACGCCCATCATCTTGATGAAGGCGCCGAGGATGGCCGTGTCGTAGCGGTTCTTGCCCTGCGCAAACAGCAGCGACAGCGCCTCGTGCGGCGTGAGCGCGCGCGAGGGCACGTGCGGGTTGCACAGGTTGTCGTAGCGGTTGATGAGCGAGACGATGCGCGAGGCGGTCGTCATGCGGTCGCTGCCGATGCGCAGCGGAAAGCCGCTGCCGTCGGCGTGCTCGTGGTGCTGCGCGATCACGAGCGTGGCGCCGGAGGTGAGGCCCATCTTCTTGGCGAGCGTCACGCCGTGGGCCACGTGCTCCTGGTAGCACTGGCTCTCGGCCGGCGTGAAGTGCTCTTCGCGGTGCCGCACGCGCTCGGGGAGGTCCACCTTGCCGATGTCGTGCAGCATCGCGCCCACGCCCAGGTCCAGCATCTCGGCGGCCGACAGGCCGAAGGTCTTGCCCATCAGCAGCGAGATGACCGCCACGTTGACGGCGTGCAGCGCCGCCTTGTCGCCGGCCGCCTCGGTGAGCAGGCGGATGCACATCTCCTGCTGGCCGATCATCTTGTCGACGAAGGCCTGCGCCAGCGCCTCGGTCTGCTCGCGCGCCTGCTGCGGCTGGGTCAGCACGCTGTCGGCGGCCTGCCTGCACGCGCTCGTGGCTTCGGCGAACTGCTGCTCGCACAGGTGCAGCGCCTCGCGCTGGCGGGCCAGCGACTCGCGGTGGCGGCGCTTCTCGGCCACCTCGGGCGATTCGGTCCCGGGGCTGCCCACCGCCACCGCCGGCGCGGCGGGCACGGTGTCGGGCTGGGTCGGGTCGTCCTGCGGGTCTTCGAGCGCGCGCAGCACGGCGGGGTCGCTCTTGTCCGGGCTCCAGCGCACCCGCTGGCGGCCGAGCGAACGGATGGTCGCGATCTGCGCCGCAGACCCGATCTTGAAACTGCTGAGGGGAAACGGATGCGACATCCATCCGCCGTCGAGATGGACAAACATCCCGATGCGCAGCTGGGCCACGTCGATCAATGTAGGGTTGGGTGCTTCTTTCATGCCGGCAGCCAGGCGGCTCCGTGGGATCTGCATCGCTCTGCAACATTTCGGACGCAGGCCGATGAACTTGAACGATTATGTTCAGCCGGCCCCGGGCCACACCTGATACATCTGACAGTGCTGCGATGCGGGCGCGCGCCGGCCGTGACGGAATGCGCAGGTGCGGTCGCCGTCAGCGCTCGATCCGGGTCGAGAGCACGATGGCGCTGGTGGTGCGCTCCACGCCGTCGATCGTGCCGATGCGGTCGATCAGCGCATCGAGCTCGCCGATGGACTGCGCCGCCACCACCGCGATCAGGTCGAAGGGCCCGCTCACGGAGTGCAGCACGCGCACCTCGGGTATGCGCCGCAGCGCCTGCTCGATGGCGCCGGTCTGCCGTGGCGCCACCGTGATGAGCACATGGGCGCGCACCAGGGCGGCCTCGGCCTCGTCGGGCACGACCACCGTGTAGCCCACCACCACGCGCTGGCGCTCCAGGCGCTGGATGCGCGCCTGCACCGTGGTGCGCGAGAGGCCGAGCGCCCGCGCCAGTTCGGCCACCGGCGTGCGCGCGTTCTCGCGCAGCAGGGCGAGCAGCGCACGGTCGGTGGGGTCGAGGGTCGGTGGGCGCATACGCAAGTTCGTTTCGTCGTTCCGACGAAATATGCCTGTCATCTCGACGCTTTGCCAGCTGCGGTCTGTACAGCCCATCACCACAATCGGCTGAACGCCACCACAGGGGCTGCCATGCACACCCACGACATCCTGGTGATCGGCGCCGGCAGGATCGGCTCGGTCGTCGCCGCGCTGCTGGCGGGCGCCACCGGCGCGCACCGCTACCGCGTGACCGTTGCCGACCACGCCGAGGCGCGCCTGGTCGAGCTGCAACGCGAGGCGCCGCAGGCGCAGACCTTGCGACTCGACGTGCGCGACGCGCGCCAGCTGCACACGGCCCTGGCCGGCCGCCATGCGGTGCTGAGCGCCGCGCCCTACCACCTCACCGTGCCGATCGCCCAAGCCGCGCGCGAGGCCGGCGTGCACTACCTCGACCTCACCGAAGACGTGGCCAGCACCCGGCGCATCCGCGCACTGGCCGAAGGCGCGGCGACGGCCTTCGTCCCGCAGTGCGGCCTCGCGCCGGGCTACGTCTCCATCGTCGCGGCCGACCTCGCGCGCCGTTTCGACACGCTCGACAGCGTGCGCATGCGCGTGGGCGCCCTGCCCGCCTATCCGAGCAATGCGCTGAACTACAACCTCACCTGGAGCACCGAGGGCGTCATCAACGAGTACTGCGAGCCTTGCGAGGCGATCGTCGACGGCCGGCTTGCGACCGTGCCGGCGCTGGAGGAGCGCGAGGAGTTCTCGCTCGACGGTGTGCTCTACGAGGCCTTCAACACCTCGGGGGGCCTCGGGACGCTGTGCGAGACGCTCGCCGGGCGCGTGCGCACGCTCAACTACCGCACCATCCGCTACCCCGGGCACGCGGCCATCATGAAGGCCCTGCTGCACGACCTGCGCCTGAAGGACCGGCGCGAGGTGCTGAAGGACATCCTGGAGAACGCGCTGCCCGCCACGCTGCAGGACGTGGTGATCGTCTTCGTGACCGTGAGCGGGCTGCGCGACGGCCACCTGCAGCAGGAGACCCATGCCCGCAAGATCTACAGCCAGGTGCTGGGCGGGCGGCTGCGCAGCGCGATCCAGGTCACGACCGCGAGCAGCGCGTGCGCGATGCTGGACCTGCTCACCACGGGCGCCCTGCCGCAGCGGGGCTTCGTGCGGCAGGAAGACGTGCGGCTGGACGACTTCCTCGCCAACCGCTACGGCCAGGTCTACGCGGCGAACTCCATGGCCAGGGCGGCCTGAGGCGCGGGCGGCGTTGCCACCGGTGCGGGCGCAGGGGCCGGCCCGGCGACCATCGCCTCGAAGGCGTCGCTCGCCACCGGGCGGCTGTAGAGATAGCCCTGGTACACGGTGCAGCCGTTGGCGAGCAGCAGGCGCTGCTGCTCGACCGTCTCGACGCCTTCGGCGATCAGCGCGATGCCCAGCGTGTGGCCCAGCGAGATGAGCGTGCGCACGATGGCCGTCTCCTTGGGCGAATTGAGCATGGTGGCCACGAAGGACTGGTCGATCTTGAGCTGATCCAGCGGCAGGCGGCGCAGGTAGCTGAGCGACGAGTAGCCGGTGCCGAAGTCGTCGAGCGAGAAGCCGATGCCGCGCGCCTTGAGCGCCGTCATCTTGGCGATGATGTCCTCGATGTCGTGCGCGAGCATGCTCTCGGTGAGCTCGAGCTTGAGCCCCGACGGCTGCGCGCCCGCCTGCTCGACGCAGGCAAGCACGCGCGAGACGAAGTCGGGCTGCGCGACCTGCAGCGCGCTCACGTTCACCGCCACCACCAGGCCGGCGGTCTCGGGCCGGCGCTGCCAGGCGGCCATCTGCTCGCAGGCGGTGCGCAGCACCCAGTCGCCCATGGGCAGCATCAGCCCGGTGCGCTCGGCCAGCGGCACGAATTCACCCGGCGGCACCATGCCGCGCTGCGGGTGCTGCCAGCGCACCAGCGCCTCGGCGCCGACGATGCGGCCCTCGGCCGTGACCTGCGGCTGGTAGTGCAGGCGCAGCTCGCCGCGCACCAGCGCGTCGCGCAGCTCGCCTTCGAGGCGGTTGCGCACGGCCGCGTCGTTCAGGATCACGTGCAGCACCAGCACGACGGTGCACATGGCCAAGCCGTGGTTCAACCACACGCCATGGGCGCGCACCGACTCGGGCATCACATAGGACGTTGCCCAACCGACATCGCTGCTGGCAAAGACCACGTAGGTCAGCAAGCACACCGCCGGCACGCCCTGGCGGCACCACGGCGGCTCGTCGCGCATCAGCAGGCAGGCCACCAGGGCCAACGCGATGAAGAACGAGTGGGTGGAGCGCGGAATCTCCTGCGTGGGCAGGTCGAGCAAGGCCGAGTTCACGCACAGCACCCCGTACATGGTGGCGATGAGCAGGCAGGAGGCGCTGCGCAGCCCGCCGCGCAGGGTCACCGAGGCGATGGCGATGGCCGCCGCAGCCGTGAGGACGTCGATGCCCACGACGAACCAGTCGCCGCGCAGCGCAAAGAAGACGCCCCAGCCCACGCTCACCGCGAAGGCAATGCTGCTGCCCAGCAGCAGCATGCGCTTGACGCGGCGACGATGCATGGCGGCTTCGGCGGGCAGCGCGAGTCGGGAGGCGGAGGCGTTCACGGGGACTTCCAGCGGTCTGGCGCCGCCGCCTCGCGGAGCACCAACGGAACCATATCGACCGCCCTGTCGCCAACTTGAGTTCTGCGGTGCAGGCGGCGAGCCTGGCAGGCAGTCGCGATAATCCCGGGCAGACGTTTCACCCCTCTCCTGGAGCCCCTCCGATGACCCAAGCCTTCATCTGCGACGCCGTTCGCACCCCCTTCGGCCGCTACGGCGGTGCGCTGTCTTCCGTGCGCACCGATGACCTGGGCGCGGTGCCGCTCAAGGCCCTGATGGAGCGCAATGCCAAGGTCGACTGGGCCGCCGTCACCGACGTGCTCTACGGCTGCGCCAACCAGGCCGGCGAAGACAACCGCAACGTGGCGCGCATGTCGGCCCTGCTGGCCGGCCTGCCCATCGACCTGCCCGGCGCCACCATCAACCGCCTCTGCGGCTCTGGCATGGACGCCGTGGGCACCGCGGCGCGCGCCATCAAGGCCGGCGAAGCCCAGCTCATGATCGCCGGCGGCGTGGAAAGCATGAGCCGCGCGCCCTTCGTCATGCCCAAGGCCGAGACCGCCTTCTCGCGCAACAACGCGGTGTACGACACCACCATCGGCTGGCGCTTCGTCAACAAGCTGATGAAGGAGAAGTACGGCGTCGACTCCATGCCCGAGACGGCCGAGAACGTCGCCACCGACTACAGGATCGAGCGTGAAGCGCAGGACCGCATGGCGCTCGCCTCGCAACTCAAGGCCGTGGCCGCGCAGAAGAGCGGCTTCTTCGACGCCGAGATCGTGCCCGTCACCATCCCGCAGAAGAAGGGCGACGCGGTCGTGGTCAGCAAGGACGAGCACCCGCGCGAGACGAGTCTCGAAGCGCTCGCCAAGCTCAAGGGCGTGGTGCGCCCCGACGGCACCGTGACCGCCGGCAACGCCTCGGGGGTGAACGACGGCGCGGTGGCCCTGCTGCTCGCCAACGACGCCGCCGCTGGCAAGTACGGCCTGACGCCGCGCGCCCGCATCGTGGGCATGGCCACGGCCGGCGTGGCGCCGCGCATCATGGGCATGGGCCCGGCCCCGGCCACGCGCAAGGTGCTGGCGCTCACCGGCCTCAAGCTCGACCAGATCGACGTGATCGAGCTCAACGAAGCCTTTGCCGCCCAGGGCCTGGCGGTGCTGCGCGACCTGGGTTTGAAGGACGACGATGCCCGCGTGAACCCCAACGGCGGCGCGATCGCGCTCGGCCACCCGCTGGGCGCGAGCGGCGCACGGCTGGTCGGCACGGCGGTCAACCAGCTGCACCGCACCGGCGGCCGCTATGCGCTGTGCACCATGTGCATCGGCGTGGGCCAGGGCATCGCGGTGATCCTCGAGCGCGTCTGACCTGACCCCACGCAGGCCTCGCAGTCGCGAGGCCACTCGACGCCCGCCTCGTGCGGGCGTTCTCGTTTCGCAGGCAACCCGATGAGGGCGTGCCCCGGCGCACGACAGGACGCCGCTCAGGAAGGAAGAAGCAATGCAGGGCGTGTGGCGCAAGGTGGTCTACGTGACGCTTTTCGAAGCGATCGCGATCGTCGTGACCAGCCTCGGCCTGTCGCTGATGACGGGGCATGGCGTGGTGCACGCCGGCGTCCTGTCGGTGATGTCTTCGGCGGTCGCGGTCGTGTGGAACCTGGTGTTCAACACCGCCTTCGAGTGGTGGGAAGCCCGCCAGGCCGACCGACGGCGCACCGTGCGCCGCCGCATCGGGCATGCCGTGGGGTTCGAGCTGGGCCTGGTGGTGCTGCTGGTGCCGGTCTTCGCGTGGTGGTTGGACGTGACGCTGTGGCAGGCGCTGGTGATGGACATCGGCCTGATGCTCTTCTTTCTCGTCTACACCTTCTCGTTCAACTGGTGCTTCGACCGGGTGTTCGGCCTGCCCAGGTCTGCCCTGCCGGCCTGACGGATCGTCGTCACCCGCCGTGCGTGCGCTGGATTTCGCCGGCGACCGCGGCCAGCGGCACCACGCGCTCGGCAGCGCCGCGCTTGATCGCCTCCTTGGGCATGCCGAAGACCACGCAGCTCTCTTCGTCCTGCGCCAGCGTGCGGGCGCCCTGCTGGCGCATCTCCAGCAGGCCGGCGGCGCCGTCGTCGCCCATGCCGGTCATGATGACCCCGAGCGCGTTGGCGCCGGCACTGCGCGCCACCGAGCGGAAGAGCACGTCGACCGACGGCCGGTGGCGGTTCACGAGCGGCCCGTCGACCACCTCGACGTGGTACTGCGCCCCGCTGCGCTTGAGCAGCATGTGACGCCCGCCCGGCGCGATGAGCGCGCGCCCGGGCACCACGCGGTCGTTGTGCTGGGCTTCCTTCACCTCGATCGCGCACAGCGTGTCGAGCCGCGCCGCAAAGGCGGCGGTGAACTTCTCCGGCATGTGCTGCACGATCACGAGCCCGGGCGACACACGCGGCAGCGCGGTCAGCACCGCCTCCAGCGCCTGCGTGCCGCCGGTGGACGTGCCGAGCGCGACGACGCGCTCGGTGGTCTGCGTCATCGCGCGCGTGGCGGCCGGCAGGATGGCGTCGGCCGTGTGGCGGGCGGGCGCGACCGCCACCGGCGCGGCGGCGGCCGGCAGCAGCCGCCGCACGTTGGCACGCGCCGCGGCGCGCACGGTCGCCACGAGTTCGTCGGAGGCATCCTGCAGGAACTGCTTGAGCCCGAGCCTGGGCTTGGTGACGATGGCCACCGCGCCGGCGGCCATGGCCTCGAGCGTGGTCTTCGCGCCCTTCTCGGTCAGCGTGGAGCAGATCACCACCGGCGTGGGCCGCTGCGACATGATCATGCGCAGGAAAGTGATGCCGTCCATGCGCGGCATCTCGACGTCGAGCACGATCACGTCGGGCCACGCGGTCTTCAGGCGCTCGATGGCGAGCACCGGGTCCGAGACGGCGGCCATCACCTCGATGTCGGGCGCCGCCGAGAGCAGGCCCGCCACGACCTGGCGCACCACGGCCGAGTCGTCCACCACCATCACGCGGATGGGGCCGTCGCCGCTTCGTTTCATCGCGTCTCCAGGGGCATCAGGCCCGAGGGCACCACGGTCTGGCGCACCCACACGTCGCCGGTCGCCACCTCGAAGACGATCTGGCGGTGCCCGTTGCCGAAGAGGTGCTCGCACACGACCGGGATGCCGTGCGTGCGCAGCAGCGCGCGCGCGGCCTCGCCGTTGCGCTGGCCCACGTGGTGGGCGGCGCTCGCGTGCGGGTGGTCCGGAAACATGTTGCCGCCGCCGAAGATCTTGGCGATGCAGTCGGCCGCGGCCACGCCGTGGCGCGCAAGGCCAGCGACCATGAGCTGCAGCGCCTCGTCGCCGTAGCGCGCGTCCAGGCGCTCGGCCGGGCGCCCGCGCGCGGCCAGCAGGAAGTGCGACATCGCCCCCACCTGGAGCCGCGCATGCCACAGCACGATGGACACGCACGAGCCCAGCAGCGTGCGCATGCGCGCCTCGCGCGTGCCCACGGCGAACTCGCCGGGCTTGAGCACGATGTCGACGGGAGGGCTCGCGGGGGCCATGGCGGGTCGGGCAGCGTTCAGGGCTTGCGGTAGATCGACGGCGCGACCGGCACCACCGCATCGCTGATGTCGTTCAGGCTTTCCGAGTGGCCGATCATGAAGTGGCCGCCCGGCTTGAGCAGGCTCACGATGCGCGCGACGACCTGCCGCTTGGTCTCGGCGTTGAAATAGATCATCACGTTGCGCAGGAAGACCACGTCGAAGGGCGGCATGGCCGGCAGCGGCGCATTGAGGTTGACCTGGCGGAAGCTCACGCGCTGGCGCAGCGTGCGGTCCACCAGCAGCGTGCCCGACTGCTCGCCGATGCCACGCAGGCAGTAGCGCTTGAGGTAGGCGTTGGGGATGTGGCGCGTGCGCTCCAGCGGGTAGTGGCCGAGCCGCGAGCGCTCGAGCATGCGCACGCTGATGTCGGAGCCCATCAGCTCCCAGCCGCTGTCGCCGAGCACGTCGGCCAGCACCATGGCGATGCTGTAGGGCTCCTCGCCGCTCGAGCAGGCCGCGCTCCACACGCGCAGCGGCTGCGCGCGGCCGCGGTGCGCCCCGGCCAGCTCGCGCAGCATCTCGAAGTGGCGCGGCTCGCGGAAGAAGTAGGTCTCGTTGGTGGTGAGCAGGTCCACCGCGGTCTGCACCTCGGCGGCGTCGCCGCTCTTGAGCAGCCTGAAGTACTCCGAGAAGGTCGTGAGCTGCCGCGCCTGCAGGCGCTTGGAAAGCCGGCCGCACACCAGCGCCTTCTTGCCCGGCGACAGGCTGATGCCCGCCGCGTCGTAGATGAAGCGCTGGAAATGCCCGAACTCGGTGTCGCTGATGACGTGCATGGCTGCGTCCCCCCGTGCGTCAGTAGCGGGCGAAGTTCACTTCGTCATGCGCCATCGCCACCTTGGCGCAACGGTCGTGCATCGACGACAGGCTGTACAGCCCGAGGCTCGCCACCAGCCGCAACACCACGCTCATCGAGCCGGACCCGAGGGCCAGCCGCGTCCCCACCTTCACATGCCTGAACATACTGCTCGACTCACATGGACGGCCGTGGCAGCACGGCCTTGACTGCTGAAAACGAAGGCGCTGGCGAGCGCGGGGGCCGGATCGGCGCGAGGCGCGTGTCGCGCCCCGCCTTAGAACCGGGTGAATTGCGCCTCGTCGACGTCCGCCAGCGCCAGCGCCGGGCTCGGCGCCTTGTGCTCACGGGTGCGCGACGGCGCGGGCTTGCGGCGCGCGACGGCCGGCGACGCGGCCGGTGCGGCCGGCCTGGCGCCCACCGTGCGCGGTGCCGCGCTCACGGCCAGCTTGAAGAACGCCATGGTCTGCTGCAGCTGCTCGGCCTGGCCGCTCATCTCTTCGGCCGTGGCGGCGAGCTCTTCCGAGCTGCTCGCGTTGTGCTGCGTGGTCTGGCTGAGCTGGCTCACCGCGGCATTGATCTGCGACACGCCCGAGCTCTGCTCTTCCGACGCGGCGGTGATCTCCTGCACCAGGTCGCTCGTCTTCTTGATGTTGGGCACCATCTGGTCGAGCAGTCGGCCCGCCTTCTCGGCGAGTTCCACGCTGGAGCCGGCCACGTCGCCGATCTCCTGCGCGGCGACCTGGCTGCGTTCGGCCAGCTTGCGCACCTCGGCGGCCACCACCGCGAAGCCCTTGCCGTGCTCGCCGGCGCGCGCCGCCTCGATGGCCGCGTTCAACGCCAGCAGGTTGGTCTGGTAGGCGATGTCGTCGATGATCCCGATCTTCTGGGCGATCTGCTTCATCGCGGTCACCGTGGCCTTGACGGCTTCGCCGCCCTCGGCCGCTTCGGCCGCGGCCTTGGTGGCCATGCCGTCGGTGACCTTGGCGTTCTCGGTGTTCTGCGCGATCGAGGCCGTCATCTGCTCGATGGAGGCGCTGGTCTCTTCCACGCCCGCGGCCTGCTCGCTCGACGCCTGCGAGAGCGACTGCGCCGTCGCGCTCACCTCTTCGGCCGCGCCGGCCAGCGACTCGGCGCCGGTGTTCACGTCGGTCACCACCTGCGACAGCCTGGCGACCGTGTTGTTGACGTACTCCTTCATCTGGCCGAAGGCGCCTTCGTAGTGCTCGTCGATGGACTGCGTGAGGTCGCCCTCGGACACCGCACCCATCACCCGCACCACGTCGTCGATGCTCGCGCCGGTGGTGCTCACGAGCTGGTTCAGGCCTTCGCCCATCTCCTTCTGGAAGCCCTGCAGCCCGTCGAGCTCGACACGCGCCTCGAAGTTGCCGCGGTTGGCGGCGGCCACCACCTCGCGCTGGCCTTCGATCACCTGCTTGAGCCGCGCGACCATCTGCTGCACGGCGTACAGCATGCTGCTGCGGTCGCCGCGGCGCAGCTGGATGTCGGCCGACAGGTCACCCGCGGCCACCTGCTGCATCAGACGCGCCGCGTCGTCGGGCTCGCCGCCGAGCTGGCCGGTGACGACGCGCGTCACCAGCAGGCCGAGCGCCACCGCCAGCAGCACCGCACCGACGATCACGCCGATCATCATCTGCCGGGTCTGCACCACCGTCTGCGCGGCCTGGTCGTTCATCGCCTTGGCCTGGTCGGCCATGGTGGCGATCAGCTTCTGCATGCCGGCTTCCATCTTGTTGATGGACAGGCGCGCCGCGCCGTTGCTGAGCTCGGCCGCTTCCTGGAACTTGCCGTCGGCCGCGAGCTGGGCGACCTTGTCGTTCTGCGCGAGGTAGTTGGGCAGCTCCGCGTCCAGCTCCTTGATCAGCGCGAGCTCGGCTTCCGACAGCCTGCTCTCCTTGTAGGCCTTCACCGCCGCCTCGAACTTCTGCAGGTGGGCGCCGGCGCGGCCGACCGCGTCCTTCACGGCCGCCGGGTCCTTCAGCGCGGGCAGGCGCACGTAGGCGCGCGAATGCGCGGTCAGCCGTGCGGCCGCTTCCGAGACGTCCTGCGCGGGCAGCACGCTGTCGCGGTAGGTGGCGTCCAGCATGCGGCCGAGGTCGGTCACGCGCACCAGGCCGTAGCCGCCGATGCCGGCGGTGATCGCCGAGCAGATGAGGAAGGTCAGCAGCAGCTTGTGCGCCAGTTTCAGGCGAAGGAACCAGTTCATGGATGAGCTCTCGTTGAAGGTCTTGTTATGGAGGATCAGGCGGCCAACGACGCGTCGACGTGCGCCAGCACGCTCAGGTCGTCGAGCGACAGCACGCGGTCGACATCGAGCAGGATCACGAAGCGGCCGCGCACCTTGCCCATGCCGTGGATGAAGTCGGTGCGGATGCGTGCGCCGAAGGCGGGCGCCGGCTCGATGGCCGAGGCCTCGATGTCGAGCACCTCGTTGACGGCGTCGACCACGACACCGATCACCTGGCGCTCACCGTCCGGCGCGGCCACTTCGACGATGACGATGCAGGTGCGCTTGGTGACCTCGCCCGGCTCGCGGCCGAAGCGCGCCTGCAGGTCGACCACCGGCACCACCGCGCCGCGCAGGTTGATCACGCCGCGCACGCACGGCGGCATCATGGGCACCTCGGTGAGGTCGTGGTACTCGATGATTTCCTTGATCGCGAGGATGCCGATCGCATACGCCTCGCCACCGAGCATGAAGGTCAGGTACTGCCCGGGCTCGGCGGTCTTGCGCGACGCCGCCTCTCGGACGGCCAGCGCCCGCCCCTCGACTTCCACTGGTGCACTCATCTCGGCTCCTCAGAACTTGGCAAATTGCGTTTCATCGATCGCCATGGCCGCGGCGGCATAGCCCCCGGCGATGGCATGCCCGCGATCCGGCGCGGGACGGGCGTTGCCGCCGCGCGCCGGCTGGCGGCGTGCGGGCGGGGTGGGGGCGGCGGCCGGCGCTTCCAGCGACGACAGCTTGAAGAACGCCATGGTCTGCTGGAGCTGCTCGGCCTGGCTGCTCATCTCCTCGGCCGTGGCCGAGAGTTCTTCGGAGCTGCTGGCGTTCTGCTGCGTGGTCTGGCTGAGCTGGCCGACGGCCGCGTTGATCTGCGACACGCCCGAGCTCTGCTCTTCCGACGCGGCGGTGATCTCCTGCACCAGGTCGCTCGTCTTCTTGATGTTGGGCACCATCTGGTCGAGCAGTCGGCCCGCCTTCTCGGCGAGTTCCACGCTGGAGCCGGCCACGTCGCCGATCTCCTGCGCGGCGACCTGGCTGCGTTCGGCCAGCTTGCGCACCTCGGCGGCCACCACCGCGAAGCCCTTGCCGTGCTCGCCGGCGCGCGCCGCCTCGATGGCCGCGTTCAACGCCAGCAGGTTGGTCTGGTAGGCGATGTCGTCGATGATCCCGATCTTCTGGGCGATCTGCTTCATCGCGGCCACGGTGGCCTTCACCGCCTCGCCACCTTCGGTCGCTTCCGCCGCGGCCTTGGTCGCCATGCCGTCGGTGACCTTGGCGTTCTCGGTGTTCTGCGAGATCGAGGCCGTCATCTGCTCGATGGAGGCACTGGTCTCTTCCACGCCCGCAGCCTGTTCGCTCGACGCCTGCGACAACGACTGCGCCGTCGCGCTCACCTCTTCGGAAGCACCGGCCAGCGCCTCGGCGCTGCTCTTGACCTCGTGCACCACGCCCGAGAGCTTGGCGATCATGTTCTGCATCGCCTGCAGCAGCTGCGCCGTCTCGTCCTTGCCCTGCACCTGCAGCTGCACGCTCAGGTCGCCCTCGGCCAGCCGGTGGGCGGCGTCGACCGCGCGCGACAGCGGCCGCGTGACGCTGCGGCTGATGAGGAAGCCGAGCAGCACGCCACCCAGCACGCCCGCGATCACCACGCCGATCATCACCGTACGCGTGCTCGTGTAGAGGCGCGTGGTCTCGTCGGCGGCGTCGCGTGCATTCGCTTCCTTCAGCCGGGTCAGCTCGGTGAGCACGTTGTCGAGCACGTTGGCCTTGGTGCGTGTGGCGTCGAGCGCGCTGTGGAGCGCCTCGTCGCGCTGCGCGAGCTTCTGCGCCTTGGCGAGGACCAGGGCGCGCTTCATCTCGCGCTGGTAGTCCTCCCAGGTGCCGGCGAAGGTCTGGAACATCTGCTTGCCCTGCTCGCTCATGAAGAGCGGCCGGGCCTTGCCCATGTAGTCGGTCACGGCGGCGCTGTACTTCTCGATCGCCGCGAGGTGCGTGTCGCGCTCGTCGGCGCTGGTGGCGAGCAGGAAGTTGCCGCGCGCGCGGCCGATGTAGATCAGGTTGATGTTGGCTTCCTTCACGTACGAGAGGCCAAGCAGCTCCCGGTCGTACAGGCGGTCGGCCATCTCGTTGATCTGGCTGGTGTTGCTGATGCCGATGGCACCGACGACCGCGCTGATCGCGGCCACGAGGACGAAGCCCGCGATCAGTCGGACGCCGATCTTCAGGTTGGAAAACATCTGGGTACTCCCTGGGTAAAGCAAGGTGGAACTGCTCAGGCGGCCGCCGCCGCCGCCGCAGCGGAAGCGCAGGCCGGGCCTCGCGGCGGGGCGGCGTGTCCGGCGAGCGCCGGCACGTCGAGGATCAGGGCAACGTCGCCGCTGCCCAGGATGCTGGAGCCGCTGATGCCGCGCACATGGCCGAACATCCTGGACAGCGGCTTGATGACGGTCTGCGTCTCGCCGAGCAGCGCATCGACCACGAGGCCGAAGCGCAGGCCGGCGTGCTGGACCACGACGATGTTGGGGCGCGCACTCGCGGGCCCGCTCACGCCGAAGAACTCGCGCAGGCGGATGAACGGCATGACGTGGCCACGCAGGTCCACGTAGTCGTGCTCGCCTTCCGACTTGAACTCGACGCACTCCTCGACCAGCTCCAGCGGCACGACGAACACCGCGTTGCCCACGCCGATCTGGAAGCCGTTGATGATGGCCAGCGTCAGCGGCAGGCGCACGGTGACGGTGGTGCCGCGGCCGAGTTCGCTCGAGATGCCCACGCTGCCGCGCAGCGCGGTGATGTTGCGCTTGACCACGTCCATGCCGACGCCGCGGCCCGACAGGTTGGTCACCTTCTCGGCGGTGGAGAAACCGGGTTCGAAGACGAGGTCGTAGACCTCGCGGTCGCTCATCGCGGCGCCGGCCTCGACCAGCCCGCGCTCGATCGCCTTGGCGAGGATGCGCTCGCGGTCCAGGCCGCCGCCGTCGTCGCTGACCTCGATGACGATGCTGCCGGAGTCGTGGTACGCGTTGAGCTTCACGGTGCCGCGCGCCGGCTTGCCGCGCGCGGCGCGCAGCTCGGGCGGCTCGATGCCGTGGTCCATGGAGTTGCGCACGAGGTGCGTGAGCGGATCGCCGATCTTCTCGACCACGGTCTTGTCGAGCTCGGTGTCCTCGCCGCTCACCTCGAGCGCGATGTCCTTGCCCAGTTCGCGCGAGACGTCGTGCACCACGCGCTGGAAGCGGCTGAAGGTGGCGCCGATCTTGACCATGCGCAGTTGCAGCGCGCTGTCGCGCACCTCCTCGACCAGCGTGGAGAGCACCGAGTGCGACTCCTGCAGCTCCACGTTGCGCGTGGCACGCGCGATGAGGTTGGCGCCGGCCGAGGCGATGATGAGCTCGCCCACGAGGTTGATGAGGCGGTCGAGCTTGTCGGCGTCGACGCGGATGGACTGGCCTTCCTGCGCCCGGCCGTCGCGCGCACGCTTCTGCTTGTCGAGCGCGGCCTCGACCACGGTGGCGGGCGCGCTGCCCTGCTGCACCAGCACGTCGCCCAGCAGGGGCACCTCGGCCGCCGGTGCGTCCAGGGTCGCCGCACGCGCATCGGCCTGGCGGGCCAGGGCGGCTTCCAGTTCGTGCGCGGTCACGGTGCCGGCACGCACCAGCAGCTCGCCCAGGCGGTTGTCTTCGTCGGGCATCTGCCGCAGCACCTCGAGGTAGGCCTCGATGCGGCTGTGCGGCGGCACGATGACGAGCTTGCAGTCGTCGAGCACGAACTCGAAGGCGCTCTCGATCCGGGCCTTGTCGGCCCTGCTGCGCAGCGCGATCTCGAAGCCGAGGTGGCACGACTCCGGGTCCATCTCGTCGGCCGGCGGCAGCCCGTCGGTCAGCGTGACGATGCCGGCGATGGTGCCGAGCGTGCCGAGGTAGCGGATGAAGGACAGCGGGTCCATGCCGTTGCGCAGCACGTCGGGGCCGAAGCGCAGCGAGATGTGCCAGAGCTCGTCGGCCTGGCCGCCTGCGCCGGGTGAGGCCAGCCGCTCGAGCGGCACCTCGGCCTCGACCAGCTCACGGCGCGGCGCGAGATAGGGCCGCAGCGCCTGCAGCAGCGGCTCGCCGCGTGCGACGAGCGCCGCATCGGGCTCCCGCGCGCCGTCTTCGGCCGCGCCCACCAGCAGGCGCAGGTGGTCGGCGCACTTGAGGAGCAGCGCCACCAGCGTGTCGTCGATGGCGACGCGGCCGTCGCGCACCTCGTCGAGCACGCTCTCGGCCACATGCGTGAAGGCCACCAGCGCATCCAGCCCGAAGAGGCCGGCCGAGCCCTTGATGGTGTGCGCGGCACGGAAGATGGCGTTGACGGTTTCGCCGAGGTCGTCGCTCCGGTGGATGCCCAGCAGCGCAGCCTCCATCTCGTCGAGCAGCTCGCGGCTTTCTGCGAAGAAGGTCTGCAGCGCCTCGTTCAGGTCCATGTCGTGTTCTCTCGGGAAAGCGGGTCGGTGCGGCGCCTCAGGCGGTCACGACCAGCGGGTCGCCGAAGTGGGCGGCCAGGTCGAGCAGCTGCAGCACGTCGACGACGACGGCGCTGTGGCGCACCAGGCGCAGCGCATGGCCGGCCTCGGCCGCGCTGCGCTTGGCCAGCAGCAGGAGCTGCACACCGGCGGTGTCGCATTCGGTGACGCCGGAGAGGTCGATCTCCAGCTCGCGCGAGGCGGCGACGGCCTGCAGGATCAGCGGCTTGAGTTCGGCCGCGCGGTAGATGCTGAGTTCGCCGTCGATGGACAGCTGCGCCACGGCGGCGCTCGTCTCGGGGTGGGTCATGCCGGTACTGCCAGGGCGGCGATCAGGGGAGCACGAGCTTCTGCACGACGTCCAGCAGCTGGTCGGGGCGGAAGGGCTTCACGATCCAGGCCTTGGCGCCGGCCGCCTGGCCTTCGCGCTTCTTGGCGTCCTGCGACTCGGTGGTCAGCATCACGATCGGGGTGAACTTGTAGGCCGGCATGGCCTTCACCGCCTTCACGAAGCTGATGCCGTCCATGTTGGGCATGTTGACGTCGCTGATCATGAGGTGGACCTTCTGGCCGGTGAGCCTGGACAGCGCGTCCTTGCCGTCACAGCCCTCGATCACGTCGTAGCCCTTCTGCTTCAACGCGATGCTCACCACCTGCCGCACGGAGGCGGAGTCGTCCACGATCAGAATGCACTTGCCCATGGGGGATCCCTGAGTTGTCGGTTCGGTTGTCGGTGGCTCAGAAGAAGGTGACTTCTTCCGCCTTCGGCCCGGCGGCCGCGTCGCCGCTGCCGTGCGTCTCGCGCTCCTCGGCCATGGCGTAGGTGGCTTCGAGCGAGGCGAGCAGGGTGGACACGTCGAGTGCGGCCAGGCGGCCGGTGCGCTCGTAGTCCAGCCCCTGGCGCTCGAGCTCGGGCGCCAGGCTTTCCATGCTCTGGCGCACGTGCGTCATCACCTGGCTCACGCGGTCCTGGAACTGCAGCTGCACCAGCGCCTCGCCCACCTCGCCCTGGATGCCCACGCTTTCGCGCTTGAGCACGTCGGCCGATTCGGCGAGCGACGCCGTCACGTTGCGAAAGCCCTCGAGCACGCCGTGGATGGACGCTTCGCAGCCGTTGATGGAGTCCTGCTCGCGCTGTGCGGAGACCTGCGCGCTCTCGTGTGCCTGGTGGATCGCCTGGGCCACGATGTCGACCTTCTCGGCCATGCGACGGCCGGTCTCGCCCGACATGGCGGAGAGCTTGCGCACCTCCTGCGCGAGCACGGAGAAGCTGCGGCCGCTCTCGCCGGCATGCGCGGCCTCGATGGCGGCGTTGATGGCAAGCAGGTTGGTCTGCGAGGCGATGCTCGCCACGTCGGCGGCCATCTGGCGCAGCTCTTCGATGAAGCGGCTGAGCGACTGCACGTCGGCGCGCATCGCGTCGTTGGTCGAGGTGGCCTGGCGCAGCGTCTGCAGCAGGCCGTTGAGCTCGTGGCTGCTCTTGCGCAGCACGCCGCCCACGCCGGCGTCACCGTCGTGCACGCCGCCGGCATGGTCGGACGCCTTCATCGCGGTGTCGAGCCGGTCGACGATGCCCGCGAAGCGCCCGCTGAGCGAGGCGATGGCGGTCTCCATCTGCAGGCGCGAGCTCTCGAGCTGGCCGCGCCAGACGGGCACGAGATCGCGGCCCACCCCGGCGCACGACGCGACATGGGCGGCGACTTCCTGCCGAAAGGCCTCGTGGCGCGCCGCGGTCCGGCGGTCGAGCAGGACGCCTGCGGCCAGCAGGAGCGCGCCCACGGGCCAGGCCCACACGCTGGCGCCGGCGCCGAAGAACCACACGGCCAGCGCTGCGGCCAGCGCCAGGGCGCTGACGGGCCGGTCGGTCCACAGGGCGGCGAGTCGGAATCGACGTCCGGCACCCTGACGGGTCGGCCGGTCGAATGGGGGAACGGATGCGGTACTGCTCATGGTCTCTGGAAGCCCGGCCATCATCAAAGGAAGGCTTCTTTCCTAATCGACGGATCAACGGCGCTTATGAAGTGCGTTTTCCATCGGTTTTGTAAGCAGACGCCTTTTCGATTGATGCAATGCATCAAGACCACGGATTAGGGTAGACCCTGACTATTGCCGGCACCGGTAGGCGCCCCGGATCGCACGCCCGCACGCTGCGCGATCTGCGCCCAGCCTCAGGTCTGCCCGGATACCACCTTCGGGGGGGATCACTAGACTGGCCCGTCGCTCCCTCCACGCTCCCATGCAGATCTGGCGTATCGCGCCGCCCACCGGCGCCCCTCACGACGTGCAGTGCACCCTGGCCGGCCTCATCGGCACGGTGGGGAGCGACTCGTTCGCGCAGGCGGCATTGGTGCAGGTCAACCGCGCCCTGAACGCCGGCTCGTGGGCGGTCTATCGGGTGTGGAAGGACCGCGCGCCGGTGCTCCACCTGTCGTCGGCCCATGGCGTGCGCGACACCACGCGCGACTGCTTCGCCGCCTACCTCGATGGGCTCTACCGCCGCGACTGCACCTTCGATGCCGCCCGGCAGGCGCCAGCGATGCTGCGTCTGAAGGCGCAGGAGATTCCCAACCTCGACCACCGCGAGGCGATCTACCTGCGGCACCGGGTGACCGAGCGCCTGTCGGTCGCCGAGCCGCAGGCCGACGGCAGCGTGCTCGCGGTCAACCTCTACCACCACGAGCACCAGGGCAGCTTCGCCGAAGGCGAGCTCGAGAACTTCCAGCAGCTCGCGCCGGGCCTGATGGCGAGCGTGCGCCGGCACCTCGAGCTCACCGAAGCGGCGGCCCTGCCCCGGCCCGATGCCGCACAGCTGCGCAGCGCCCTGCAGCGACGCCACCCGGACATGCCGCCGCGCGAGCTCGACGTCTGCGCGCGGCTCCTGCAGGGGCTGAGCTACGACGGCATCGCGGCCGACCTGGGCCTGAGCGTGGCCACGGTCAAGACCTACCGGCGCCGCGCCTTCGAGCGCATGGGCCTGCACTTCAAGAGCGAGCTGTTCGCGGCCTTCGTCGGCACGGTCTGAGCCGCGGCGCGGCACGGGTCTCACGCGCCCGTCCAGGGCCCATCACCAGCGCTCTTCTACGCATGCCGGCGTTTGCCCGCCAGTGCCCACTCACTTCACCCCCGCCAGGCCGCGCACACCCGTCGTCACGGGCTTCGGGACGATCGCCCGCAAAATTTCACTCTTCGCCAAATCGATACGTCAATCGCACGAACGTGGCGATCATCGATGGATTGGTGATGATCCATAACTAATAATGCGCTGGCTTTTCACTGAGACCGACCGCCGATGAACGCATTTGCCCTTACCGAGCTCGGGCCCGACGACGTGCCCGCCCCCGAAGCCACCACGCCGGCCGGCCCGCACAAGCGCGACCTGATCGCCGGCCTGGAAAAAGGCCTGGCGGTGATCGAAGCCTTCGACCAGGACCGCCCCCGGCTGACCATCAGCGAGGTCGCCAACCGCTGCAGCCTGACCCGCGCCGCCGCGCGGCGCTACCTCATCACGCTGGAGTACCTCGGCTACGTGACCAGCGACCGGCGGATGTACTCGCTCAGCCCCAAGGTCCTGCGCCTGGGCCAGAGCTACATGCACTCCGCCCGCCTGCCGCGCATCGTGGCGCCCGAGCTGCACAAGCTCGCCTACGCACTCAAGGAGGCCTCGTCGGCCGGCGTGCTCGACGGCGACGACGTGATCTGCATCGCCGCCACCGAAGCCGGCCGGCTCGTCTCCTCCACCCTGCAGCCCGGCACCCGCGTGCCGGCCTACTGCACGGCCAACGGCCGCGTGCTGCTGAGCGCCCTGCCGCAGGCGCAGGTGGAAGCCTGGCTCGCCCGCCAGACGCTGGAAGCCCGCACCCCGCACACCGTGACCGATCCCAAGGCGCTGGCCGCCGAGATCGCCGCCATCCGCCTGCGGGGCCATGCCGCGGTGGACCAGGAATTCGAGCTCGGCCTGCGCACCGTGTCGGTCCCGCTCAAGAACTACCGCGGAGAAGTGCTCGCCGCCCTCAACGTGAGCGCCCAGGCGTCGCGCATGAGCCTGGAGCAGCTCACCCAGGAATGCCTGCCGGCCCTGCTGCAGGCCCAGGCCCGCCTGCGCAGCACCCTCTGAACAAGACCCCAGGAGACAAGAACCCATGAGAGTTCAGGTTGCCATCATCGGCGCGGGCCCCTCGGGCCTGCTGCTCGGAGCCAAGCTCCACCAGGCCGGCATCGATGCCATCGTGCTGGAGCAGCGCAGCGCCGACTACGTGCTCGGGCGCATCCGCGCCGGCGTGCTCGAGCAGGGCACGGTGGACCTGATGGACGAGCTGGGGCTGGGCGCGCGCATGCACGCCGAAGGCCTGGTGCACGGCGGCGTGAACCTCGGCTACCGCAACACCCACCACCGCATCGACCTGCACGCGCTCACCGGCAAGAACGTGATGGTCTACGGCCAGACCGAGGTGACCCGCGACCTGATGGACGCACGCGCGACCTGGGGCGCGAAGACGGTCTACGAAGCGGAGAACGTGCAGATCCAAGGCTTCGATGGCGACACCGCTCGGGTGACGTACCAGAAGGACGGACAGTCGCACGAGGTCATCTGCGACTACATCGCCGGCTGCGACGGCTACCACGGCGTGAGCCGCGCGAGCGTGCCGCAGGGCGCCATCCAGCACTACGAGCGCACCTACCCCTTCGGCTGGCTGGGCGTGCTGGCCGACGTGCCGCCGGTCGCGCACGAGCTCATCTATTCCAACCACGAGCGCGGCTTCGCGCTGTGCAGCATGCGCTCGAAGACGCGCAGCCGCTACTACATCCAGTGCGCGCTCGACGACAAGGTCGAGCAATGGAGCGACCAGGCCTTCTGGGACGAACTGCGCCGCCGCCTCGACCCCGAGGCCGCCGAGAGCATGGTGACCGGCCCGTCGATCGAGAAGAGCATCGCGCCGCTGCGCAGCTTCGTCGCCGAGCCCATGCGCTTCGGGCGCCTGTTCCTGGTGGGCGACGCCGCGCACATCGTGCCGCCCACCGGCGCCAAGGGCCTGAACCTCGCTGCGAGCGACGTGCACTACCTGGCGCACGGGCTGATCGAGCACTACCAGGAGAAGAGCGCGGCCGGCCTCGACGCCTACAGCGAGCGCGCCCTGCGCCGCGTGTGGAAGGCGGTGCGCTTCTCATGGTGGTTCACCGCGCTGATGCACAAGTTCCCGGCCTCCGCAGGCGACACCGGCGCCATCAGCCAGAAGATCCAGGAAGCCGAGATCGACTACCTGCTCGGCTCCGAGGCGGCCATGACCTCGCTCGCCGAGAACTACGTGGGCCTGCCGTTCGAGGTGTGAGCCCGCCTGCGGCAGCGGGCGGTCGGCCACTGCGCCTGCAGGGCCGGCAGGCGTCTGCGCGCGCTGAGACGGGCCCGCCCCCGGGGCGTCCAGGAACTCCGTTTGCCACGCCCCGGCAGCACCACTCTCGCCAGACCGCCATGAACACCTGCCTGCTCGCCCTGCCGCTCGTGCTGGCCGGCGCGGCCGCCTTTGCACAGGCGTCCAACTGCCAGCCGCTCGACACGCGCTCCGCCAACGCGCGCGACCAGCGCCCTGCCTTTGCGGGCCAGACCCGCGCCTGCGCCGCGCCGCGCAGCGCGCCGGTCAAGGTTGCGGTGCTGGCCACCGGCCTCGTGAAACCCTGGGCGGTGGAGCCGCTGCCCGACGGCGCCCTGCTCGTGACCGAGAAGCCCGGCCGCATGCGCATCGTCTCGACGAGCGGGCAGCTGGGCGCACCGCTCGCCGGCCTGCCGGCGGTCGATGCGCGCGGCCAGGGCGGGCTGCTCGACGTGGCGCTGAGCCCGCAGTTCGCCACCGACCGCACCGTCTTCTGGAGCTACGCCGAGCCGCGCGAAGGCGGCAACGGCACGAGCGTGGCGCGCGGCGTGCTGTCGGCCGACCGCACCCGGCTCGAGGAGGTGCGCGTCATCCTGCGCACGCAGCCCACCTACGACGGCGACAAGCACTATGGCTCGCGCCTCGCCTTCGGGCCCGACGGCATGCTGTACGTCACCACCGGCGAGCGCTCCGACCTCGTCACGCGGCCGCAGGCCCAGGACCTGAACAGCCACCTCGGCAAGGTGCTGCGCATCCGCCCCGACGGCAGCGTGCCGGCCGACAACCCCTTCGTCGGCCGCGAGGGCGCACGCCCCGAGATCTGGTCGTATGGCCAGCGCAACATCCAGGCCGCCGCCTTCGACCCGCAGGGGCGCCTGTGGGTGGTGGAGATGGGAGCGCGCGGCGGCGACGAGCTCAACCTCATCGAGAAGGGCAGGAACTACGGCTGGCCGCTCATCGCCTATGGCCAGGAGTACTCCGGCCGCGCCATCGGCCCCGGCCAGACCGCGCGCGAGGGCCTGGAGCAGCCCATCTACTACTGGGACCCGGTCATCGCGCCCTCGGGCGCGCAGTGGTACACGGGCGACGCCTTTCCCGCCTGGAAGGGCAGCCTCTTCGTCGGCGCCATGAAGGACCGCAGGCTCGTGCGCCTGGTCATCGACAACCAGCGCGTGGTGGGCGAGGAATGGCTGCTCGCCGATCGCGGCAAGCGCATCCGCGACGTGCGCGCCGACGCCGCCGGCGCGCTCTACGTGGTGACCGACGAGGAGCGCGGCGAGGTGTGGAAGATCACGCCGGGGCCCTGACGCGCCGGCCCGGCGATCACGGCCTCACCGCGCCGGTCATCCAGTCGGTGCGCATGGTCGACGGCGTGACCGCTGGAGCGATGGAGCCGAACGACTCCACCGGGAAGGGGCAGTTGGGCGACTCAGACGGCTGCCCGCCCGTGAACGAGCCATCGGGATGGATGGTCGTCACGGACACGTGGAAGAAGTCTTCGAGTTCCATCTCATCCTGCTCGTTGATGCGCCAAGTGCGGATGCACTCCGTGCGCTGGCCGGCATGGACCGGGCGGCCGTTGAGGTCGTAGCCCTGCAGCACCACGACGGTGTGGTACTGGAGCGAGTAGTAGTCGGTGTTGTTCATGCGGTCCTTCCACGCATAGCCGGTTTCCACCACCGAGGGCACGTAGCGCGAGCCGTCCGGGGCCAGCACGAACACCGAGCGGCTGCGTTCCAGCGAGGTGCGCGCCACATGGACGTCCGAGGCCGCGTCGTAGGTGCCCGACGAGCGGTACTCGGTGAAGGCGTTGCCGGATTCGTCGTACGAGCCGGTGCTGGCGGACACGATCACCGCGGTCCCCGACGGCGCCAGCGGCGACTTGTCCCAGTCGCGAATGGCGCCTTCCCGATACGGCGTCCAGTTCGACGATTCATGGACCGAGAAGAGCCCGTTGAAGAGCAGGCTCGACAGGTTGCCGCCCGAATGTTCGTAACCCTGCAGGAAGCGCGGCATGGACGCGTGGCATTCGTAACTCGTGCCGCCCGCACCGGCGCCCGTGGCGCAATTGGCCAGCACCAGCACGTTGACCCGGGCCGGGGCCGAGGTGCCGTCCTCGTTGGTCATGGTGTAGGTGAAGGAGGCGCTGCCCGTGTAGCCGACCGGCGGCGTGTACACGAACTCGGCCACCGTGTCGTCCTCGAGGGTCACCGTGCCCGTGCCTTCGGCCGGCCCCTCGTCGATGGCGTAGGTGGTCCCTTGCGCCAGCGGAAGGCGGCCGCGCATGGCGCCGTCCTGGTACATGAGGAACGAGAGCGCGCGTGCCGGTGATTCGGGCGGCTCGAGCTGGGCGGTCTGGGGCTGGGTCTGCACCGCGAGCTGCGCATGCCGCAGCACATAGGCGAACGTGCGCGGCTGCGTGGGATACGGCCGCTGCGCGAAGCGGAAGGTGAGCGCCACCCCGCCCGCCTGTTGCGCGGCCGCCGCACGGATGTCGTCGGTGTCGGGCTCGACCGTGAGCTCGCCCGCCGGCAGGTCGTCCTCCTCTTCGCGTTGCAGGGCGGCCGCTTCATCGAGCTCGGGCGCCGGGGGCAGCGAGATGTAGTCGGCCAGCAGCACGGTGAGCTGGGCATAGGCGTCGCGTGCGCTGCGCGCGGCCGCCAGGGTGCTGGCAGAGATCTGGTCGGACAGGCGCATGCGCACCTGGATGTCGCGCGTGCTCGCCTCGCCATGCCGGAAATGCCCGGCCTCGTGCGACAGCGGCCTCACGCGCAGCGCGGAGGCATTGCGCGCCGCGTCGGGCGTGCCGCCCCATTGCGACACGTCGATGAGCTCCTCGGCCGAGAAGCAGTGCTCCGTCACGCCGTTCAGGTTGTCGCGGACCAGGGTCATGCCCTCGACCATGCCCACCAGGGCCACCCCCGCCCCGAGGAGGCCGGCAGGGCCGGTTCCTGCCGAGAGCGCCGCCAGGCCCGTGGAGGCTGCCACCACGATCATGCCGCCCGTGAAGCGCACGCCATGCCGGTAGCAGTCCTCCGAGACGTCGTGACGGCGGTTGCGGCTGAGCGCCACCATGCGCGCACGCGCGGGCGAGGCGAGCTCGTCCGTCAGCCCTTGGTTGGCGGCGAGCAGGCGTGCTGCACGCCGTGCATCTTCGGCCGAGAGCGCGCCCAGGCGCGACTGTTCGCCCACGAGCGTCGCGCGCACCTGCGTGAGGAGGCCCCGCTCGCTCGCGCTGAGGTCGGTGCCGGCGAGCAAGCCGTCGATGCGCGAGAGCTCCTGCTGCGTGCGCTGCGTGAGGTAGTCCACCGGCGCCATCGCGAGCGGGTTGGCGGTGATGGTGATCTGACGCGTGAACGTGCGCCCATCGGCCACCACGCTCAGCGTGTGCGTGCCGGCCGGCAGGTCGGGTGCGAGGAAGGCGAGCTGGTCGCCATGGCGCACGAGCGTGACCGGCGAACCGCCGACCGTCGCCGTGACCGTGGTCGGGCTGGCAGGCACGTCGACCAGCACCACCTGGTCGGCCACGTACGAGGTGGTGCCGAGCGTGAGGCCGGCGCCGTCCACGCAGTCGACGACGACGGTCGTCGCGCCGCCGATCACGCCGCTCGGGCGGGCCACGCGGCAGACCTGGCTCGTGGGCTGGCTCTGCACCGCCACCGTGAACGAGGTGCCTCGCGCCAGCCGCGCGAGCGTGTGCACGCCGTCGGCCGAGACGGTGGTCGTGTGGCCCTGGCCGTCGGTCAGGCCGACGGATCCCTGCAGCCCGTGGACCTGCACCTGCAGCACGTCACCACTGCCCCCGGCGGGCGCATCGTCGCCACCGCCTCCCCCACCGCCGGAACATGCGCCGAGGATCACCACCATCGCGGCCAAGCCGAAGAGCTTTTTCATGTGCGTGTGCAACGTCGTCGAAAACGACGCACATTCTCAGTCGCACCTGCGCCCACGAAACGGCCCGCCACGCGCGCGCTTCGGCCGCGCGTGCAAAAGTAGCGTGTCCTGTTTCGCGGTCGAGCGGGAGGCCGCCCCTCAGCCCTGCGCCACCGCGAGCCAGCGCTCCAGCCGCTCGGGCGCGGCGAGCAGCGCGTGGCTTTCGCCCCGGTGCACCACGCTGCCGCGATCGAGCACCGCCGCCTGGTGGGTGATGGGCAGGATGAGGCGCGGGTTCTGCTCCACGAGGATGGCCGACATGCCTTCGTCGCGCACCACGCGCGCGATCGAGCGCAGGAGCTCCTCCACGATGATGGGCGCGAGGCCTTCGAGCGGCTCGTCGAGCAGCAGCAGCTTGGGGTTGAGCACGAGCGCGCGCGCAACGGCCAGCATCTGCTGCTCGCCGCCCGAGAGCTGGTTGCCCATGTTGGACTTGCGCTCGGCCAGCCGCGGGAAGAGCTCGTAGGCGCGCGCCACCGTCCACGGCCCCGGCCGCGCCACGGCGGTCAGGTTCTCGTGCACGGTGAGCGACTTGAAGATGTTGCGCTCCTGCGGCACCCAGCCGATGCCGGCG
>JBIQJS010000107.1:0-12640 GCA_044507405.1 Rubrivivax sp. | reverse complement strand
ACGACAAGGACCGCGTGATGCGCAAGTCCGACGGCAGCTACACCTACTTCGTGCCCGACGTGGCCTACCACATCAACAAGTGGGAGCGCGGGTACACCAAGGTCATCAACTGCCAGGGCACGGACCACTACGGCACCATCGCCCGCGTGCGCGCCGGCCTGCAGGGCGTGGGCGTGGGCATCCCGAGGGGCTACCCCGACTACGTGCTCAACACCATGGTGCGCGTGGTGCGCAACGGCGCCGAGGTCAAGATCAGCAAGCGCGCCGGCAGCTACGTCACGCTGCGCGACCTGATCGAGTGGACGAGCCGCGACGCGGTGCGCTTCTTCCTCATCAGCCGCAAGGCCGACACCGAGTTCACCTTCGACGTGGACCTCGCCCTCAAGCAGAACGACGAGAACCCCGTCTTCTACGTGCAGTACGCGCATGCGCGCATCTGCTCCGTGCTCGCGCAGCGCCCCGGCGAGGACCTGGCCGCGGCCGACCTGTCGCGGCTGGCGGCGCCCACCGAAGCGGCGCTCATGCAAAAGCTCGCCGAGTACCCCGAGATGCTCGAGCGCGCGGCGAACGACCTCGCGCCGCACGACGTGGCCTTCTACCTGCGCGACGTGGCGGCCAGCTTCCACAGCTACTATGCCGCCGAGCGTTTCCTGGTGGACGACGATGCGGCGCTCACCCGCGCGCGCCTCGCGCTGCTCGCCGCCACGCGCCAGGTGCTGCGCAACGGGCTCGCGCTGCTCGGCGTGAGCGCCCCCGACAAGATGTGATGGAGCCTCAATGAAGAAGCCTCTCCCGAAGAAGAGCCCGAGCCGCCAGCGCGGCAACTTCGTCCTCGGCCTGATCGTCGGCCTGCTGGCGGGCCTGGCGCTGTCGCTGGGCGTGGCGCTCTATATCGCCAAGGTGCCGGTGCCCTTCGTCAACAAGGTGCCGCAGCGCACCGCCGAGCAGGACGCCGCCGAAGCCGAGAAGAACAAGAACTGGGATCCGAACGGCGCCCTTTCCAGCCGCGTGCCCGTCACGCGCCCCGGCGCAACCTCCGGCGGCGTGGTGACGCCGGCGCCCGCCGGCTCGGCCGTGCTGCCGCCGGGCGGCGTGCCCGAGCCCACGCCCTCGCGTCCCAACCCCGCCGACATCCTGGCCGGCCGCACGCCCGCCGATCCCGATGCGTCCACGAAACCGAGCACCGATGCGTTGAACTACTTCGTGCAGGCCGGCGCCTTCGGCCGCCTCGAGGACGCCGAGGCCCAGCGGGCCAAGCTCGCGATGTCGGGCTACCAGGCCCGGGTCACCGAGCGCGAACAGTCCGGTCGCACGGTGTACCGCGTGCGCCTCGGGCCCTTCGACAAACGCGAGGAAGCCGTCCAGATCAAGGACAAGCTCGAAAGCAACGGCGTGGAGTCGGCGCTGGTGCAGGTCCAGAAATGATCGGCAACACGAAGGTTTGAACCAATCGGGGCGCGGGGCACTCCACACCTGCGCCAGACCTCTCACCAACCGCCACACAGACATGAACCGTCGCGACTTCTCTGCACACCTCGCGGGCCTCGGGCTCGGCGCCACGGCCCTCACGGCCGGCCTGCCCGCGCTCGCCCAGGACAAGCCCGTCGAAGGCAAGCACTACGTGCGCCTGGGCACGCCCGCGCCGGTGAATGCGCCGGCCGGCAAGATCGAGGTGATCGAGTTCTTCTGGTACGGCTGCCCGCACTGCAACGTCTTCGAGCCCACGCTCGACGCCTGGCAGAAGAGGCTGCCCGCCGACGTCGCCTTCCGCCGCGTGCCGGTGGCCTTCCGCGAGGTCTACGCCGCCCACCAGCAGATCTACTACACGCTCGAAGCGCTGGGCAAGGTCGAGGCGCTGCACCGCAAGGTGTTCTACGCCATCCACAGCGAGCGCCAGCGCCTGGAGAAGACCGACGACATCGCCGCCTTCATGCAGAAGAACGGCGTGGACCGGGCGCAGTTCCTGGACACCTTCACCTCGTTCGCCGTGCAGACGAAATCCAAGCAGGCGACCCGGCTGGCCGACGCCTACAAGATCGACGGCGTGCCCGCCATGGGCATCCACGGCCGCTACTTCACCTCGGGCACCATCGCCGGCACCCCGGAGAAGGCACTGCAGGTCACCGACTACCTGGTGCAGACGCTGCGTAAGGGCTGATCGCCCGATGAAAAGGCCGCTGCAATGCGGCCTTTTTTCGCCGAGGGATGCCGCCGGGCAGCCCCTTTCTGTGGCTAGAATGGCCTGCAAGTTTCATGCCGCCATGAGCCACCGTCACCCCTCCCCCGCCATCATCCGACGCCTCACGTTCGTCGCGGCCATGCTGCTGTGCAGCATGGCAACGCCCGCGCATGCGGAGAAGGCCGACCGCTACCAGAAGATGGAGGTCGAGTCGGATCAGCCGGGCAAGGTCGACCTGCAGAACCAGATCGTCACCTTCAACGGCAACGTGGTGGTCACCAAGGGCACGATGGTGATCCGCGCCGGCCGCATCGAGGTGCGCGAGACGCCGGATGGCTACCACGTGGCCACGGCCATCGCGGCCCCGGGCCAGCTCGCCACCTTCCGCCAGAAGCGGGACGGCGTGGACGAATACATCGAGGGCGAGGCCGAGCGCCTGGAGTACGACAGCAAGGCCGACACCATCCGCTTTTCCGGCCGCGCAGCCGTGAAGCGCCTGCGGGGCAAGGCCGTCGCCGACGAGGTGACGGGCGCCGTGATCACCTACGACAACACGGCCGAGCTCTTCACGGTGGCCGGCGGCGCCTCGGGCGCGACCCCCGCCAACCCCAGCGGCCGGGTGCGTGCCGTGATCTCACCGCGCCAGGACAGCCCTGCCGCCGCCGAGGCTGCCTCGGCCGTGCCGCCGGGGGCGCGGCGATGAACCCGACGGCGCACGCGGCGGAGCACGCCACCACCAGCCAGCTCGTCGCCGCCGGCCTGCAGAAGACCTACGGCGCGCGCAAGGTGGTGAAGGACGTGCGCCTGGCGGTGCACAGCGGCGAGGTCGTGGGGCTGCTCGGGCCCAACGGCGCGGGCAAGACCACGAGCTTCTACATGATCGTGGGCCTGGTGCGCGCCGACGCCGGCCAGATCACCATCGACGGCGAGCGCATCGAGCGGCTGCCCATCCACCAGCGCTCGCGCATGGGGCTGTCCTACCTGCCACAGGAGGCCTCGATCTTCCGCAAGCTCACGGTGGAGGAGAACATCCGCGCCGTGCTGGAGCTGCAGAACGGCCCCGACGGCAAGGCGCTCGGCAAGGCGGCCATCGACCAGCTGCTCAACGGCCTGCTCAACGACCTCTCCATCGACAAGCTGCGCGACAGCCCGGCACCGGCGCTGTCGGGCGGCGAACGCCGCCGCGTGGAGATCGCACGCGCGCTCGCGACCCAGCCGCGGTTCATCCTGCTCGACGAGCCTTTCGCCGGCGTGGACCCGATCGCGGTGCTCGAGATCCAGCGCATCATCGGCTTCCTCAAGGCACGCGGCATCGGCGTGCTCATCACCGACCACAACGTGCGCGAGACGCTGGGCATCTGCGACCGCGCCTACATCATCAGCGAAGGACGGGTGCTGGCCGAAGGCACGCCGACGGATATCGTGGAGAACGCCGATGTCCGCAAGGTGTACCTGGGCGAGCACTTCCGCATGTGATGAAGCCGTCCCTTCAGGTCCGCCTTTCCCAGCACCTGGCGCTCACGCCGCAGCTGCAGCAGTCGATCCGGCTGCTGCAGCTCTCGACGCTGGAACTGCAGCAGGAGGTCGAGCAGATGCTCGACCAGAACCCCTTCCTCGAGGCCGAGGAAGACAACACCCCGGCGGCCGAGCCGCTGGCCGAGCGCCTGAGCCCGGCCGAGCGCGCCGGCGAGCGCGAGGCCGAGACGGCCGGCGCCGACGCCACGGCCGAAGGCCCGGAGGCCGACCGCGGCGCCGACCGCGACGAGCTCGGCGCCACCGAGCGCGAGGACTGGGAGAACGGCACCGAGCGCGACGACTTCGACGGCATCCGCGAGACGCCCGGCAGCGCCGGCACGGCCAACGACGGCGACGACTTCGAGCCGCAGGACCGCAACCTCGCCGGCCCCAGCCTGCAGGACCACCTGCGCAGCCAGCTGCTGGGCATGCGCCTGTGCGACGAGGATGCGGCGGCGCTGCACATCCTGATCGAGTCGCTGACCGAGGACGGCTACCTGGCCGACCCGATCGAGGACATCGCCGCGCTGCTGGCCGAGGAAGGCGAGCCGCGCGAGGAGCTCATCGAGCGCCTGCAGTGCGCGCTGAAGTGGCTGCAGAGCATGGACCCGATCGGCGTGGGCGCGCGCGACCTCGGCGAATGCCTGACGCTGCAGCTGCGCGCCCTGCCGCGCAGCGAGGCGCAGACGGTGGCCATCATCATCTGCAAGCAGCACCTGGAGCTGCTGGCGCGGCGCGACGTGAAGCGGCTGATGGCCGCCACCGGCGCCGACGAGGCGCTGCTCAAGGCGGCGCAGCAGCTCATCGTCGCGCTCGAGCCCAAGCCGGCGCGGCCCTTCGCGCGCGCCGAGGCCAACATCATCGTGCCCGACGTGATCGTGCAGAAGTCGGGGCGCAGCTGGAAGGTGGTGCTCAACCCCGACGTGATGCCCAAGCTGCGCATCAACGACCTGTACGCCCAGGCCATCCGCCACACGCGCGGGCAGCCGGCCTCGGCCGGCCACGCGGGCCTGAGCTCGCGGCTGCAGGAGGCGCGCTGGTTCATGAAGAACATCCAGCAGCGCTTCGACACCATCCAGCGCGTGAGCCAGGCCATCGTCGAGCGGCAGAAGAGCTTCTTCACCCACGGCGAGATCGCGATGAAGCCGCTGGTGCTGCGCGAGATCGCCGACGAGCTGGGCCTGCACGAATCCACCATCTCGCGCGTGACCACCGCCAAGTACATGGCGACGATGTTCGGCACCTTCGAGCTGAAGTACTTCTTCGGCTCGTCGCTGAACACCGAGGCCGGCGGCAACGCGTCGAGCACCGCGGTGCGCGCGCTCATCAAGCAGCTCGTCGCCGCCGAGGACCCGGCCAAGCCGCTGTCGGACAGCCAGCTCTCGAAGATGCTCGAGGAGCAAGGCATCCAGGTGGCGCGCCGCACGGTGGCCAAGTACCGCGAGGCGCTGCGCATCGCGCCGGCCAACCTGCGGCGCACGCTGTAACGCTGGACGCACGTCATGCCGCTGCCCCTGTTCCTGCCCTGCGCCGCCGGCGTCGAGCCGCTGCTGGCCGACGAGGTGCAGCGCATCCTGCCCGGGGTGCCGGTGCACGCGGCGCGTGGCGGGGTCGCGCTCGACGGCGGCCCCCACGAGGTGATGGTGCTCAACCTCGAAAGCCGCCTTGCGCAGCGCGTGCTCGCCGAGGTGGCCTCGGGCCCCTACCACCATGAAGACGACCTCTACCAGCTCGCGCGCAGCGTGGACTGGACGCAATGGATCACGCCGGACCACACGCTGCGCGTGGACAGCACGGCGCACCGCAGCCCGCTCAGGAGCCTCAACTTCGCCAACCTGCGCGTGAAGGACGGCGTGTGCGACATGCTGCGCGATGCCCATGGCGCGCGTCCGAGCGTGGACACCCACCGCCCCGACCTGCCCCTCGTGCTGCACCTCACCGAGGCGCACGCCTCGCTGTACGTCGACACCTCGGGCGAGCCGCTCTTCAAGCGCGGCTGGCGCGAGGACAAGGGCGATGCACCGCTCAAGGAAACGCTCGCGGCCGCCATGCTGGCCGCGGCCGGCTGGCGCGGCACGGCGGAGACCGGCGGCGCGTTGCACGACCCCTGCTGCGGCTCCGGCACGGTCGCGATCGAGGCCGCACAGATCGCCTGTGGCATCGCGCCCGGTCTGAAGCGCCGCTTCGCCTTCGAGCGGCAGCTGCCCTTCCTCGACGACGAGACGCGTGCGCAATGGCAGCGGCTCAAGTCGCATGCGCAAGCGCGCATCCACGAGAGCGCCGTGCCCATCTTTGCCAGCGACGTCTCCTTCCGCATGGTCGACTTCGCGCGCCGCAACGCGCAGCGCGCCGGCGTGGAGCAGGCGATCCGTTTCAACGGCGGCGATGCGCTGGAGCGCCCCGCGCCCGCGCTGCCGGCTGGCCTGCCCGGCACGCTGATGGTCAACCCGCCCTACGGCGAGCGCATCGAGGTGGCGGGCAAGGCGGCGCGGCCTTCGGCGCAGGACCGCGACACGCCAGCGGATTTCTTCCCACGCCTGGCCGCCCACTGGAAACGCGCGTACACCCAGCACGACGCGGGCTGGACCGCCTGGGTGCTGAGCCCCGACATGAAGCTGCCGAGCGCGATGCGCCTGAAGGAATCGCGCCGCGTGCCGATGTGGAACGGCCCGATCGAGTGCCGGCTCTTCCGCTTCGACCTCGTCGCCGGCTCGGCGCGCGCCAAGCCCGCGCCGGGCTGATACGCCGTCAGGCGAGCGCCAGCGCCGCGAGCACCGCCAGCGGCGCGGTGTCGGCGCGCAGGATGCGTGGCCCGAGGCCGAGCGGCCTGAAGCCTGCGGCCTCGGCTTGGCGCACCTCGGCCTCGCTCAGCCCGCCCTCAGGGCCGCTCAGGAAGATCACCGGCCGCTCGGCCTGCAAAGGCGCGACCGGCGCGCGCGGGTCCAGCACGCAGGCCGCGGCACCCGGGGTGACCGGCTGCGTCGCCAGCCACTCGGCGAGCGTGCGGATCGGCGCCACCGTGGGCACGCGGGTGCGGCCGCTCTGCTCGCAGGCCGCGATCGCCACGGCCTGCCAGTGCGCCTGGCGGCGCTCGGCGCGCTCGCCCGACAACCGCAGCACCGAGCGCTCGCACACCAGCGGCTGCAGCGCGGCCACGCCGAGCTCGGTCGCCTTCTCGACGAGGGCGTCCATGCGCTCGTTGGCCGGCATGCCGACCGCGAGCGTCACCGGCTGCGCGAGCTCGCGCTCGATCGGATCGTGGGCGAGCACCTGCACGCTCACCTGGCTGCGCCCCATCTGGTGCACGCGTGCCTGCCACTCGCCGCCCCGGCCGTTGAACAGCGTGAGTGCATCGCCGGGCTGCAGCCGCAGCACCTGCACATGCCGGGCGGCGCCGGCGGGAAGGTCCATGAGGCTGTCAGCCTGCAGCGGCTGATCGAGGTAGAGGCGAGCGGGCATCGGGCGAGTGTGCCAGCAGCGGCACACCCGCCGCTCGACTCAGCCGCCGGAGAGGACGCGGCGCGCGCGCTCGGCCGCCGCTTCGCCCTTGCGCTCGCGGATCTGTTCGAGCACCCGCTCGCCCACGGCGCGCAGCTCCTCGACGGTCGAGGCCTTCTCGACGGCGAGCGTCAGGGTGAAGCCGCGCAGTCCAAGCTCGCTGGAGATGAGCTGGGTGAGCGTGGCGGTGTAGCGCCCGTAGTCCATCGCCGCGCCGTCGGATGGCTCGCCGGCCGCCTCGCCCTCGGGCGGAAGCGTCATGGGCTGCGTGGCCGCATGGGCGCGATCCGACGACGACGAGCGGCTGCTCGACGGCGGCACCACCGGCGCGATGAGGTTCAGGGATTCGAGGAACTTGAAGTCCTCGCGCTTCAGGCCCACCACGTTGGCGAGCAGCATCTCTTCGGACTTGACGCCATCGATGAGCAGCAGCAGGTTGCGCTGCAGGCGCTCCTTGACGAGTGCCCGGGCCTGCACTTCGGCGCGGCCCGCTTCGGTCTTGCACCAGATCACGAACGACCTCTCCCTCTGACGCCGCACGGCCGGCGCTGCGGCAGCGCCTGAAAACTGCACAGTGCGCCGGAGGATGTACCGAAATCTCCTGCCGGGGTCCTAGGGCTTGCCCGGCAGGAGGGCCAGTCGGTGTCAGGCCTTGTCGCGCAGTTCGCGGCGCAGGATCTTGCCGACCGGCGTCTTGGGCAGCTCGTTGCGGAACTCCACCACCTTCGGACGCTTGTAGCCGGTCATGTTGGCCTCGCAGTAGGCACGCACGTCGGCTTCGGTGATCGCCGGGTTGCTGCGCACGATCACGAGCTTCACGCCTTCGCCGGTCTTGGCGTCGGGCACACCCACCGCGGCGCACTCCAGGATGCCGGGCATCTGGGTGACCACGTCCTCGACCTCGTTCGGGTACACGTTGAAGCCGCTCACGAGGATCATGTCCTTCTTGCGGTCGACGATGCGGAAGTAGCCGCGCTCGTCCATCGTGCCGATGTCACCGGTGCGGAAGAAGCCGTCGGCGGTCATCACCTTGGCGGTCTCGTCGGGACGCTGCCAGTAGCCGGCCATCACCTGCGGGCCGCGGATCGCGATCTCGCCGGGGGTGCCCGGGGCCACCTCGTTGCCCTCGTCGTCCAGCAGCTTGAGCTCCGTGCCGGGCAGCGGCAGGCCGATGGTGCCGGTGAAGGTGTCGCTGTCGGTCGGGTTGCAGGTCGCGGTCGGCGAGGTCTCCGACAGGCCATAGCCCTCGACGATCGGGCAGCCGGTCTTTTCGAGCCAGAGCTTGGCGGTCGCCTGCTGCACGGCCATGCCGCCGCCCACCGAGATCTTCAGGTGGCTCCAGTCCACGCTGTTGAAGTCGGGGTGGTTGGCCATCGCGTTGAAGAGCGTGTTCACCGCCGGGAAGCTGTGGATGCGCTCGCGCTTGAGGTCGTTGAACACGGCCGGGATGTCGCGCGGGTTGGGGATCAGCACGTTGCAGCCGCCCAGGCGCATGCCCAGCATCATGTTCGAGGTGAAGCCGAAGATGTGATAGAGCGGGAGGGCGGCCACGGTGGTGAGCTGCTCGCCAGCGGGCATCTTCTTGAGCGCGGGCTGGTACCAGGCTTCGCACTGCAGCGTGTTGGCGACGAGGTTGCGATGCAGCAGCACCGCGCCCTTGCTCACGCCGGTCGTGCCGCCGGTGTACTGCAGCACGGCGATGTCGGTGGGCTTGATGTCGGGCTTGCGGTAGGCCGCCTTGCGACCGGCCGCGATCGCATCGCGGAAGCGCACGGCGCCCGGCAGGTTGAAGGCCGGCACCATCTTCTTCACGTTGCGCACCACGTAATTGACGATCAGGCCCTTGAAGCCGAGCATGTCGCCCATCGAGGCAAGGATGACCTTCTTGGTCGGCACGGCGGCGTAGCAGGCCTGCAGCGTGGCGGCGAAGTTCTCGATGATGACGATGGCCTTGGCGCCCGAGTCCTTCAACTGGTGCTCGAGCTCGCGCGGCGTGTAGAGCGGGTTGACGTTCACGATCACGAAGCCGGCGCGGATGATCGCGGCCACGGCCACCGGGTATTGCGGCACGTTGGGCATCATGATGGCCACGCGGTCGCCGCGCTCCAGCCCCTGGGACTGCAGGTAGGCCGCCAGCGCGCGCGACTGCTCGTCGATCTGGGCGAAGGTGTAGCCCTTGCCCATGAACTTGTACGCCGCCGCGTTGGCGTGCTTCTTGAAGGCTTCTTCGACCAGGGCCAGCAACGAGGGGTACTGGCTGACGTCGATCTGCTCAGGCACGCTGGCGGGGTACTGCTTGAGCCACGGTTTTTCCATTTGATGTTCTCCAGGGCAGGGCTGCATGAAACGGCGGATTCTGACGCAGGGCTGACGGCCAGCGCATCAGGGCTTTCGAGCGAACGTTCGTACTATTTTCGAGGTAAGCGGCGATGCCGTCGTCCCCGGAGCGCGGGGGCGCTCCCATGAAAACGGCCCGGGCGCGCAGGGCGGCCCGGGCCGTGGAGGTTCGAGCGCCCGCGCAGGCAGGCGCGGCGAGGCGCTTACTCGACCGCCTTCACCATGTCTTCGACGACCTTCTTCGCATCGCCGAAGACCATCATGGTCTTGTCCATGTAGAAGAGCTCGTTGTCGAGGCCGGCGTAGCCCGCGGCCATCGAGCGCTTGTTGACGATCACGGTCTTGGCCTTGTAGGCCTCGAGGATGGGCATGCCGTAGATCGGGCTGCCCTTCTGCAGCGCGGCGGGGTTCACCACGTCGTTGGCGCCGAGGATGATGGCCACGTCGGCCTGGCCGAACTCGCCGTTGATGTCCTCCATCTCGAACACCTGGTCGTAGGGCACCTCGGCCTCGGCCAGCAGCACGTTCATGTGGCCCGGCATGCGGCCGGCCACCGGGTGGATGGCGTACTTCACCGTCACGCCCTTCTCGGTCAGCTTGGCGGCGAGTTCCTTCACCGCGTGCTGCGCGCGCGCGACGGCCAGGCCGTAGCCCGGCACGATCACCACCGTCTCGGCATTGCCGAGCACGAAGGCCGCATCGTCGGCGCTGCCGCTCTTCACGTTGCGCTGCGCTTGAGCGCCGCCGGTGGCCGCGGTGGCGTCGCCGCCGAAGCCGCCCAGGATCACGTTGAAGAACGAGCGGTTCATCGCCTTGCACATGATGTAGCTCAGGATCGCGCCCGAGCTGCCCACCAGCGAGCCGGCAATGATCAGCATGCTGTTGTTGAGCGAGAAGCCGATGCCCGCCGCCGCCCAGCCCGAGTAGCTGTTGAGCATGGACACCACCACCGGCATGTCGGCGCCGCCGATCGGGATGATGATGAGCACGCCCAGCACGAAGGCGATCGCCAGCAGCGCCCAGAAGGCGGTCTCGTTCTGGCTCAGGGTGTAGGCGATCGTCAGGCCGACGGCCGCCAGGCCCAGCACCAGGTTGACCAGGTGCTGGCCCGAGAACACCACGGGCGCGCCCTGGAAGAGGCGGAACTTGTACTTGCCCGAGAGCTTGCCGAAGGCGATGACCGAGCCGCTGAAGGTGATGGCGCCGATGGCCGCGCCGAGCGCGAGTTCGAGGCGGTTGCCGGTCGGGATGAGTCCGCCCTTCTCGGTGATCTGGAAGGCCCAGGGTTCGACCGCGGCAGCGATGGCGATGAACACCGCCGCCAGGCCGATCATGCTGTGCATGAAAGCGACGAGCTCGGGCATCTTGGTCATCTCGACACGCTTGGCCATGACGGTGCCGGCCGTGCCGCCGATCAGCAGGCCCAGCAGCACCCAGCCGAGGCCGAGCGCGGTGTCGCCGGCCAGCTTGTAGATCAGCGCGCCGGTGGTGAAGACGGCGATGGCCATGCCGACCATGCCGAAGACGTTGCCGCGGATCGAGGTCGTCGGGTGCGACAGGCCCTTGAGCGCCTGGATGAAGCAGATGCTCGCGACGAGGTAGAGCAGCGTGACGACGTTCATGCTCATTGCTTGGCCCCTCCTGCCTTCTTGTCCTTCTTCTTGAACATCTCGAGCATCCGGCGCGTGACCAGGAAGCCGCCGAAGACGTTGACCGCGGCCAGCGCCACGGCCAGCACGCCCATGGTCTTGCCGAGCGGCGTTTCAGTCAGCGCGGCGGCGAGCATGGCGCCCACGATCACGATGGCCGAAATCGCATTGGTCACGGCCATGAGCGGCGTGTGCAGCGCGGGGGTGACCGTCCAGACCACGTGGTAGCCCACGTAGATCGCGAGGACGAAGATGATGAGGTTGGTGATGGTCGGCGAAATGAGTTCCATCTCGACGTGCTCCTTCGGATTTAAAGCTGGCGGATTTCTTTCACGCGGTTGCGCTCGTCGAGCAGCACCACGCTGGGCTTGTAGGTGGCGGCATTGGCCTCGCTCATCGTCGCGTAGGTGCAGATGATGAGCAGGTCGCCCACGTGCGCCTTGCGGGCGGCCGCGCCGTTGAGCGAGATCGCGCCGGAGCCCCGGGGGGCCTTGATGATGTAGGTGGAGAAGCGTTCGCCGTTGTTGATGTTGTAGAGCTCGATGCGCTCGTACTCCACCATGTTGGCGGCCTCCATGAGGTCCTCGTCGATGCCGCACGAGCCCTCGTAATGGAGGTCGGCTTCGGTGACGGTGGCGCGGTGCAGCTTGGCCCGCAGCATCACTCGGTTGTTCATGCTCGGCTCTTGCGGCTTACTTGCGCTTGACCTCGCCGCCTTGCGTCATGAGACACGCGGCCACGATGTCGTCGTCCATCGGCACCTGGAAGTTGCCTTCCTTGGTGAGCACGAGCTTGAGGAAGTCGAGCACGTTGCGCGCATAGAGCGCGCTCGCATCGGCGGCCACGAGCGCGGGCAGGTTGGTCTCGCCGACCAGCGTCACGCCGTGCTTGACGACCGTCTTGCCGGCCTCGGTGAGCGGGCAGTTGCCGCCCTGGGCCGCGGCCAGGTCGACGATCACCGAGCCCGGCTTCATGGCCTTGACCATCTCCTCGGTGACGAGCACCGGCGCGGCACGCCCCGGGATCAGCGCGGTGGTGATGACGACGTCGGCCTGCGCCACGCGCTTGGCCACTTCCACCTTCTGGCGGTCGAGCCAGCTCTGCGGCATGGGGCGCGCATAACCGCCCACGCCCTCGGCGGCTTCCTTCTCCTCGGCCGTCTCGTAGGGCACGTCGATGAACTTCGCGCCCAGCGACTCGACCTGCTCCTTCACCGAGGGGCGCACGTCGCTCGCCTCGATGACGGCGCCCAGGCGCTTGGCGGTGGCGATCGCCTGCAGGCCCGCCACCCCCACGCCGAGGATCACCACGCGCGCGGCCTTCACCGTGCCGGCGGCCGTCATCAGCATGGGGAAGAAGCGCTGGTACTTGTCGGCGGCGATCATCACCGCCTTGTAGCCGGCGATGTTGGCCTGCGACGAGAGCACGTCCATGCTCTGCGCGCGCGTCGTGCGCGGCGCGG
>JBIQJS010000220.1:0-1970 GCA_044507405.1 Rubrivivax sp. | reverse complement strand
CGAAGCCGGTGATGACCTCGTCGAAGATCAGCAGGATGCCGTGCTTGTCGCAGATGGCGCGCAGGCGCTCCAGGTAGCCCTTGGGCGGGATCAGCACGCCGGTGGAGCCGGCGACCGGCTCCACGATCACGGCGGCGATGGTCGAGGCGTCGTGCAGTGCGACGAGGCGCTCCAGGTCGTCTGCGAGCTCGGCGCCGTGTTCGGGCTGGCCGCGGCTGAAGACGTTGCGGCTGTCGTGCGTGTGGCGGATGTGGTCCACGCCCGAGAGCAGCGTGCCGAACATCTTGCGGTTGCCCACGATGCCGCCCACCGAGATGCCGCCGAAGTTGACGCCGTGGTAGCCGCGCTCGCGGCCGATGAGGCGGGTGCGTTGCCCTTCGCCGCGGGCGCGGTGGTAGGCGAGCGCGATCTTGAGCGCGGTGTCGACCGACTCCGAGCCCGAGTTCGTGTAGAAGACCTTGCCGAGGCCGGGTGGCGTGAGCTCGACCAGCCGCTCGGCCAGCTCGAACTGCTTGGGGTGGCCCATGTTGAAGGGCGGAGCGAAATCCATCTCGCTCGCCTGCTGGCGGATCGCCTCGACGATCTTCGGGCGGGCATGGCCGGCATTCACGCACCACAGGCCGGCGACGCCGTCGAGCACCTGCCGGCCCTCGGGTGTCCAGAAATGCATGCCTTCGGCGCGCGCGATCAGGCGGGGCGCCTGCTTGAACTGGCGGTTGGCCGTGAAGGGCATCCAGTAGGCGGAGAGCGGTTGGGTCATGGCGTGTCTCTCATTTGCGACTTGAATTTCAGGTGCCTAATGTCGTCGCTCTGTGTATCACACAACAGACGGCATGCAGCGATCGTACGGCGGTCGGCAAGGGCGTATCGCGCAGCGGTCTGCGCCTCGGCCACATGCATCAGGACCCTTTCGCATTAAGGAAAGGCCATTTCGCGATACGGCACGAGAGCATGCTGCAGCGCCACATTTCCTCTCATATGAGAAGAAGTGATTTCGCATTCAGAAACGCTGCACGTAAGCCCTTGATTTACTGCCAATTCCTTCCGTGTCTTATATAAGACATAAGTCTTCCGCTTCGCGCGTCGCACGGCTATGCTCTTCGCAGTTTCTTCGTTGCGTTTCCCCCTTCAACTCCCGGAGCTCGTCATGACCAGCCTCACCCGTGAACAACAGATTGCCGCCCTCGAAAAGGATTGGGCCACCAACCCGCGCTGGAAGGGCGTGAAGCGTGGCTACACCGCCGCCGACGTCGTGCGCCTGCGCGGCAGCCTGCAGCCCGAGTACACGCTGGCCCAGCGCGGCGCTGAAAAGCTCTGGGAAAAGGTCAACGGCGGCGCCAAGAAGGGCTACGTGAACGCCTTCGGCGCGATCACCGCCGGCCAGGCCATGCAGCAGGCCAAGGCCGGCCTCGAGGCCGTGTACCTGTCGGGCTGGCAAGTCGCCGCCGACGGCAACACCTCGGAAACGATGTACCCCGACCAGTCGCTGTACGCCTACGACTCGGTGCCGACGATGGTCCGCCGCATCAACAACACCTTCAAGCGTGCCGACGAGATCCAGTGGTCGCGCGGCATCGGCCCTGGCGACAAGGACTTCATCGACTACTTCCTGCCCATCGTGGCCGACGCGGAAGCCGGTTTCGGCGGCGTGCTGAACGCCTTCGAACTGATGAAGAACATGATCGCCGCGGGTGCTGCCGGCGTGCACTTCGAAGACCAGCTGGCTGCCGTGAAGAAGTGCGGCCACATGGGCGGCAAGGTGCTCGTGCCGACGCAGGAAGCCTGCGAGAAGCTGATCGCCGCCCGCTTCGCGGCCGACGTCATGGGCGTGCCCACCATCGTGCTGGCCCGTACTGATGCCGAAGCGGCCAACCTGCTGACGAGCGACCACGACGACAACGACAAGCCCTTCCTCACCGGCGAGCGCACGCAGGAAGGCTTCTACCGCGTGAAGAACGGCCTGGAGCAGG
>JBIQJS010000008.1:37535-67938 GCA_044507405.1 Rubrivivax sp. | reverse complement strand
ACATGATCGAGATGGGCATCCTGGACCCGACCAAGGTGACCCGCACCGCGCTGCAAAACGCCGCGTCGGTCGCTTCGCTGATGCTGACGACCGAGTGCATGGTCGCCGAATCGCCGAAGGACGACGCTCCGGCCGGCGGCATGCCGGGCGGCATGGGTGGCATGGGCGGCATGGGCATGGACATGTAAGTCCAGGCCTGGTCGCTGCCCCGTCAGGGGCAACACCTCCTGCAAAGGGCTGCTTCGGCAGCCCTTTTTTCTTGCGTCGACACCGGCGCCCACGCCGGCACTGGTAGCGCGTGCAGACGCGGCGCCATCCCGACCGGCCCCCACGCGCGCTGCGGCACGCACACATCGATGCGGCGCAGGTTGGCCACGCGGTCGTAGGGGGCGGTCTCGAAGCGCGGGGTGCCCTCTTGCGCGGCCACCTGCACGATGAGGTCGGGCGCTGCCTCCACGGGCCGCTCGCGGAAGCGAAAGAGATAGCGACCCTGCGCATCCGTCATCGTCTGCCCGAGCGCCACGCGCAGCCCGGTTCCGCGGTAGGTCCCACCGGCCGCTTCGCTCACGCTGCGGTGGTATCGCTCGAAGCGCAGCGTCATCGCGGGCGCCGGCGTCGCCTCGCAGGCGCGCCGGACCAACTGCTCGCGGATGCGCGCGATGGCGCCGAACTCGCTGCGCGTGAGCATCGTCGCGCCAGCTTCCATCGCATGCGCCCGAAACGGCACGCGTCCCGCCGACGCCTGCAGCACCCTCACCGCACCCTCGAGGTCGTCGCCACAGCCGTCGGCATGGTCGAGCACGGAGTCGAAGCGCAGGCCCACCGCCGCGGCCGGCAGGCCGGTGGGCAGCACCAGCGGGCTGATGTCGCCAAGTGCGGCCATGCGCAGTCGCTGCGGGTAGAGCTTGGCGATCACCGGCTGCAGCGCGGGGTGCCGTGCACACACGTCCGGCACGTCCACCGGCGCATCGATCACCAGGTAGTCGTCGCGCCGCGGGTTGAAGGGCGACGCGGTGTCATGGCGGCTCACATCGCCATAGACGACATGCTCGCTGCGGCTGATGGGCATCGCGCATTCGAGCACCAGGTCGTCGGCGTCCTCGTGCGGCCCTTCGGCGCTGCGGATCTGCACGCGCAGCACGCCGGCTTCGACGATGGGCAAGCCCAGGCGCAGCGTCGACTCGCGCCAACCCGCTTGCCGATGCGCGTGCTGCACACGCAGCAGCCACTGCGCGCCGCGCACATGGAGCCGCAGGCCCACCGTGCCGTCGTACCAGCCCGCGCCCACGTCCGCGCCTTCGATCGAGAAGCGCTGTGCACACGCTGCACTGCGCGAGCGCACCTGCACCGTCCAGTTGCCTTGCAAGGTGATGGCCATGCTCCGACTCCAGAGTGCGCCCGTGGGCGACGGCACGATGGTGCGATCGCGTGCCCGGCGCGTCATTGAGCCAGCCTGAAACGTCCTGAAATCGATCCGGGCGAGTCCGGTTTGACAAGGCGCGACCGGGCCGCAAAATGAGCCATGACCGTCGCACCGCTACTTCAGCGCTTCGTCGAAGAGGAACTGCACCGCTCGGCCGACCTCATCTCCCGCACGGTCACCGCCACCCTCGAGCAGCTGCGCCAGCCGCGCGACCACCTGCTCACGAGCAGCGAGCGGCAGCATCACTTCGAGCTCGTCCAGGCGCTGCAGCAGCACCAGGCGGCCTACCAGCGCGCCTTCACCCAAGCGCTGCGCCGCCTCGTGACGGCCGAGCTCACGCCGCAAGGCGCGGCCGGCATCACGGCCGGCAACGCCCCCGGCCTGCAGCTGATGGACGAGACACGCGTCGAGTCGGACATCGAGATCTCGCGCGCCATCCAGCAGATCGACACCGCCGCCGAATGGGAGCTGCGCGAGCTGCAGACCTTCACCTCCACGCTGCGCGGGCAGACGCACGTGACAGCCGAATCCAACCCGCTGCGGCCGCAGTCGTATGCGCGCGCCTTGTGGGAGGCCGGCGCCGCGCTGCCGATCACACCGGCGCAGCAGGCCATCCTGCTGCGGGTCTCGGCGACCGTCATGGCGGGCCTGCTGCGCATGGCCTTCGCCGCCGCGAGCACGCGGCTCGAATCGCAGGGCGTGGAGCCGGGCATCTACCGCACCGTGGTGCTCGCGCCCAGCGTGGCGCGCGATGCAGGGCCGCCCGAGATGGACGTCACCCGCCCCGGCGCGCTCGACGGCCTGATGCGCAGCATGCCCGACGGCGGCGAGGTCGACGCCGGCAGCGCGGCTCGCGGCGCCGCGGCCAAGCGGCGCACGCTGCACACCGCCGACCCGCAGCTGGAGCAGGCGCTCAAGCGCGTGGAGGACCTGCTGCGCCGCATGCCGCTGCCCGATGCCACGGCGCTCGCGCCGCCACCGGCGCCGCGCCTCGCGCACCACCGTGCCGCGCTGATGGCAACCGCGGGCGAGACGGTCGACCGCCAGATCATCGAGCTGCTGTCGCGGCTCTTCGAGACCATCCTCTCCGACCGCAGCGTGCCGCCGTCGCTGCAGGGCGTGATCGCGCGGCTGCAGGTCTCGGCCCTGCGCATCGCGCTGCTCGACCCGGCCATGCTCGACGCCTACGACCATCCGGTGTGGGTGCTGCTCGACCGCATCGTCACCGCGGCCACGACCTACCCGCATGCCTACGACACGCGGCTCATCGCGCTGCAGGAGTTCTGCGAGAAGCTCGTGCAGCAGATGGCCGCCGAGCCGCAGCAGGATGGCGCGCTCTACCAGCGCAGCCTTGCGCGGCTCGATGCCTTCCTCGCCGACCAGTTGCGGCGCCAGCAGCGCGACGCCGAGCCCGCCGTGCAGGCGCTCACGCGCGCCGAGCAGTCGGAGCAACTGCAGCGCACGCTCGCCAGGCGCCTGGTCGAGCAGATGGCCGACATCCCGGCCTCGGCGACCCTGCGCCGCTTCATCACCGGCACGTGGGCCCACGTGCTCACGCAGTCGGTGCAGCGTCATGGCGATGCCAGCCCGCAGACCACCGCCTACCTGAAGACCGTCGACGAACTGCTGTGGAGCCTCAAGCTCCCCGACCATCCCAAGAGCCGGCAGCGCCTGCTCGAGCTGCTGCCCGGCCTGCTGCAGCGCCTGCGCGATGGCATGGCGCTGGTGCAACTGCCGGCGGCCGATCAGCAGGCGGTGTTCGACGAGCTGATGAAGGTGCATTCCGAGGCGCTGCGCCCCGGCGCGCGCAAGGCGGAGCCGGCGCGCAAGCCCGACGAGCAGCTCACACCCGAAGAGATCGTGCAGCGCATGCGCGAGGAGAAGCCACCCGAGCTGCCGGAGCCCGATCCGCTCGACGGCTCGGCCTTCAGCGATTCACTCGTCGACCTCGTCTCGATGGAAACGGTGCCCGCTGCGCTGATGGAAGAGGCCGGCGAGCCCGCCGCCTCGGCCGACGAGGCCCGGCAATGGGTGCAGCGCATGAAGGCCGGGGAGCGATATCGCCTCTTCCTGCACGGCGCCTGGACCTGCGTGCAGCTGCTGTGGCGCAGCGAGCAAGGGCACTTCTTCCTCTTCGCCGGCGAGCTGCCGCAGCAGACGCATTCGGTGAGCCTGCGGGCGCTGGAGCGGCTGCGCGCCGAGAAGCTGCTGCGTCCGCTGCACGAGCATGCGCTCATCCAGCGCGCGGTGGACGGGATGCTGCTGAACCTCGCCCGCCCCGCCTGAGGCGCGCGCGGCTCAGCCGCCGTGCGCCCAGTCGTGCAGCACGCAGGCGGCGTCGCCGACGCCGCTCTTCTTCAAGGCCGAGAAGAGCGAGATGCTGACGTCGGCCTCGTCGGTCGAGATCTCGCCCAGCACGCCTTGCGCCGCGGCCAGCGCCTCGTTGGCCTCGCGGCGGTTGAGCTTGTCCGCCTTGGTGAGCAGCACGAGGAGCTTCACCGCGCCCGTGCCCACGCGTGGTGCGACGAACTCCAGCAGGCGCCGGTCGAGGTCGGTAAAGCCCAGGCGCGAATCGACCATGAGCACCACGCCGGCAAGGCTGCGGCGGATCTCGAGGTAGTCGGCCATGACCTTTTGCCAGCGCAGCTTGGCGCCCTGGGCGACGGCGGCGTAGCCGTAGCCCGGCAGGTCGGCGAAGAGCGCATCGGCCGCGCCCTTGGGCCCGAGTTCGAAGAGGTTGATGTGCTGCGTGCGCCCCGGCGTCTTGGAGGCGAAGGCCAGGCGCTTCTGCTGGGTGAGCACGTTGATCGCGGTGGACTTGCCGGCGTTGGAGCGGCCGACGAAGGCGATCTCCGGGAGCTCGGTGGCAGGCAGCTGCGAGAGCTCGCTGGCCGTGGTGAGGAAGCGCGCGGTGTGCGTCCAGGCCAGCGCGATCTTCTCGGCGTCACCGGGCTTGCCGAGCTCGGGGGTGGAATTGTTTTGCTCGGTCATGCAGGTCCCAAAAGGCGGCATTGTAAAATCCCGCGGTTTTGCATCCATAGACCGAGCCCATGAAGCCCTTCGCCTCCTTGTCGTCCCTGCTGATTGCTTGTGCCATGGTGCCCGCGATGGCCTTCGCCCAGGCGCCCGCCGCCGCCAACGCCAAGCCGGATCCGGCCGCCGGCCAGAAACTCGCCACCGACGTGTGTGGCGCCTGCCACGTCGCCGACGGCTCGCGCGGTGCGCCGGCCAACCCCATCATCAGCGGCCAGCACCCCGAATACATCGTCAAGCAGCTCGTCGAGTTCAAGGAAGGCAAGCGCAAGAACGCGGTCATGCAGGGCATGGCCGCCCCGCTGAACGAAGCACAGATGAAGAACGTCGCCGCGTTCTATGCCGGCTTGCAGCCCAAGCCCGGTTTCGCCAAGAACAAGGCCACCGTCGCCCTGGGCGAGAAGATCTACCGCGGCGGCATCCCTGACCGCATGGTGCCGGCCTGCTCGGGCTGCCACGGCCCCACGGGCTCGGGCGTGCCGTCGCAATATCCGCGCGTGCGTGGCCAGCACGCCGACTACACCGAGGGCACGCTCAAGGCCTTCCGTGATGGCGTCCGCACCAACAGCCCGGTGATGACCGGCGTGGTGATGAAGATGAACGACAAGGAAATCAAGGCGGTCTCCGACTACATCGCCGGGATGCGCTGAGGCGCCCGTTCTTTCCTTGCAGGGCCGGTCCGAGCACCGGCCTTTTTCATTTGTCAGGCCGGCGCCGCTGTGCCTATAGTGTGGCCACCGCCACTCCAGCCTGCGCCATGCCTTACATCCGCCGCGGCCCCGACGGCTCGATCGAAAGCCTGCATCGCCACGACAGCGGCGGCATGGAATTCCTCCCCGATGGCCACAGCGAGCTGATGGCGTTCATCGGCCACAGCACGCAGACCAACAGCGAATTCGGCCGGCTCGACGCCGATTTCGTGCGGGTGATCGAAGACGTGATCGACACCCTCATCGTCAAGAACATCATCAACATCACCGACCTGCCCGGCGAGGCGCAGGCCAAGCTCTTCGCGCGCAAGAGCTTCCGCGAGCGGGTGTCGCGCAATTCGCTGCGGCTCTTCTCCGACACGCAGTTCGGCACGGTGATCGACGACACCAATTTCGGCGAACTGCGCTGAGCCCCTGCCCCCGCGCCCTGCAACGGCAATGAACCAGCGCTAAGCTGGCCGCTCCAAGAGCGACGCACCGCCGTCCACAGGAGCTGCCATGCACCACCCACGCAACCGAGGCTACGACCACGGCGTCGCCTCCGAGATCACCCCGCGCCACGTCTACGAACGCCGCCGCGAGCTCCTGAAGCTCATCGCCGTGGGCGGCGGCAGCGTGGCGCTCGCCTGGGCCGCGCGTGATGCGCAGGCGCAGACGGCCCGCCCGGGCAAGCTCGCCGCGCTGCCCGGCGCACGCAGCTCCGTCGCCGGCGCCCTGACGCCGGAGAAGCTCACGCCTTACGCCGACGTCACTAGCTACAACAATTTCTACGAGTTCGGCACCGACAAGGACGACCCCGCGCGCCACGCCGGCACGCTGCGCACGCGCCCCTGGACGGTCGCGGTCGAAGGCGCCGTGAAGAAGCCCAAGGTCTACGACCTCGACGAGCTGCTCAAGCTCGCCCCGATGGAAGAGCGCATCTACCGCCTGCGCTGCGTCGAAGGCTGGTCGATGGTGATCCCCTGGGTGGGGTACTCGATGGCCGAGCTGATCCGCCGGGTCGAGCCGACCGGCAACGCGAAGTATGTGGAGTTCGTCTCGCTCGCCGACGAGAAGCAGATGCCCGCGCTCGGCTCGCGTGTGCTCGTGTGGCCTTACGTGGAGGGCCTGCGCCTCGACGAGGCCATGCACCCGCTCGCGATGTTCGCCTTCGGCCTCTACGGCGAGGTGCTGCCCAACCAGAACGGCGCGCCCGTGCGCATGGTGGTGCCGTGGAAGTACGGCTTCAAGAGCGGCAAGTCGATCGTGAAGATCCGCTTCACCGAGAAGCAGCCCCTCACCTCGTGGAACATCGCGGCCGCGCGCGAGTACGGCTTCTACTCCAACGTGAACCCCAAGGTGGACCACCCGCGCTGGAGCCAGGCCACCGAGCGGCGCATCGGCGAGGACGGCATCTTCGCGAAGAAGCGCCCCACCCTGATGTTCAACGGCTACGAGCCGCAGGTCGGGCAGCTGTACGCCGGCATGGACCTCGTGCGCAACTACTGACGACGCATGCCCGCGTCGCGCTCACCCTGGCTGCACCCTGCGGCCAAGCCGCTGCTGTTCGCGCTGTGCGCAGGGCCGCTCGCCTGGCTGCTCTACGGCGCCGTCGCGGGCACGCTCGGGCCCAACCCGGCCGAAGCCATGATCCGCGGCACCGGCGACTGGACGCTGCGCTTCCTGTGCCTGACGCTCGCGGTCACGCCGCTGCGCGTGATGACGGGCCAGCCGGCGCTCGCGCGCTTTCGCCGCATGCTGGGGCTGTGGGCCTTCGGCTACGGCGTGCTGCACTTCCTCTCGTACGCCTGGCTGGACATGGGTCTCGACCTCGACGCCGTGGTGCGCGACATCCCCAAGCGGCCGTTCGCGCTGGTGGGGTTCCTCGCGCTGCTGCTGATGGCTCCCCTCGCAGCCACATCGTTCAACCGCGCCATCAAGGCGCTGGGCGCGCGCCGCTGGCAGCTGCTGCACCGGCTGGTCTACGTGGTGGCGCTGCTCGCGCTGCTGCACTTCTTCTGGATGCGCGCGGCGAAGAACAACTACGCGGAGGTCGGCGTCTACGCCGCGATCATCGGCGTGCTGCTGGGCTGGCGCCTCGTGCGCGCGGTGAAGAAGCACACCACCTAGCGCCTGCGCCCGCGCGTGCCCACCGCCGGGCGCGGCACCGAGGGCAGCGGCGTCACCACCTCGGCGCACAGCTCCCACTCCGGCAGCAGATGGGCCAGCGTGCGCGCGGCGCGCGCGCTCGCGTCCACGAGCAGCATGTCGGGCGCCTCGTCGATCACCTTGGCACCGGCGCGGACCACCACCTCGACCGTGTCCACGCCGGATTCGGCATGGCGCGGCGTGGCGCCGGCATAGCGGAGGACGTAGCGGCTCATGCGATGCAGATGGGGACGGTCACGCAGAAAGAAAGCGCCCGGCCATGATACGCGGCACCCCCTCCTGCAGGGGCGCCGCGCGTGTCCACTACTGCGCGAGCCCCGCCCCCTGCGCGAGCGGCGGCAGGCCCATGTCGCGCGCCGAACAGAGCGCCAGGCGCACGATGGCATCGGCCCGGTCGGCGTCTCGCGGCATGGCGAGCGTGGCGGCATCGGCGGCCAGCCGGCGGGCGAGCGCGCCCGTCACCGCTGGGCAGGCCATGGAGGTGCCGTCCATCACGCCGTAGCGGTCGTGCGGGATGCAGGAGATCACGCCCACGCCGGGGCCGGTGAGGTCGATCTCCGGGCCGGTGTTCGAGAAGTTGGCGGTGTAGGTCTTGTCCTTGCCGAGCGGCTCGGTCACGGTGTTCGCCTGCATCGCGCCCTTGGGCCAGGCGCCCAGGTAGCCGAGCGCCGAGACCGAGAGCGCGAGCGGATGCCGCGCCGGCCATGCGACCGGCCCGCCGTCGTTGCCCGCAGCGACCACGCACACCACGCCCCTGGCGCGCGCCGCCTTGATGGCATCGCTCGTCGTCGGGTCGTCGGGGCCACCGCCCAGGCTCAGGTTGAGCAGGTCGCAGCCATCGGCCACCGCACGGTCGATGGCCTTGGCGATCGCAAAGCTCGACGCACCGGCCGCGCCCTTGCCGAAGACACGATAGGCGCGCAGCGCGACGCCCGGCGAGATGCCGAGGAAGCCCGGCGCCTGCGCCGCGATGATCCCGGCCACGTGCGTGCCGTGGGCATGGCTGTCGGACCAGTCGGCCGGGTCTTCGCCGGTGACCGCATTCAGCCCGCCCGCGACCACGAGCCCTTCGTGGGGCCCGATGCCGGTGTCGATCACGCCCACGGTGACGCCGCTGCCGTCGGCCACGGCCCGCCTGGGATAGGCCCGGGCGCGCGAGTCGATGAAGTCGAGCGCGATCGGCGGCAGCTCGATCGTGCCGTTGCGCAGCGGCCAGTGGTGCAGCACGAGGGGCCAGGCGCCGTGCAGCGGATAGAGGTGCACGCGCTCCAGCACCTTCACCGAGCGCGGCAGCACGAGCACCGCCTCGCCGCGCGCATTGGTGGTGGCCTGGGCGCCCTTGCCCGCGGCGACGTCGCTGAAGGCGATCACGTCCACGTCGCGCAGGCCGCGCGTGCTGCCCTGGCACACCACCTTGACCGTGTGGCGCTCCATCACCGAGCGGGTCGAGAACGCGCCGATGCCCGTCTCGATGCGCGGCCGCGGCGCGCGGGCCGGCGGGTAGTAGACCTCGGGCACCACGCGCAGGCCGGGCTGCTCGCGTTTGAGGCGCATCAGCGCCGCGTCGGAGATCACCACGAGCTTCGCGCCGTTGGACTGGATCGAATCGATCACCTTGAAGCGCGCCGGGTGCGAAGGCGTGGGCGCGGCGATGCGCTGCGGCCCGAGCGACGCCATGGCGGTGAGGAAGGTCTCGATCGCCGCCGTGTTGTGCGGCTCGTCGGTGGTGAAGCCGCGCGTGGGCAGCAGCACGAAACGCGACGGGGCGCTCATGCGAATTCGCCCTCACCCTCGCGCAGCCGGGTCGAGCCCCGGGCCTGCGCGTGGACATGCTGCAGCAAGGGGCGCCGCTCGCGGGGGGCCGGAAGGTCGAGGTCCATGGAGGTGTCCTGCAGTGTGCGTCACGCGGCATTGTGAGCGTGCTTGTCATCCTCACGATGGACAGCCACACGGCGCGGTGCGCCCTAGCATGGACGACACCCTGCCGTTCATGTGCCGGGACCACAGCGACACTTCGGAGACTCTCATGCCCATCCCGACCTCGCGCGAGTTGCACCGCGCCCTCCCCCGCCTGCTGCCGCTTGCCGCGGCCGCCCTGCTCGCCGCCTGCGGCGGCAACGACGACGACCCCGCCCCCACCGCGCAGGATCGCTGCGCGGCCGTCGCCCGCACCAGCCTCACGGCCACCACGCTCAGCGCCGCTTACCGGCCGGCGGGCGCCGCGTCCGCGGGCGGCGTGGGCCTGCCCGCGCACTGCGTGGTCGACGGCGCCACCAACGCCCGCGTGGGCGTGGACGGCAAGAACTACGCCATCGGCTACCGCCTGACGCTGCCCGACGACTGGAACGGCCGCTTCCTCTTCATGGGCGGCGGCGGCAACGACGGCAGCATCGGCGCGGCCACCGGCACCAACGTCGGCCCGCTGGACGACCTGCGCCCGGCCCTTGCGCGCGGCTACGCCGTCGTCAACACCGATGGCGGCCACACCGGCGGCTCGGCGAGCGACTTCGCCACCGACCCGCTCGCCAAGATCGACCACGCCTACAACGCCTTCGACAAGACCGCCGTCAACGCCAAGGCGCTGATCGCGGCGCGCTACGGCCGCGAGCCCGACAAGTCGTACTTCGTCGGCTGCTCGGGTGGCGGGCGCCAGGGGATGATGTTCACGCAGCGCTTCCCGAGCTACTTCGACGGCGTGGTCGTGCATGCGCCGGCGATGCGCGTCTCCAGCGGCGCCACGATCGCGGCGATGTGGAACAACCAGCAGCTGACCGCCATCGCGCCCGTCGAAGGCGGCTCGCCCATCCTCAGCAGGGCCTACTCGAACGCCGACCTCGCGCTGGTGTCCAGCGCCATCCTGAACCAGTGCGACATGCTCGACGGCGCGGCCGACGGCATGGTCGCCAACTGGAAGGCCTGCAACTTCGACCCGACGGTGCTGCAGTGCCCGGGCGCGAAGGACGCCACCTGCCTGAGCGCCGCGCAGGTGACCACGCTGCAGCGCCTCTTCGACGGCCCGCGCAACAGCGCGAGCGTGAAGCTCTACGCCGGCCAGGTCGCCGACCCGGCGATCGACCAGCCGGGCTGGCGCGCCTGGACGCTCGGCAGCTCGACCACCGGCGTGCCCAATTCGGCCTACAACACGCTGATGGCCGATGCGCTGCGCTGGGAGTTCTTCACCCCGCCGGATCCGACCTTCGTCGCGCTCAACTTCAACATCGACACCGACCCGCTGCGCATGGCCGCCTTCTCGTCGGTCTACGACACCTACGCCGACGACCGGCTCACCGCCTACCAGGCCCGCGGCGGCAAGCTGATGTTCGTGCACGGCCTGGCCGACCCGATCTTCAGCGCCCACGACACGGCCGACTACTACGAGCGGCTGGCGGCCAACCACGGCGGCCTGAGCGGCGTGCAGTCGTTCGCGCGCTTCTTCCCGGTGCCGGGCGAGAACCACTGCTCGGGCGGCCGGGCGACCGACCAGTTCGACGTGCTCACGCCGATGGTCGAGTGGGTGGAGAACGGCACCGCGCCCGACGCGATCCCGGCCCGGGCCGCCGCGACCAACCCGCATTTCCCCAACCGCACCCGGCCGCTCTGCCCGTACCCGAAGTTCGCCAAGTACAACGGCAGCGGCAGCCTGGAGGACGCGGCCAACTTCAGCTGCGCAGACTCCTGAGCCAGCGCCGCACGAGGGCCAGCGTGTAGCGGCTGGCCACGTCGGCAACGAAACGGTTGAAGTCCACGTGCGCATCGTCGTCGGCCCGGTCCGACACGGTGCGCACCACCGCGCAGGGCACGCCGAAGTCGTGGCAGACCTGCGCGAGTGCGGCCCCCTCCATCTCGACCGCCAGCGCCTCGGGCAGGCGCGTGCGCAGGGCGTCGTTCTCGTCGCGTACGCTCACGAAGCGGTCGCCGCTCACCACCAGGCCACGGTGCAGCCGGGCCCCGGGCAACCCCACCTCGCGCAGGACCGCCGGCACCGCATCGGCCAGCGCCTGCGACAGCGCCGCATCGGTGGCGAACCGGTCGCGCCCGTAGAGCGGCACCTCGTGCCGCGGAAAGAGCGGCGAGGCATCCATGTCGTGCTGCAGCAGCGCATCGGCCACCACGATGTCGCCCACGTGCACGCCGGCGCCCAGGCCACCGGCGGTGCCGGTGAAGACGATCTGCGAGACCTCGAATTGCGCCAGCAGCAGCGTGGCCGTGGTGGCCGCAGCCACCTTGCCGATGCCCGAGAGCACGACCACCACCTCCCGGCCTTCGAGGTGCCCGACCCAGAAGTCGCGCCCGGCACGCGTCACGGGGCGCTCGTCGGGCATGGCCTCCAGCAACGCCCGCAGCTCCTCGTGCATGGCGCCGACGATCGCGATCCGCTGGGGGCTCCGGCTCATGCGCCGATTGTCTGACAGCGGTGTCGGAGAGCGCCTGCGCGCAAAGCAGGCATCGCCCGCTTAACGCTGCCGGGTCGTGCGCGGAGCATGGACCCAGACTTCAGGAGCCTTCCATGCCGAACGAAAAGTCGATCTGGATCCAGCGTTTCGCGGCCCGCCTGATGACGCTCGATCCGCACGCACCGGCAGGGCTCCTGCCGGAGATCGCCGAGACCTTCTGGTACTACCAGCGCCACCGCGAGCCCGAAGAGGCTGCGCAGGCCCGCGCCGATGGCCGCCTGCGCATGCCCGGCCGGCGTGACGCGTGGATCGAGGCCTGCAGCGCCGCCATCCGCGCGCTCGACCCCGAGCTCGGCGCCCAGAACACGCACGCCCTGGCCACCGCGCTCTGGGACGAGGACTGGGCCCGCACCGTCGACCCCTACCTCATGGCGCAGGCCCTGTGGGAGCAGGCCCTGCTGCTCGCGAGCCAGAACGGCGCCGAAGGCGAGCCGCCGCCCAGCCTGCACGCGGTGTTCCGCAACCAGGAGTACTGAGACGCCATGCTGCACGCCCACGACCTGCCGCCCGACCCGCCCGTCGTCCCACCCCCGCCGCCACCGCCGCCGCTCGGCGAACCCCCCGTGAGCGACCCGCCGGCCCCGGGGCAGCAGCCGCCCGTCCAGGACCCGCCCAAGACCTTGCAGTGAGAATCCCGCACGCGCCATGCCGGCGCGGAGGGACACCATGAGCATCGTCGTCTTCTGGCTCGACCCCGGCGGCGCGCCGGCCCACGCCGAGTTCGCGGCCGACGACCTGCTGGGCGCGCTCAAGTACAGCGAGGACCGCCGCCGCGAAGGCAGGCGGCATGTGTGCCTGTCCACCGAGCTGCCGGGCAGCGTGGGCAAAGGGGGCGTGGCGGCCGTCGAAGAGGGCCGCCTGCCCGACGGACATGTCTACGACTTCAACAAGGCCCATCGCGGCGCCGGGCCGCGCACGGACTAGACGCTAGGCCATCGCCAGGCGCACCGGGATGCGCCGGCGGCCGAAGCCGCGCTCGTAGCGCTCGTCGAAACGTCCCGCGATCGCCGTGCCGCAGAGCGGGCAGGCGCCCCGCGCATCGAGCGCGTAGTGCGTGACCGCATGCCAGTCGCGCACGATGAGCGGCGCGGCGCAGCCGGGGCACCAGGTGGTGCCGCCTTCGGTGTCGTGCACGTTGCCGGTGTAGACGTGGCGCAGGCCGTTCGCGCGCGCGATCGCGCGGGCGCGCGTGAGCGTGGCGGCCGGCGTGCGCGCGATGTCGGCCATCTTGTAGTCGGGGTGGAAGGCGGTGAAGTGCAGCGGCACCTCGGTCCCCAGGTGATCGACGAGCCAGCGCGTCATCTGCTCGATCTCGGCGCTGCTGTCGTTGAGGCCGGGAATGAGCAGCGTGGTGATCTCCAGCCAGCAATCCGTCTCGTGGCGGATGGACTGCAGCGTGTCGAGCACGGGCGCGAGGTGCGAGCCGGTCTGCTGCTGGTAGAAGGTCTCGGTGAACGCTTTCAGGTCCACGTTGGCCGCGTCCATGTGCGCGTAGAACTCGCGCCGCGGTTCGGCATGGATGTAGCCCGCGGTGACGGCCACCGTCTGCACGCCGCGGGCATGGCAGGCCTGCGCCGTGTCGATCGCGTACTCGGCAAAGATCACCGGGTCGTTGTAGGTGAAGGCCACGCTCTTCGCGCCGCTTTGCACCGCGGCCTCGGCGATGCGCTCGGGCGAGGCCTCGTCCATCAGGCGGTCCATCTCGCGGCTCTTGGAGATGTCCCAGTTCTGGCAAAACTTGCAGGCGAGGTTGCAGCCGGCGGTGCCGAAGGAGAGCACGCTGGAGCCCGGAAAGAAATGGTGGAGCGGCTTCTTCTCGATCGGGTCGATGCAGAAGCCCGAGCTGCGGCCGTGCGTGGTGAGCCGCATCTCGTCGCCCACGCGCTGGCGCACGAAGCACAGGCCGCGCTGGCCTTCGTGCAGCTTGCAATCGCGCGGGCAGAGGTCGCACTGCAGGCGGCCGTCGTCGAGACGGTGCCACCAGCGCGCGGGCGTGCCAAGGGTGTCGACGGTCATGCGCCCTCCACGAACTTGCGCACACCGTAGCGCGAGAGCCGAACGTCATCGGCCCAGAAATCCGGCGCCAGGCCGGCCTTGCGCCTGAGCGCCGCCATGAAGGCCCGCGGCTCGGGCAACTGCTCCCACACCTGCGGCAGGAAGGTGGCGCGCCGGCCCTGCCATTCGAGGATCACGCCGTCCACGCCGGGGCGCAGCTGCACGAGCGCATCGCTTTCGCTCATGGCCGGCGGCAGCGGCACCGGCGCGTCGAGCAGCGAGACCTCGACGCGGAGTCCGGGCCACTCGTGCGCTTCCAGCGGCGCGAAGCGGCTGTCGTGGAAGGCCGCGGCCACCGCGTTGGCCTGCACGTCCTCGCGCAGCGGCCGCGTCGCTTCCAGCCGGCCGACGCAACCGCGCAGCTCGCCGTGGCGATCGGTGAGCGTCACGAAGGTGGCGCCGGGTTCCTTGAGGGCCGGCAGGTCGGGCACCGGGACGGCGGAATGCGCCACGCCCAGCGCGTCGGCGAGGGCGGCGCGGGCGAGTGTGATGAGCGCGGGGCCGAGCTCGTCTTCAACGAGGCCAGAAGGCTCATCGAAGGCCAACGCCCCATAACCCACCACGCGATCACGCCCGGCGGGGGTGCCTTTCGCATCGCCCGAGTTGCGCAGGCCCAGCAGGCGCGGGACCAGGCCACGCTCGCGCGCGAGTTGCAGCGCACCGTTGAGCGGGGCGGCACCACAGGCATCGTCGCCTTGCAGGTCGGTCGCGCAATGCAGGATGCGCTGCACCGTGCGCCCGTCGCGCTGCTGCGCGTGCTCGTAGGGCAGGTAGTGCGAGAGATCGGAGCTGATGACGATGAGCGTCTCGTCGCCGCCCCACAAGCGCGCCAGCACCTGCGCCACCTCGTCGGGCGTGGCGTCGCCCACGGCAAAGGGCACGAGGCGGAAGCCTTCGCCCAGCACCGTCTGCAGGAAGGGCAGGTGCACCTCCAGCGCATGTTCCATCGCATGCGGCCGGTCGGCCTGCACCACCTGCGGCAGGTCGCGCAGCGATGCGATCGCCTCGCGGTCGATGGCGACCTCGCCGAGCGGCGTCTCGAAGACCTCGACCGAAGGCGCCGCCAGCCCGCGCACCGGCACGCGGTGCACCGGGCCCATCAGCACGACGCGGCGGATGCTGTCGCGCCAGGGCTGGAGCTGCGCATACCCGAGCGCGGCCACGTCGCCGGAGTACACATAGCCGGCATGCGGCAGCACCAGCAGCTTGGGCGCTCGTGCGGCCTCGTGTCGGGGAGCGGCACCCAGGTGCGCGGCGACGGCACGGCGCAGCGCCTGCGGGTCATCGGGGTAGAAGGTGCCGGCCACGGCCGCAGGGCGGACAGAGGGGCGCGAGGACGTCTGGAGCATGACAACTCTCCGGAAAGCAGACCCGCACAGGTGCGGGCTGAAGCCCCACGATCAACCCTTGCCGCGGCCTTGGCAAACCATGCCCCTCCCGCCGCCGCGGCCATGGCTGCCCCTGCGGACCGGGCGGCCGCGGCCCGTGCGCCCGCCTTTTCGTGATGCGTGCCGTCGCCGGAACCCCGGCCCGGCGCGCACACTCCGACGCACATGAGCCCGACGACCTGCACCCGCCGCCACGCCCTGCACCTTGCAAGCACTGCGGGCGCGGCACTCGCCCTGCCCTCGCTGCTCCTGCCACGCAAAGCCCAAGCCGCGCTGCCCTCGATGACCGAAGGCCCGTTCTATCCCTCGGCCGCGTGGCGCGCGCGCGAACTCGACTGGGACGCCGACCTCACGCGCGTCACACGCCGCCAGGGCGAGGCGGCCCCGCGGGCGCTGGGCGAGTGGCTCGACCTGGGCGGCTCGGTGGTCGATGCCCAGGGCCGCGCCATCGACGGCGCCGAGGTCGAGATCTGGCAGTGCGACGTGCACGGCAGCTACCGCCACCCGCGCGGTGCGGGCGAGCAGGTGGACGCCGCCTTCCAGGGCTTCGGCAGCACGCGCAGCGATGCGCGCGGGCTCTATCGCTTTCGCACCATCCGACCGGTGCCCTACCCCGGCCGCACGCCGCACATCCACGTGCGCGTGCGCCATCGCAGCTTCGGGGAAGTGACCTCGCAGCTCTTCGTGGCCGGCGAGCCGCGCAACGAGCGCGACTTCCTCTACCGCCACCTGACGCCCACCCAGCGCTCGCACGTGGACATGCGCCTGGCGCCCGCGCCGGCCGGGGCGCCGACGCGCTGGGTCGCGCAGCGGCAGCTCATCGTCGGCTAGGCCGACGCGAGGTGCGCCGCGAGGCCGCGGCGGGGCGCGGGCTCGACGGCTGGTCCGTGGCCAAGGCGGGCCCACATCTGCACCGTCGCGCCGCCGGTCGCGCCGAGCAGCGCGTGGATCTCGCGGTAGGGCTCGGCCATCTCGGGGTACTCCTGCAGCGCCTGCGACAGCGGTTGCATCGAGAGCCCGTGCGCGGTCGCCGCCAGCTGCGCACGCACGTAGGCGCGGCCCGCGTTGACCTGGGCGATGCGGTCGTTGGCCGGCGTCACGAGCCAGAAGAACGCCGGCGTGGCCGCCATCACGCCGTCGAAGGTGTCGATCTGCCGCTGCACGTTGGCATCGCCCGGCACCGGCACGGCCTCGCGGTCGAAGAGCCCGATCGCATCGGCCAGGCGCACCATCGGCTGGTTGAGCGAGATGCCATCGCGGTGGCGCGAGATCTCGCCGGGCCCGATGCGCAGCCACCGGTACGACTCCATCAGCGTGCGCGGCGTCTGCAGCTCGATGCGCCAGGCGCGGCTGGCGATCTCGCGGTGCCGTTGCAGCTGCACCGCCTGCCCGCCGGTGAAACCGACACGCACCGGAAAGCCGAGCGTGGCGCGTTCGATGGCTGCCAGCGCTTCCGCGTCGGGCAGGCGCGGTGCATAGGCCTCGCGGTTGGTGCGGCGCTTGAGGATCTGCGCGAAGAGCCCGTCTTTCTCGACGCCCGCGTCGGCCACGAGGCGCACCCGCGCGACCGGCCTCGCGTCCGGGCGGTCGGGCCCGAAGACGCCCTCCGGGAAGAGCGTGGTCTGCGGCCGCACCCCGCGTTCCCGCAGCGCCATCTCCAGCAGCTCGAGGAAGGTGCCCTGGCTCATCAGGATCTGGCGCGACAGCGGGTCGGTCTGCGGCAGCAGGCGCCCGAGATCGCAGTGCAGCGTGATCTCGTCGGGCGCACGCAGGTCCACGCGCCAGGACTGGAGGTTGTGCGAGTGCGGCGCGAGCAGCGCATGCGCCACCGCCCAGCGTCGAAGATCGGTCTCGGCCGGGGCGTCGCGCCAGGCGGCGGTGGCGGCTTCGGGCAGCGACGCACTGCAGCCCGTGGCGGCCAGGATCGCGCCGCCGCCGGCCAGTGCGATGAACGAGCGTCGTTGCATGTGAGGCTCCTGCGTTGAAATGGCGCGATTGTGGGAAGGGCGGAGCCTCTCCACAATTGCATGCCACCGCATACCAGCCATTCACGCATGAATAGCACCTTCGACTGGAACCTGGTCCGATCCTTCCTCGCGGCGCTGGAGCACGGCAGCCTGATGGGCGCCGCCCGGGCGCTCGGCGCGAGCCAGCCCACGCTCGGGCGGCACATCGCCGAGCTCGAATCGCAGCTCGGCACGGTGCTCTTCGAACGCACCGGGCGCGGCCTGCAGCCCACCGCCGCGGCGGCGCGGCTGGCCGAGGCCGCACGCGTGATGCAGGGCGGCGCCGAGCAGCTGGCGCGCCAGATCGCCGCGACCGACGTCGAAGAGGCCGGCACCGTGCGCCTGAGCGCGAGCCAGCCGGTCGCCTGCTTCCTGCTGCCGCCGCTCCTGGCGCAGATGCGGCTCGCGCTGCCGCAGGTGCAGGTGGAGCTCGTGTCGAGCAACTCGGTGAGCAACCTGCTCAGGCGCGAGGCCGACATCGCGCTGCGCATGGTGCAGCCGGAGCAGGCGTCGCTGGTGGCGCGGCGCATCGGCCGCGTGACGCTCGGCGCCTACGCCCATCGCGACTACCTCGCGCGCCGCGGCGTCCCGCGGCAGCCCGCCGACCTCCTGCAGCACGACCTGATCGCAGGCGACCAGGACGAGCAGGTGCTGCAGTCGTTCCGCCGCGCCGGGTTCGAGGTGGGCAAGGAAGCGTTCTCGCTGCGCAGCGATGACTTCGTGGTGCACTGGCAGGCGGTGCGCGCCGGGCTGGGCGTGGGTTTCGTCGCCGACTACCTCGCCCGGGCCGAGACGCAGGTGGTGCCCTTGCTGCCCATGCTGCGCATCCCGCCCTTGCCCCTGTGGCTCGTGGTGCACCGGGAGATCCGCGGCAACCGGCGCATCCGTGCCGTCTTCGACTTCCTCGCCCACGCGCTGCCGCGAACGCTGTAGCGCGCGGCGCCGCCTCAGTCCCGGCGGCTGCGCGGCGCAGCGCGGCCCAGGTTCGAGGCCACGAGCGCCGCGGCCAGGGTCACCAGCCACGACACGTACACCCACAGCAGGAAGGCTGGGACGAGCGCGAAGGCGCCGTAGAGGGCGCGATAGGTCGGCACCTGCAGGAGGTAGGCCGCGAAGCCGCGCTTGCAGGCCTCGATCGCCACGCTCGCGAGCACGCCGCCGGCGGCCGCCTGCCACCACGGCACGTGCGTGTTGGGCACGCTGCGAAAGAGCACGGTGAGCGCCAGCGCCGCGAGCAGCGCCGGGCCGTAGTCGAGCATGAGCCGCAACGGCAGCGGCAGCGCCGCCCACCATGCGGCCGAGGCCCCGAAGAGCCAGGAGGCGGCCCAGAGCGTCAAGCCGAAGAGCGGCGGGCCGAGCGCGAGCATCACGAGGTAGAGCCCCACGCGGCGCAGGAACGGCCGGTTGCGCGTCACGCCCCAGATCTGGTTGAGCGCGTTCTCGATGGTGAGCAGCAGCGCCACCGCCGTCGCAAGCAGGAAGAGCGAGCCCGCCCAGGTGAGCCCGCCCGCGTTGGCGGCGAAGCGGTTGAGGTGGCCCAGCACGGGCTGGGCGATGTCGGCCGGCAGCAGGTGGCGCAGCAGCAGCGACTCGATGGCCTCGCGCGGATGGCGCAGCAGCACCGGAAAGCGCGTGTAGAGCGCGAAGCACACCGCAAGCAGCGGCACCACCGACAGCACGGTGGTGAAGGTCAGGCTGCCGGCGATCTGCGGCAGCCGCTCGCGGCGCGCGCGCTGGACCGTCTGGCGCAGGAAGCCGGTCATCGGCCTGCGTGGCGATCAGCGCACGTGGGCCGCCACGGAGACGGCACACGGCAGCACGAGGAGGAAGGCAGGAGGTCGCATGGCGCGCATGCTACGCAAGCGCCATGCGACGCGCCCGGACGCGCGGCCCGGGCACCCGCGCCCCTTCAGCGCGGAACGCGGGCGGCGCTCGCCTCCTGCAGCGCCTTCGCGTGGTCGGCCGGCAGCAGGTAGCCGGCGGCCAGGGCGCGGTCGGCCGCAGCCTTGTACTTGTTGTAGTAGTCGGCGTGCGTCGGGTACAGCAGGAGGAGCCGCGTCGCCGTGAACGGGTCGGTGCTGCCCGAGGTCACGCAGGCGAAGAGGTCGAGGAACTCGAACGAGCCCGTCGTGGAGTTGTCGATGCCGTAGGTGGCGATGGGCACGTCGATCTCGGGCAGGCGCAGACCTCCCAGCGCGTTGCCGTAGCTGTCGCGCTGGATGCGGCCGAGGAGGCTGCGCGTGATGCGCGGGGCGGTCGGCGGCGGCGTGCCCTGCTTGAGCCACTTCACCATGTGGCTGTAGACCGCGTTCTGCACGCGGTAGAACGGCATGCGGTTGGCCGGCTTCTGGCACGACGCGGGCTCCCGCGTGCTCACCGCGTACACGCCCTGGAGCATGTACTCGTCGGAGTGCGACGAGCCGGCCACTTCCCAGTAGCGGATCTTGCTGCTGTCGACGGCCTTGGAGGTCTCGGACTGCGAGTTCACGTCCATCTCGGACTGCAGCTGGAACACCGGCTGCTGCAGGTCGTTGCGGATCACCGTGCTCGACGGCGTGCCGCGCAGGTCGCCCGACGAGAGCTTGACGCCGCTGTCGCCGCGCCCGTGGATGACGAAGCCGTCGATCACCTTCTCGAGCGGGTGCACCGCGTTGACGTAGGTCGTGAGGCGCAGCGCCGACTGCGAGTGGCCGGTGGCCACGATCTTCTGGGGCACCAGGCCGCCCAGCAGCACCTGGTACTGGTCGCGCACCGCCTTCGCGGTCTGCGACAGGATGTCGTACGAAAGGTCGTCGCTCGACAGGTTGCCGGCGGCATAGCGCGTGGGGTTCTTCTCCTTGGAGCCGTTCAGGCCCACGCGCTGGTTGGTCAGGCCGACGTAGGCGTAGCCCTGGCGCACGAACTCCTCCTTCGACATCGCCCAGTCGATGTCGAGCACATAGCCCGAGCTGACGTTGAGCCACTCGAGGATCACGATGCCGTTGAACTTCGACGGGTCGTTGGGGCGGCGCACGAGGAGCGGCGTGTTGTACGGCGTGTTGCTGGAGTACACGTAGGCGGCCCACTTGCCGTCCGAGCGCAGGGTGCTGGAGGCGCGGTAGGTACGCGCGAGCCCCGAGATCCAGAACTCGCGGTCGCTGTAGCCGACTGCCGCGAGCTGCGTGCCGCGGTCGAGGAAGTGCCCGCCGATCGGCGCGGGCTGGATGGCGGCCTGCGGCACGGCGGCCCAGGCGCCGACGGCGCCGATCGCGAGCAGCACACCGGTGGCGGCCGACAGGAGGCGTCGCGCGAGGCGTGCCGCGCGCGGCGCGCGGGAAGACGGGGTGAGAGTGGCGGTCATGAAGTCTCCTTTTCTGCTGAATGGAACGTGGCGCCGTTGTTCGACAAAACTGCACGCACGTTCAAAACAAAGTCTAGGAGGCGCAGCGTGACCCTGATGCGCTCATCCGCCCTGCTTCAGGGTTACCCACTAGGGCATCCATACAAGCCCGGCCACCCACGCGCCCCGCGGCCGCTCACGCCGGCCGAGCCGGGCCCGGCATGGGGTCGACGGCGATGTACTCCTGGCCGCCGAACATGCGCTGCGGCGGCAGCCCGTAGTGCTGCTTCCACATCCGGGAGAAGTGCGCCGCGTCGGCGAAGCCCGCGATGGCCGCGACCCGGGTCATGCTCACGCCGCGGTTCACGAAGGCCGCGGCGGTGTGCAGCTTGATGGTCTGCTCGTACTTGCGCAGCGAGATGCCCGCCTCGCGCAGGAAGAGGTGCACCAGCCAGTCCTTCGACAGGCAGACCGCCTGGGCCAGGTCGTCGAGCGTGCGGTGGCGGTTCTCGCGCAGCAGCGCCATCACCCGGCGCACGCGCGGGTCCACCGGGCGCGTGGGCGGCAGCCGTTGCACTGCGCACTCGACCACCCGCGCATAGAGCCGGTCGGCCTGGGCCGCCGGCATGCCGCCGGCACGGAACTCGCGCAAGGCCGGCAGCAGCGGCAGGAAGGCGTCGTGCGGCCAGGCCTGCACCGGCTCGGGCGCCCGCGTGAACGCCGGGTAGTCGCGGTGCAGCGGCGAGACGTCGACGCAGGCCACGCTCGGTCGACCCAGCAGGCGCTTGCGCACGCCCGGGCGCAGCACCGCGGCGGTGACGTGCTGCGTGCGCCCGCCGGCGTCGAGGGCGAAAGGCTCACCGTCGAGCGCGAGGTACAGCAGAGCCGAATGCCGCTGGCTCGGGATCTCGGCGAGCACGCCGGCATAAAGAAAGCCGTCGCGCAGGCCATGCAGGCGGCCGTAGCGCGAGGGGGCGGCGGGCAGCGGCCCGAGGCCGGGCGAAGCGGGGGTATCCATGGGCACGGGGGGCCGGGCGGGGCCGCAGGAGTAGACGAGAACTGAAGGGCGAGGCGCCGACGATTCGACACCACCCACCCCCCGTCCTGTCTTGTACGTTCTTGGTCAACCCGCCCCGGGATTACCCGTGCGCGAGCCGCTCAGAGCCCCTGCAGGAACTCCACCAGCAGGCGGTTCACCTCGGCGGCGCGCTCGCGCTGGATCCAGTGCCCCGCGCCCGGCAGGATGTGCGTGCCGCGCAGGCCGGGCAGCGTCTTCGCATACGCCTCGATCTGCGCCCTGGACGCCGGGAACTTGAGCACGCCGTCGCGTTCGCCGGCGATGAAGAGCGAGGGCTGGCGGATCGGGCAGCCGCGCCAGGCGGTGGTGAGCTCCCAGTTGCGGCGCAGGTTGCGATACCAGTTGAGCCCGCCTCGGAACCCTGCGCGCTCGAACTCGCGCGTGTAGTGGTCGAGGTCGGCCTCGGTGAGCCAGGCGAGCGGCCCTTCGGGCGGCACGGTGTTGTCGAGCAGGCCGTGGCCCGGGCGCAGCATCGAGAAGCCCTTGCCCTCGGGGCCGTCGCCCGAGGCGCTGTAGGCCAGGCGCCGCAGGCTGTCGCGCACGTCGCGCTCGAGCTCCGCCTCGGCCACGCCGGGCGCCTGGAAGTACTGCATGTAGAAGGTGCTGATGCCGGCCTGCTCCAGCGAGGTGAGCAGGTCCATGCGGCCCGGCGGCGCGTAGGGCACGCTCATGCCCACCACCGCGCGGAAGAGATCGGGCCGCAGCAGCGCGCAATGCCACGCGACCACCGCGCCCCAGTCGTGGCCCACCACCACGGCCTCCTTCTCGCCGAGCGCGCGCACCAGCTCCACGATGTCGCCGACGAGGTGGAGGATGGTGTACTGGTCGATCGCCTCCGGCGCATCGGTCTCGCCGTAGCCGCGCATGTCAGGTGCGACGGCGCGGAAGCCGGCCGCCGCCACCGCCTCGATCTGGTGGCGCCACGAGTACCAGGACTCGGGCCAGCCATGGGTGAAGACCACGAGCGGCCCGCTGCCCTGCTCGGCCACGCGCATGCGGACGCCGTTGACCTGGTGGTGGGAGAAGTTGACCGTCATGCGCCGCTCCGAGTCGAGATGGGCCGACTCTAGGCCAAGCCGGTCGGCGCGTCTTGTCGCCTACGGGGCAGCGAATCCGAAGAGCTCGGCCAGCGCCTCGCGGTACTGCGCCTGGCCGACCGAGTTGGTGCTGTGGTGCGAGCCGCCTTCGACCAGCACGAAGCGCTTGGGCTCGCGGGCCCGCTCGTAGAGCGTCTGGCCCAGGCGCGAAGGGATGAGCGTGTCGCGGTCACCGTGCACCACGAGCAGCGGCGAGCCCACCTCGGCCACGCGCGCGGCCGAGTCGAAGCGCTGCGTGATGAAGGGCGAGATCGGCAGCCAGCCCCAGCGGAAGGTGCTCACCACGTCGGCAATGGAGGTGAAGCTGCCTTCGACGATGAGGCCGGCTTCGTCCCGCACGTCGCTCGCCAGCTGCACCGCGATCGCGCCGCCCAGCGAGTGGCCGAAGATGAAGCGGCGCGCCTGCGGATGCTGCGCGGCCAGCCAGTCCCAGGCGGCGCGGGCGTCCTCGACCGCCATCTGCTCCGACGGGAGGCCCTTGGTGCTGCGCCCGAAGCCGCGGTAGTCGACGCCCAGCACCGAGAAGCCGAGCTCGTGCATGCGGCGCATGCGCGGCGCGCTGCCACGCACGTCGAAGCGCGCGCCGTGCAGGTAGAGCAGCACGGGCGCCTGCGGGTCGTCGTGCGGCAGCCACAGGCCGTGCAGCTCCACCGGCTCGCCGCGCTCGACCTGCGAGTCGAAGCGGATCCACACGTCTTCCATGCCCTCGGCCGCCGCCAGGCCGCCGGCCCAGGTGCGGTCGCTCGGCTGGAAGATCCAGCCGCGCTGGCGCTCGTCGAGCGTCGCGCAGCCCATCTGCAGGCCAAGGGCGGCAAGCACCACGGCGGCCAGGGCGACGAGGCGGCGGGGACCAAGGCGGGGCATGGGCGGGATCTTCAGGCACGACGGCAGGGCAAGCGCCATGAGACACACGCCGCAGGGCGGAGTTCCGGCCCGGCGCGTGCGGAAGTGCGCGCCATGCGCGCTCAGGCACGGGGCGGCAGGCGCCACACGCCCTCGCCGATCGCAAAGACCTGCTGCGCGGGGCCGGGCGCCACCTCGTGGCCGCCGGTGAACTCGCCGAAGGCCGGCAGCAGCAGCTGGTGCTCGTCGCGCACGAAGCAGGGCAGGCGCAGCCGATCGCGCCCGCGGCCGTGCAGGCGCACGACCGGGTGCACATGGCCGGCGAGCACCACGGCGCCCGGCACCCCCTGCGGGTGGTGGCAGGCGGCCAGCCCGCCGAGGCGCGCGGGCTCGTCCACCACCTGCACGCCGAGCGACGCTGGGGGATCGCCGGCGCGGCGGTCGTGGTTGCCGCGCACGAGCGTCACGCGCAGCGCCGCGTGGGCGGCCCGCCACGACGCGATCGCCGCCAGCACCGGCGCGGTCATCGCCTCGGGGGCGTGGAGGAAGTCGCCCAGCACCACCAACTCGTGCGGCGCGTGCGCCGCGACCAGCGCCGAGAGGCGCGCCAGGTTGGCCTGCGTCGTGCCCGTGGGCACCGGCTGGCCCAGCGCGCGGAAGGTCGCCGCCTTGCCCAGGTGCAGGTCGGCGATGAAGAGCGTGCGCCGCGCCGGCCACCACACTGCACGCTCGGGCAACAGCCAGAGCGTCTCGCCGCCGCAGGCGATGGCGTGGTGGCGCTGCGTCACCGACTCGACCTCCGGCGCCGCGGCGTGGGCGCAGGCCGGGGGGCGTTGCCGCTGAAGGCGAGCCGCTCGCGCACCTCGCCCGCTTCTTCCACCACGGCGCCGCCGCCCGCGGCCTGCTCCAGATGCTCGACCATGCGCGCGATGCGGTCGGCCACGCTCTCGTTCGAGAGCTGCTCGCGGAAGCGCTCCACCATCAGCGGAAAGGCAAAGGGCGTGGGCCGCGGCGGATGCACCCGCACCAGCCGCTGCGTGGCCATGCGCGCGAGGCTCGCCTGCAGCCGGCCGATCTCGAGCTCCTGCGCGAGCACCTCGGCCTCGGCCTGCTGCAGCAGGCGGTTGCCAGGGTCGTACTGGCGGAACACCTCCCAGAAGAGCGACGACGAGGCCTGCAGCTGCCGGCTCGTGCGCCGCTCGCCGGGGTGGCTCTGGAAGATGAGCCCGGAGATGCGTGCGATCTCGCGGAAGCGCCGCCGCGCGAGCTCGCTCGCGTTGAGGCTCGCCAGCACCTCGTGCAGCAGCGCCTCGCGGTCGTCGCCCGGCTGCAGCAGCGTGGGCAGGTCGTCCCAGTCGATCGGGTCGGCGCACAGCAGCTCCAGGCCGTAGTCGTTGAACGCCATGGAGAAGGTGCGCGGGCTGCGCTGCGCCACGCGCCAGGCGATGAGGCTCGCGAGGCCCAGGTGCACATGCCGCCCGGCAAAGGGGTAGAGGAAGAGGTGCGTGCCTTCGCGGGTGGTGATGTGCTCGGCGAGCAGCGTCCCGGGCGTGGGCAGCGCCGACCATTGCTGCTGCAGCGCGAGCAAGGGCTGCGCGCACTGCAGCTCGGGACTCTCGTAGCGGCCCGCATCGGCGAGCGCGAGCTGCTGCACCACCGCATCGGCCAGCGTGTTCGACAGCGGCATGCGCCCGCCGTTCCAGCGCGGCACCGCCGGCTTGCGGCCGCTCGCGCGCCGCACCCAGGCCGTCATCTCGTGGATGCGCACGAGCTCCAGCTGCCGGCCCGCGAAGAGGAAGACGTCGCCGGGCTTGAGCCGCGCGATGAAGCTCTCTTCCACGCTGCCGAGCCTGGCGCCGCCCAGGTACTGCACCGTCATGCTGGCGTCGGCGACGATGGTGCCGATGTTGGCGCGGTGCCGCCGCGCGAGGCGCGCATCGGGCACGTGCCACACGCCGTCGTCGCCCGGCACGGCGCGGCGGTAGTCGGGGTAGGCGGCGAGCGAGGGCCCGCCCTGCTGCACGAAGGCGAGGCACCAGGCCCAGCTCTCCGGCGAGAGCTGCGCGTAGGCGGCCGTGCTGCGCACTTCGTCGTAGAGCTCGTCGGCACGAAAGCCGCCACCGAGCGCCACCGTCACCAGGTGCTGCACTAGCACGTCGAGCGGCTGCGCGGGCGACGTGCGCGATTCGATCTGCCCCGCCGCCACGGCAGCGCGCACGGCGGCGCCTTCGACGAGCTCGATGCTGTGCGTGGGCACGAGCGTCACGCGCGAGGCGCGGCCCGGCGCATGGCCGGAGCGGCCGGCGCGCTGCAGCAGCCGCGCCACGCCCTTGGGCGAGCCGATCTGCAGCACGCGCTCGACCGGCAGGAAGTCCACGCCGAGGTCGAGGCTCGACGTGCAGACCACCGCGCGCAGCTCGCCGTTCTTCAGTCCGAGCTCCACCCACTCGCGCACCGCGCGGTCGAGCGAGCCGTGGTGCAGCGCGAGGGTGCCGGCCCACTCGGGCCGCGCCTCCAGGATCGCGTGGTACCAGATCTCGGCCTGCGAGCGGGTGTTGGTGAAGACGAGCGTGCTGCCGCTGGCCGCGATCTCGTCCACCACCTGCGGCAGCATGGTGAGCCCGAGGTGCCCCGCCCACGGAAAGCGATCCGCGCGCGGCGGCAGCAGCGAGTCGATGGTCAGCTGCTTGGCCATGCGCCCGCGCACCAGCGTTCCGCCAGGGTGGCCGAGCAGCGTGTGCATCGCGTCGGCGAGGTTGCCAAGCGTGGCCGAGAGCCCCCAGGTGGCGAGTGCGGGCTGCCAGCGTCGCAGCCGCGCGAGCGCGAGCTGCACCTGCACGCCGCGCTTGTTGCCGAGCAGCTCGTGCCATTCGTCGACCACCACGACCCGCACGCTGGAGAGCGCCTCGCGCGCATCGGCCCGCGCGAGCAGCAGCGACAGGCTCTCGGGCGTGGTGACGAGCGCGGTGGGCAGACGGCGGTTCTGCGCGCTGCGCTCGCTCGACGAGGTGTCGCCGCTGCGCGCGCCCACCGTCCAGGGCGAGATGCCGGCGAGCACTTCCAGCGGCGGCACGAGCGAGCGCTGCGTGTCGGCCGCGAGCGCGCGCATGGGCGTGATCCAGAGCACGGTGAGCGGCGGCGTCTTCTTCGACGGCGCCATCGCCGCCATCAGCGCGCCCAGCCACACCGCGTAAGTTTTACCGGCGCCGGTGGTGGCATGGAGCAGGCCCGACTCGCCCGCCTGCAGCGCGCGCCACACCTCGCGCTGGAAGTCGAAGGGTGACCAGCCGCGGGCCGCCATCCAGGCGAGCACGGCCGGCTCCACGGCGCCGGCCGCGCTCATGCGCTGTCACGGCCCGGGCGCGCGCGAGGCACCTCGGCCGGCGTGAGGTCGGCGGCGTGGGCGACGGTGCTGCGGCGCTCGTGGTTGCGCATGGTCTCGGTGTGGCCTGCTCTACGCCCCGTGGGCACGGGGCGTTCCGCAGCGGCCTACGGGGAAGGCGCCGCCGCGGTGTCGTCGGTGGGCGTCTCGATGGCCCGCTGCAAGGCGTCGAGCAGGTCCTCCAGCCCATAGGGCTTGCGCAGCTCCTGCACGTCGTCGCGCGTGCGACGGCTGCTGTAGCCGGTGGCCACCACCGCGCGGATGGCGGGGCGGTGCGTGCGGCACCAGTCCACGAGGTCCAGGCCCGAGAGCCTGCCGGGCATCACGACGTCGCTGAACAGCACGTCGAAATCGCTGCGCGACTGCAGGAGCTCCAGCGCCAGGTCGGCCGATTCGCAATGCAGCACCTCGTGGCCCGCCTCGCGCAGCGCCGGGGCGACGACCGAGGAGACGAGCGAGTCGTCTTCCACCATCAGGATGCGCAGCGCCCGCATCGGCCCGCGCGGCGCCGCGGCGGGCTCGTCGCCCGTGTCGACGGCCTCGCCGCGGTCGGCCAGCGGCAGCAGCAGCTGCACGCGCGTGCCCTCGCCGGGCGCGCTCTCGAGCCGGGCGTCGCCGTTGGACTGGCGCGCGAAGGCGAGCACCTGCGCAAGGCCCAGGCCCGTGCCCGAGCCCACTGGCTTGGTGGTGAAGTAGGGATCGAAGGCGCGCGCGAGCGTGGCGGCATCCATGCCGCTGCCGTCGTCGCGCACCTCCAGGCAGAGGTAGGCGGGGCCGCTCAGGTGCGCCACGTCGTCGGGCTGCGCCATGTGCGCCGAGATGTGGATCGCGCCACCGCCCTCGGGCATGGCGTCGCGTGCGTTGAAGACGAGGTTGAGCAGGGCCAGCTCGAGCTGCGCCGCGTCCACGCGCACCGGCGGCAGGCCGCGCTCGATGTCGGCGGTGAGCCGCACGCGCTCGCCCACCGCCTTGCGGGTGAGCTCCTGCGTCTGCAGCACGAAGTCGCGCAGGTCCACCGCGCGCGGGCGCAGCGGCTGCGCGCGGCCGAAGGTCATCATCCGCCGCACGAGGTCGGCCGCCTTGCCGGTGGCGCGCATGGCCGCGTCGAGGTAGCGGCGGTGCGCGGCGTCGCTGCCGGTGTGGCGATCGACGATGTGCAGGCCGGTGCTGATGGTCTGCAGCAGGTTGTTGAAGTCGTGCGCGAAGCCGCCGGTCAGGCGGCCGATCGCCTCGCGCTTCTGGCCTTCGAGCAGCGCCGCCTGGGCCTGCCGCGCCTCCGTCACCGCGGCGGCGACCTGTTGCTGCAGCGTGCGCGTGGCCTCCTGCGAGCGCCGGCCCGAGACCTCGAGCGCACGGCCCACGGCGTCGACCTCCGCCACGCCGGTGGCCAGCGGCGGCGGCACCTCGTCGCGGCCGACGACCTCGGCCGCATCGCGCAGCGCCTCGATCGGCTGGCCGATCCGGCGCGCCACGAAGATCGCGAGCGCCAGGCCGATCAGCAGCAGCGCACCCGCCGCGGCCAGCGCCTGCAGCGTGAGGCGCCAGGCGGCGATCGTGAGCGACTCCTTCGGCAGCGCGAGCACCACGTTCCAGCCGTGGCGGTTGGCCTTGGAGACGTAGGTGATGGAGGGCACGCCATCGAGCGTGACCGTCTCCTCGAAGGTCCCGGTGCGGGTCTTCACGCGCTCCTGGATGCGGGCGCTGCCGACGACGCCCACCCACTTCTGCGGATCGCGGCTGCGCGCCACGATCACGTGCTCGTGGTCGATGACCGAGGCCAGGCTCCCGACCGGGGTGCGGGTGTCGATGAGCGCCTGCAGGACCTGGGGCGAGAAGGCCACGCCCACGTTGTAGTGCGGCGAGCCGCCGGACCGATCAGGCGCGTAGGCCGTGAGCACCGGCCCCGGCGCCACCACGCCGCGCGGCGCGAAGATCACCCTCGGCTCATCGGTCACGAAGGGTGCGCCCGCGGGACGGTCGCGCACCTGGCCGTCGTAGTCGGCCAGGGTGTTGAGGTACTGGAAGTTGCGGTCCTCGAGCACGACCCAGTTGCCCGTGGCCTGCGTGGCCAGCCGGGCCACGCCGTGAAAACCTTCGAGGTCGCCATCGGACAGCGCACGCGAGGCGCTGAGCGTGGTGGCCATGACGATGCGCTTGTCGAGCTCGCGCTCCACGAGCAGGCTCAAGCTCTGTGCAAAGCGCGCCACGTCGTCTCGTGCATCTTCAGCCTCGCTCCGATAGGTGGCATGGGCCAGCAGTGCGAAGCCTGCGACCGCGGGCAGCCACACCGCCAGCACCAGCAGCAAGAGGAGAGTTCGGATGCTCAAACGAGACGGGCCCTGGTCACGAGACCCCGGGACGCTATCAGGTTTTGAATGGGCCCGATGCGGACCACGCCGCGATGCGATCGGCGAGCGTCTGCAGCACCTGTGCGTCGGTCTGGCCGCTGCGGGCGCGCACATGGAAACTGTGGTCGGCGTCGTCGATCACCACCAGTTCGGCACGCGGGGCGAGGGGCGCCAGCACCTCGCGCAGCAAGGCGAGCTCGGCCAGCGTGTCGCGTGTGCCCTGCAGGAAGAGCATGGGGCACTGCACCTGCGCGAGATGCGCCGCACGTGCCACGCCCGGCTTGCCCGCCGGGTGCAGCGGAAAGCCCACGAACACCAGCCCGCGCACGCCCGGCATCGGCATGGCGGCCTGCGCCTGCGAGCTCATGCGGCCACCGAAGGATTTGCCGCCGGCCAGGAGCGGCAGCCCGGGCCAGCGCACTGCGGCCGCCGCCACGGCCGCGCGCACGGCGGCCTGGGCCACGGCCGGCGGATCGGGCCGCCGGCTGCCGCGCTCCATCGACGGGAACTGGAAGCGCAGCGTCGCGACGCCGCGCTGCGCGAGCGCTTCGGCGAGCGCGGCCATGAAGACGTGCGTCATGCCGGCGCCGGCCCCGTGCGCGAACACGAACGCCGCCGCCGCATCGGCCGGCGCCAGCGCGAGCGCGGAGACCGGCCCGGCCTCGGGCACGGCGATCGTCAGGGGCTCGGCTTGCATGCGCCGGAGCATCGCACGCAGCGGCGTGCACACGATGGCCGCAGGGCCATGCCACACGACGCCCGCAGGGCCCTGCGGGGCGCACTACGCTCGCGGCTCGCACGAGCCGGAGGCCGCTCATGGTGGGACGACGTGAACTGCTGGGCGCATGCGCCCTCGCCTGGGCCGGCACCGCCGAAAGTGCCGACGCAGACGTGGCCGCGCGCCTGGCCGAAGGCGGCGTGGTGATCGCCTTCCGCCATGCCGTTGCGCCCGGCACCTACGACCCGCCGGAGTTCCGCCTCGGCGAGTGCCGCACGCAGCGCAACCTCGACGAGACCGGCCGCGCGCAGGCGCAGCGCATCGGCGCCTGGTTCCGCGCACGGCAGCTCGTGCCGGCCGCGGTGCGCAGCAGCCCCTGGTGCCGCTGCCTGGACACCGCC
>JBIQJS010000008.1:8242-37435 GCA_044507405.1 Rubrivivax sp. | reverse complement strand
GCTCGTGCCGGCCGCGGTGCGCAGCAGCCCCTGGTGCCGCTGCCTGGACACCGCCCGCCTCGCCTTCGGCCGCGCGGACGCATGGCCGGCACTGGGCTCGCCGCGCGCCGGCACGGAGGCGACGAATGAGGCCGCGCTGCGCGAGCTGCGGTCCGCGATCACCGTCGCCGCATCCCGCCGCGGCCGCTTCGAGGCCTGGGTCACCCACCAGTTCGTGCTGACCGCACTGGTGGGCGGCGGTGTCGCCTCGGGTGAGGGGCTGGTGCTGGCACCGGGCGCCGAGGGCCGACCGCAGGTGTTGGCGCGGCTTGCGCTCGACTGAACCGCCCGCCGCTCAGGCCAGCAGCTTGTAGAGATAGGAGCGCGAGATGCCGAGCTGCTCGGCCGCGCGCTTCTTGTTGCCGCCGCACTCTTCCAGCACCCGGCGTGCAGCGGCCCGCTCGTGGTCCTTGAGGCGTGAGGCCGGGGCCGCGCCGGGCTGGGCGCCCATGGCCGTGAACTGCAGCACCGCGGCCGCTTCGGCGCGCGCCGCGTCGTTGCGGGTGAAGGCGTCGAGCGTGAGCAGCTCGGGCGGCGAGAAAACGAGCGCCTCCTCGATGCGATGGCGCAGCTGGCGCAGGTTGCCGGGCCACGCCTGGTCGGCGAGGTAGCGCGCCACGCCCCCGTCGATCCTCGGCACCGGCAGGCCGTTGCGCTGGCAGAAGGCCTGCACGAAGTGCTGCACGAGCGCGGGGATGTCTTCGAGCCGCTGGCGCAGCGGCGGCACGCGCAGCGTCACGCCGCTGATGCGGTAGTAGAGGTCGTGGCGGAAGGCGCCGCTCTCGACCAGCGCGTCGATGTCGCGGTGCGTGGCCGCCACCAGCCGGAAGGTCATGCGCTGGGCCGCATGGCTGCCCAGCCGCTCGACCACCCGCTCCTCCAGCACGCGCAGCAGCTTGATCTGCACCTCCATCGGGATGTCGCCCACCTCGTCGAGGAAGAGCGTGCCGTCGTTGGCCATCTCGAACTTGCCCGCGCGGCCCTGCTTCGTGCTGCCGGTGTAGGCGCCGGCCGTGTGGCCGAAGAGCTCGGACTCGACCAGGCTCTCGGGCAGCGCCGCGAGGTTGAGGCTCACCATCGCATGCGCGCCGCGGCCGAGCTGGTGGATGGCACGCGCGACCAGCTCCTTGCCGGTGCCGCTCTCGCCGCGGATCAGCACCGGCACGTCGAGCCGTGCCACGGTCGCGACCTCGTGCCGCAGCCGCTGCATCGCCTGGCTCTCGCCCACGAGCGACGCGGTGGCCTCGCGCGACTCGCGCAGCCCGTCGAGCTCGCGCCGGTAGAACTCGATCTGCGAGCGCAGCTGGTTCATCTCGGCGGCCATCTGCGAGACCGCCTCGGTGTCGCGGAACATCACCTGCCCGACCGCGCCCACGATCTCGCCGTGCTTGCGGATGGGCCGGCGGTTGACCACGCGTGTCACGCCTTCGCCGAAGCTCTGCGGCTTGCCGATCTCAGCCTTGCCCGACTCGATCACCGCGCGCAGGCGTGAATTGGGGATCGCCTCCTCGGCCGGCTTGCCGATGCCGCCGCCATACGAAAGCCCGAGGAACTTCTCGTGCACCGGGCTGATGTAGCGGATGGTGCCGGTGTGGTCGGCCACCGTGATGCCCTGGTAGGGGTCGTTGAGGATCTGCTCCAGGATGTCGTAGGCGAAGGGCACCGCCACCACGAAGTCGAGCAGCGCGCCGCCCTCGCCGCCGCCTGCGCCCACGGGCCGCACGATCGCGACCTCGGTCGCCGGGCCGTCCTCGGCACCCGGCGAGGCGAGCGCCACGCCCACCACCGGCCCGTCGGGCAACTGCGCTTCGAAGAGATGGCGGTCGCGCGCCCAACCCAGGGCCTGGATGAGCGCCGCCTGCGCCTGCGGATCACGCGCCAGGCCGAGCGCGGCCACCACCTCGCGGCCCCGGCGCACCAGCACGCCGAGCGAGGAAGCGGGTGCGGGAGTCTGCTCTTGCGACATACACGACGGCCCCTCTGAAAGACACGGAGTGTAGTCACCGAAGACACTCAGGCGCCATACGCCCGGTGCCGGCGCTGGCATGGTCGGTGCACCGTGAGTGAGCATGAACACAGCCACTTCCCCGGCCCTGGGCCCCTACTTCGGCATCGACGTGCCGTTCATGGAGCACATCGGCCTGACCCCCGTGTCGCTCGACGAAACCTGCTGCCGCACCCGCCTCGCCTGGGCGCCGGCGCTCGTCAACAGCCGCGGCGACATCCACGGCGGCACGCTCATGAGCGCCTTCGACTTCACGCTGAGCGCCGCCGCGCGCGCACACGACCCGCTGCGCTACGGCGCGATCACCGTCGACCTCACCACCCACTTCCTCGAAGCCGCGCGCAGCGAGCTCACGGTGGTCGGCCGCTGCACCAAGCGCGGCAAGTCGATGGCCTTCTGCGAAGGCGAGATCCTGAATCCGCAGGGCGCCGTGGTCGCCGTGGCGCGCGGGGTGTTCAAGCTCGTGCTGCGGGAGGCCGCCGCATGAAGAAGCTGCTGATCGCCAACCGCGGCGAGATCGCCCTGCGCGTGCAGCGCGCCGCGAGCGACCTGGGCCTGGCGACCGTCGCCGTCTGGTCGCAGGACGACGCCCACGCCCGCCACCGCCTGCTCGCCGACGAGGCTCACGCGCTGGAGGCGAGCGGCCCGGCCGCCTACATCGACATCGCCGCCATGCTCGCGGCCGCGCGCGCCACCGGCTGCGACGCGGTGCACCCCGGCTACGGCTTTCTCTCCGAGCGTGCCGACTTCGCCCAGGCCTGCGCCGAAGCCGGCATCACCTTCGTGGGCCCCACCGTCGAGCAGCTCGCGCTCTTCGGCGACAAGGGCCGCGCACTCGCGCTCGCCCTGCAGTGCGGCGTGCCGGTCATGCCCTCGACCGAAGGCGGCGCCTCGCTCGACGCCATCACGCGCTTCTACGACGAGCAGCAAGGTGCCGGCATCGTCATCAAGGCGGTCGGTGGCGGTGGTGGCCGCGGCATGCGCGTGGTGCGCGAGCGTGAAGAGCTCGCCGAGGCCTACGCACGCTGCCGCTCGGAGGCCGGCAAGGCTTTTGGCATCGACGCGGTGTATGCGGAGCGGCTGGTCGCACGCGCGCGGCACATCGAGGTGCAGGTGGCCGGCGACGGCACGCACGTGGTCACGCTCGGCGAGCGCGACTGCACGCTGCAGCGGCGCTTCCAGAAGCTGGTGGAGATCGCGCCCAGCCCGGTGCTCAAGCCGGCCATGCGCGAGCGCATCCTGGCCGCCGCCCACACGCTCGCGCAGAAGGTGGGCTATCAGAGCCTCGGCACCTTCGAGTTCCTGGTCGAAGAGACGGCCGCGGGCGAGCAGACGGGCTTCGTCTTCATCGAAGCCAACCCGCGCCTGCAGGTGGAGCACACGGTGACCGAGCAGGTGACGGGCCTGGACCTCGTCGCCTTGCAGCTGGGGCTCGCCACCGGCCAGCGCCTCGCCGACCTCGGCCTGGACCCGGCCGCGCCGCCCGCGCCGCGCGGGTTTTCGATCCAGGTGCGCGTGAACGCCGAGGCCATGGACGCGCAGGGCCTCGCCAAGCCGGCACACGGCCGGCTGGAGCGTTTCGACCCGCCCACCGGCCCCGACGTGCGCGTGGACACCCACGGCTACACCGGTTATGCGCCCTCGCCCCACTTCGACACCCTGCTCGCCAAGCTGATCGTCACCAGCACCACGCCGCGCTTCGGCGATGCGGTGCGGCGGCTGCAGCGGGCGCTGGGTGAGTTCCGCATCGTCGGCGTGCCGACCAACCTCGACCTGCTGCGGGCGCTCGCGCAGCGCGACGACTTCGCCACGCAGGCGGTGCACACCCGTCACTTCGAGACCATCCTGCCGGCGCTCCTCGCATCGGCCAGCGAGATCGCCGCGGCCGAGCACGCACGTGATGCGCTGCTCGGCGACTCGGTGCGCCACAGCGTGCCGCCCGCACCCCGCGCCGAAGACCTGGACGAGAACGTCGGCGTAGGCGCCATCGCCGTGCGCACGCCGCTCGCCGGGCGGCTGGTCGAGCTCTCGGTGAAGGTGGACGACCTCGTGCTGCCCGGCCAGACCATCGCCGTGCTCGATGCGATGAAGATGGAGCACGCCATCTCCGCCGAACAGGGCGGGCGTGTGATCGACCTGCGGCTCGCGGTCGGCGAGCAGGTGCAGGAGCAGCAGGTGCTGGTGGTGCTGGAGCCGGTGGACGCCGACGGCGCCGCGCAGCGCGAAGCGCAAGCGCACGACCCGGACGCGATCCGGCCTGACCTGCAGCGCGTGATCGACCGCCACGCGTATCTCTACGACGAGAACCGCCCCGAGGCCGTGGCGCGCCGCCATGCGCGCGGGCAGCGCACCGCGCGCGAGAACGTGGCCGACCTCTGCGACCCCGGCACCTTCGTCGAATACGGCGGCCTCGCGATCGCAGCGCAGGCCACGCGGCGCAGCCTTCCCGACCTCATCGCCAACACGCCGGCCGACGGGCTCGTCACCGGCATCGGCAACATCAACGGTGCCCTCGTGGGCAAGGAGCGCGCACGCAGCGCGGTGATGGCCTACGACGCCACCGTGCTCGCCGGCACGCAGGGCAAGCGCAACCACGTGAAGACCGACCGCATCGTGGAGGTGGCGCTGCGCGACGAGCTGCCGCTGGTGCTCTTCGCCGAAGGCGGCGGCGGGCGGCCGGGCGACGTGGACATCCCCTCCATCTCGGGCCTGATCCAGCCGTCGTTCGCCGCCTTCGCCGAACTGAGCGGCGAGGTGCCGGTCGTGGGCATCGTCTCGGGCCGCTGCTTCGCGGGCAACGCCGCCTTCCTCGGCTGCTGCGACGTGATCATCTCGGACACCAGCGCCAACATCGGCATGGCCGGCCCCGCGATGATCGAAGGCGGCGGCCTGGGCGTGTACCGCCCCGAAGACGTGGGCCCGGCCTCGGTGCAGTACGCCAATGGCGTGATCGACATCCTGGTGGACAACGAGGCGCAGGCGGTGGCCGCCGCCAGGCACTACCTCTCGATGTTCCAGGGACCGGTGGCCGAGTGGACCGCGCCCGACCCGCGCGCGCTGCGCCACGTGGTGCCCGAGAACCGCCTGCGCGTGTACGACACGCGCCGCGCCATCGAAGGCATCGCCGACGTGGGCAGCGTGCTCCTGCTGCGCGGTGGCTTCGGCGCGGGCATCCACACCGCGCTCGCGCGCATCGAGGGCCGGCCGGTGGGCGTCATGGCCAACAACCCCTACCACCTGGGCGGCGCCATCGATGCCGACGCCGCCGACAAGGCCGCACGCTTCATGCAGCTGTGCGACGCGCACGGCCTGCCCATCGTCTCGCTCATCGACACCCCGGGCTTCATGGTCGGCCCCGAGGTGGAGGCGCAGGCGCAGGTGCGGCACGTCTCGCGCATGTTCCTGGTCGGCGCCAAGCTGCGCGTGGCGCTGCTGGCGGTCGCCCTGCGCAAGGGGTATGGGCTGGGCGCGATGGCGATGGCGGGTGGCGGCCTGCGCAGCGCGAACTTCGCCGTCTCGTGGCCCACCGGCGAGTTCGGCCCCATGGGGCTGGAGGGCGCGGTGCGCCTGGGCTTCAAGAAGGAGCTCGAAGCGCTGCCCGATGGCCCCGAGCGCCGCGCGCTCTACGACAAGCTCGTGGCCGAGTCCTACCAGCGCGGCCACGCGCTGAGCGTGGGGCACGCCGCGGAGATGGATGCGGTGATCGACCCGGCGCAGACGCGCCAGTGGATCGCGCAAGGCATCGCCTCGGCCGCGGTGCATGCGCGCCGGCCGCGCCGCGGCTACGTGGACGCCTGGTGATGACGACGGCCGCAACGTCTCGTCTCGCCCTGCAGGGCCTGCGCGTGCTCGAGGTGGGCACCGGGCCCGCCCTCGCCTACGCGGGCAAGCTCTTCGCCGACTTCGGCGCCGAGGTCATCAAGGCCGAAGCGCCCGAAGGTGATGGGTGGCGCCGCATGCCGCCGCTCGTGCCGTCAGGCAAGGGGGAAGAAAGCGCGCTGTTCGCCTGGCTCAACACGAACAAGCACAGCGTGACGGTGCGCGCGGGCGACGAGGCCTGGCTCTCGCAGTTGGCCGCCACCTGCGACGTGGTGCTGGATGCGCGCGCGCTGACCGAGGGCCTGGCCGTGCTCGACACACCGCTCGGCGCGAGCGGCGAGCACGAGCCGGTGCGCATCGACCTCACCTGGTTCGGCGCGCATGGCCCCAGCAGCGGCTACACCGGCGGCGAGGCGGTGTGCCGGGCGCTCTCGGGCGCAGTGCACGCGAGCGGCCCCAAGGACGGCCCGCCGCACCTGCCGCACGACCTGCAGACGGGCATCGTGGCCGCGCTCAACGCCGTCTCGGCCGCCATCGCGGCCCTCATCGGCGCGGGCGACGGCAGCCGTCGCTACGTGCTGAGCCTGCACGAGGCCGCCTTCGGCACGGTGGAGATGGAAGCCGGCCTGGTGCAGGACGGCCGCCACCCGGGCCGCCTGGGCGTCAACCGTTTTGCCAACACCCACCCGGCCGGCATCTACGCCACGGCCGACGGCTGGATCGGCATCTTCACGCACACGCTGCCGCAGTGGGTGGCGCTGTGTGAGGCGCTCGGCCGCCCCGAGTGGGCACGCGACCCGGCGTACGCCAACGGGGCGCTGCGCATGGCGCGCGCCGACGAGATCGACGCCTGGCTCGTCGAGGCCTTCCGGGCGCGGCCGGCGCAGGCGTGGTTCGAGCTGCTCGGCGCGAAGAAGCACCCCACCGTGCTCGTGCCGACGATGGCGCAGCTGCTCAAGCAGGCCGTGCACCGCGAGCGTGGCGCCTTCGTGGAGGTGAGCCTCGGCAGCAGCCGGCGCTTCGAGGGCCCGGTGGTGCCGCTACGGCTCGACGACGCGGGCCCGCTGCCCGGCGGCCGTGCGCCATCGCTTGGCGAGCACGACGCGCACTACCGGGCCGCCGGCCTCGCGCGCACGCCGGCACGCCCGCTGCGCCCGGCAACCACGAAGCGCCTGCCGCTCGAAGGCGTGCGCATCGTGGACCTCACCATGGGCTGGGCCGGGCCGCTCGCCTCGCGCACCGCGGCCGACCTCGGGGCGGACGTCATCAAGGTCGAGAGCTGCAGCTACCCCGACTGGTGGCGCGGCGCCAACTTCACCGAAGAGTTCTACCGCGAGCGGCTCTACGAGAAGAACAGCAACTTCAACCTGATGAACCGCAACAAGCGCGGCATCACGCTGGACCTCACGCACCCCGAGGGCAAGGCGCTGCTGCTCGAGCTCGTGGCGGGGGCCGACGCGGTGATCGAGAACTACTCGGCCGAGGTGCTGCCCAAGCTCGGGCTGGACTACGCCGCGCTCCAGCGTGTGAACGAGCGGCTGGTGATGGTCTCGATGCCGGCCTTCGGCCTCGACAACGCCTGGAGCGACACCCGCGCCTACGGCGGCACGCTGGAGCAGGCGAGCGGCCTGCCGCTCTACACCGGGCACCCCGACGGGCCGCCGGCGATGACGTCCTATGCGTATGGCGACCCCATCGGCGGCTTCAACGCCGGCGCCGCGCTGCTGCTCGCGCTCTACGTGCAGCAGCGCGCCGGCCGGGGCCGGCACCTCAACCTGTCGCAAGTGGAGGCCATGTTGACCATGACCGCGCCTTACATGCTCGAGCAATCGGTCAGCGGCACCGTCACGCCGCGCGCCGGCAACCGCCACCCGCTGCACGCGCCGCACGGCCTCTACCGATGCGCAGGCGACGACGCCTGGCTGCTCGTGAGCGTGACGAGCGATGCGCAATGGCGTGCGCTCTGCCGCGCGATGGGCCAGGCCGACCTCGCCGCCGACGTGCGCCTGAGCTGCGTCGAAGGCCGCCGCACGCTGCACGACATGCTCGACGACGCCATCACCGCCTGGACGCGCACCCGCGACGCGTCGGACGCGATGCATGCGCTGCAACACGCCGGCGTGGGCGCGGCCGTGGTGCGCCCGATGAAGGACGTGCTGCACGACCCGCACCTGCGCCGCCGCGGCTTCCTGCAGCCGGTCACGCGGCCACACGTCGGCGAGTACCTCGCGACCGCGCCCTACCTGCGCACCGGCACCGAGCCGCTGCCGACGCGCAACCTGGCCCCCACGCTCGGCGAACACAACCGCGAAGTGCTCGGCGGCCTGCTCGGCCTGCCGCCCGAGCGCCTCGCCGCGCTCGATGCCGCCGGCGTCACCGGCACCGCCGCCGTTCCCAGATCCGCTTCCCCACGTCACCCCCCCACCGAGAAGGAAACGAGATGAGACAAGCCCACACCCCCCTGCGCCGCGCCCTGCTCGGCGCGGCCTTCGCCGCAGCCGCATTCGCGGCGCTGCCTGCCCACGCGCAGGACGCCTGGCCGAGCAAGCCCATCAAGCTCGTCGTGCCCTTCCCGGCCGGCTCGTTCACCGACACCGTGGCGCGCGTGATGTCCGACCACATCGCCAAGGCGCTCAACCAGACGGTGATCGTGGAGAACAAGGCCGGCGCCAACGGCATGCTGGGCCTCTCCGAAGCGGTGCGCATGCCGGCCGACGGCCACACGCTGGTCGTCACCAACTCCAGCAGCATCACGATCAACCCGCAGATGTACAAGAAGGCCGCCTACAAGGCGAGCGACTTCACGCCCGTGACGATGATCCTGGAGGCGCCGTTCGTGCTCGTGGCCAACCCGGCGTGGGCGCAGAAGCACAACATCAACAGCGTGAAGGACATCGTCGCCTACTCGCAGCGCGAGCCGGGCAAGCTCAGCTACGGCTCGGCGGGCCCCGGCAACATCGCGCACCTGAGCTTCGCCATGCTCTCCAACCAGGCCGGCGTGAAGACCACGCACGTGCCCTACAAGAGCGCCGCGGCGGCGCAGATGGCGGTGATGAGCGGGGAGCTCGACGCCGCCTTCGACACCTGGAGCGCGCTGCCGCAGATCAAGGCCGGCAAGTTGAAGCCCATCGCGGTGACGAGCGCCAGGCGCATGACGCAGCTGCCCGAGGTGCCCACCGTGAGCGAAGCCGGCTACTCCGACGTGGTGGTGACCTTCTGGATCGGCATGCTCGCCCCCGCCGGCACGCCCGCGGCCGTGGTGAAGAAGCTCAACGCGATCTCGCAGGAGGTGCTCAAGGACGAGAAGGCGCGCGCCGTGCTGAGCGCGAGCGGCGACGTGGTCATGTCCGACGGCCCGACCTTCGCCAGGCGCATCGCCGCCGAAGTGCCGGCCTGGGGTGCGGTGATCCAGCGCGAGGCCATCACGCTCGACTGAACGGGGCTACGCTCGCGGGCATGAAACGCATCACCCTGCCCTGCGGCGTGAGCGTGCCGGCCCTCGGGCAGGGCACGTGGAACATCGGCGACGACACGCGTCGCCGCGAGGACGAGATCGCGAGCCTGCGCCGCGGCCTCGACCTCGGCCTCACGCTCATCGACACCGCCGAGATGTACGGCGACGGCCGCTCCGAGCAGTTGATCGGCGAGGCCATCGCCGGCCGGCGCGACGGGGTCTTCCTCGTGAGCAAGGTCTACCCGCACAACGCCTCGCGGCGCGCGATGGCGGCTTCGTGCGAGGCGAGCCTCGAGCGCCTGCGGACCGACCGGCTCGACCTCTACCTGCTGCACTGGCCCGGCAGCGTGCCGCTGGCCGAGACGGTGGAGGCCTTCGAGGCGCTGCAGCGCGCCGGCAAGATCCGCCACTGGGGCGTGAGCAACTTCGACACCGCGCGCCTGCAGCGCCTGCACCAGCTGCCCGGCGGCCAGGCCGTGCAGACCAACCAGGTGCTCTACCACCTGGGCGAGCGCGGCATCGAGTGGGACCTGCTGCCCTGGCAGCGCGAGCATCGCGTGCCCGTCATGGCCTACTCGCCCACCGACCAGGGCCGGCTCCTGCGCGACCGCCGCCTCGTGGCCCTCGCGCAGCGCAGCGGCCGCACGCCGGCGCAGCTCGCGCTCGGCTGGCTGCTCGCGCAGGACGAGGTGATCGTGATCCCCAAGACCGCACACCTCGCACGCGTGGAGGAAAACGCCGCCGTGTGCGAGCAGCCGCTCACGGCCGACGAGCTGCGCGAGCTCGACGCGCTCTACCCGCCGCCCACCGGCCCGAGCGCGCTGGCCATGCTCTGACGGAACGGTGTTTGCCGCGTGGCCCGCACAGAGGACCGCCGCATGAAATACGAGATCACCCGCCAGGCTCCGCGGATCGAGGCGATCGGGGCCCACAGCGGCTACCGCATCCGCCTCTCCACGCTCGCCACCTCGCCCATGGCGATGTGGCCGGTGAGCGTGCACGTGCGGGGCTCCGAAAGCGAGGACGAGGTGGAGGTGCACGTGCCGCCTCGCCACCACCACAGCGCCGCCGAAGCGCTCGACCACGGCTACGACTGCGCCGTGATGTGGATCGATGCCCTGGACGACCGGCTCACGCGCCGGCCGTGACGCTCACGCCGCGGCGCTCGGCCGCGCCGACACGCGCGCATGCCATTCGCGCACGCGGGCTGCGCCTTCGGGCATCGGCAGGCCGATGAAGCGCGCGAAATCGACCGTGGTGAGCGCCACGATGTCGGCCATGGAGTACTCCGCGCCCGCGACGAATTCGCGGCCTTCGAGCTCACGGTCCAGCCAGCCCAGCGACCGGGCATAACGCTCGCGGTTGGCCTCGCCCCAGTCCTTGTACTGCGTGCCCAGCCGCGCGGTGTACGGGTGCGTGTGCACCCAGACCGCGCCCACCGGCGTCATCACCGTCATCTCGATGCGGCGGATCCACATGTCGACCGTGGCGCGCTCGAAGGGCGAGCGGCCGAAGAGGGCGGGCCTGGGGTGCAGCTCCTCGAGATAGCGGCAGATCGACACGCTCTCGCTCAGGTGCGTGCCGTCGTCCAGCGCGAGCACCGGAAGCTGGCCGAGGCTGTTCTTCGCGCGGAACTCGGGCGACTTGTGCGCGCCGTCGCGCATCGACACGTCTTCGACCGGCAGGTTCAGGCCCTTCTCGGCCAGGAAGATGCGCACGCGGCGCGGGTTGGGCGCGGGCACGGGCGCGTTGTAGAGCTTCACGGGTTTGTCTCCGGTTCTTGTGGTTGGAGGCGCGATGCTCCTCCCGGCGCCACGCGAGCGCTGTCACCCAGGCGATGCCCGCTCAGCCCTTCTTCTTCAGGATGCTGAAGTTGCCGTCGGTCTCGAGGAAGGCGCACCTCATCTCGGACAGCTCGCAGTCGGCCTCGCGCAGCGCCTGCTCCAGCTCCCCGATGCCCACGCGCTCGCGCTTGAGCACCTCGCGGAAGATCTGCCCGTCGCGCCCGACCAGCACGGGCGTGCCTTCGGTGAGCTTCTCGACCCGCGGGCTGACCGCGGTCGCCACGCTGACGACCGCGTTGAGCACGACCAGCGTGGCCGCGACGAGGATCCCGCCCGTCACCGACTGCTCCCCGCCGGTGAGCGAATTGCTCACCGCTTCGCTCAGCAGCAGCATCACCAGCAGGTCGAAGGGCGTGAACTGGCCGATGGCGCGCTTGCCGGTCACGCGCAGCATCACGAAGAGCGCCACATAGACCAGCAGCCCCCGCAGCAGGGGCTCCCACCAGGGCACCGAGAGATCGAACATGGCCGTGCTTCTCCTTCTGCACCGCAGGCCGGCAAACCACGTTCCGCGACCGGGGTTCACGCGGCGGCCACGCAAGCGCTCTATATTCACCCGCCATGCCCGAGCTGCTCCGCGATGCGCGCCTCCAGGCGCTGATCCACTCCCACCTGACCACGTTCGAGGTGCACGCGGCGTGCGACGCGTCGGGGGGCGAGACGCTGCACCGCGCGGCGGTCGCGATCGCGGTGGTGGACGAAGGCCATGGGGCCGACCTGCCCGGCTTCGCCGTGCACGCCCAGTGGTGCGAGCAGGCCGCGCTGCTGCTCACGCGCCGTGCGCTCTCGATGCGCCGCCATGCCGGGCAGTGGGCGCTGCCGGGTGGGCGCATCGACGAAGGCGAAACGCCCGAGCAGGCGGCGCTGCGCGAGCTCCACGAGGAGGTCGGCCTGGCGCTGGGGCCGCAGGCCGTGCTGGGCCGGCTCGACGACTACGTGACCCGCTCCGGCTTCGCGATCACGCCGGTGGTGGTCTGGGCCGGCGCCGCGCGCGAGCTGGTGCTCAACCCGCACGAGGTGGCCAGCGTGCACCGCATCCCGGTGGCGGAATTCCTGCGCACCGACGCCCCGCTGCTCGACGATGCCGAGCACCAGGGCCGCACCGTGCTGCGCATGCCCGTCGGCCGCGACTGGATCGCCGCGCCCACGGCCGCGCTGCTGTACCAGTTCCGCGAGGTGTGCATCGCAGGCCGCGCCACGCGCGTGGCGCACTTCGACCAGCCCGAGTTCGCCTGGCGCTAATCCGCTTCAGCCCCGCCGAAGGCGGCGAGAAACGCCTCGGCGAAGCGCGGCGAGCCGGTGAATGTCAGCGTGAGCACATGCCAGCCGCCGGGCTCGACCTGCACCTGCAGGTCGTGGTCCCAGTCCATGCCGTCGTCGGCCGGGCCGTGGGTGTGCGGGAAGTGCCGCCAGGCCCACGCCAGCACCTGCTCCGCCTCGGCCCGCACCGCCGCGTGCTGGCCGGCATCCGTGGACGCCATCGCGTCGAGCGTGATCACGCCGTCGGCGTTGTCGCTCAGGTCGAAGCTCAGGTAGCGCATGAGGGCGGCATTCTGGCGCAGCCGCCCTCACGCGGACTCACTGCACGGCGGCGTCCAGACCCGTGTTGACCGTGACCGCGGCGCCCGGCCCGATCTCCACGTAGGTGTCGTTGGCGATGGTGTACGCCGGCCAGGTGAGCGTGGCCGTGCTCGGGTTGCCGGTCCGGGCGAAGTTGGTCCACAGCGTCATGGTGGTGTCCACCACGGCCAGATCGGTCGCACCCCACTGCATGGAGGCGTAGACGTCGGCCGGGTCGCCCGCGGTGCCGCTGACGCCGTTGCCGTTGAGGTCGCCGATGGGCGGCTTGGTGCCGTCGGGCAGCAGCACGAGGTTCAGGCTGTAGTTGCTGACGTGCCCCATCGGGAAGTTGAAGAGGTACGGCAGCTCGCCGCCGTGGGCGCTCAGGAGGCCCATCGCCGACCAGCCATCGGGCACGCGGCTGAACTTGTAGACGTACTGGTTCGAGTTGTACGTCGGCGTGCGCTGCTGCATGAAGACGGGCAGCGCCGCGCGCAGCGAGGCGTAGTCACCCGAGGTCACGCCCACCATCAGCGGCACGTCGCTCGGCATGCCGTCGGCCACGTTCTGCGCGTAGGTCTTGGTCAGGTAGTGGAAGTCGACGTTGGGGCGGTAGATCTCGCGCGGGATGCCGTTGTCGGTGTCCGACTGCACGATGGTCGTCCACGGCAGCGCGCGGGCCTCTTCGAGCGTGGTCACGCCCAGCCGGTTGAAGAGCGCGGTGCCGATGGCCTCGTTGGCCGCCAGCGACGCGGCCGGCGTGCCGGTGGCCGGGATGGGCGATGCACCGCTTTGCACGATGGCCTTGTGGAAGAGGCCCACGGCCTGCGGCGAGTTCATCAGCGAGTAGGTCTTGCCGCCACCGCCCGATTGGCCGAAGAGGGTCACGTTGCCCGGGTTGCCGCCGAAGGCCGCGATGTTGTCGCGCACCCATTGCAGCGCCATCACGAGGTCCATCTGGCCGTAGTTGCCCGAGCCGCCGTAGCCGCTCTCGGCGGTGAGCAGCGGATGCGACAGGTAGCCGAAGGGGCCGAGGCGGTGGTTGACCGTCACCAGCACCACGTCCTTGGTGGTGAGGCTCGCCGGGTTGTTGTACTGCTTCGAGTTGGCGGTAAGGATGGCGAACGCGCCACCGTGGAACCACACCATCACCGGCAGGTTCTGGGCGTTCTTGGGCGCGGTGACGTTGAGGTACAGCGAGTCTTCGCTCATGCCGCCTTCGCCGATCGCTTCGAGCGCCAGCGTCTGCGCAGCCTGGTGGCTCCAGCTCGTCGCGTCGCGCACGCCGCTCCAGGGCTGGAGCGGCTGCGGCGGGCGCCAGCGCAGGTCACCGACCGGCGGGCGCGCATACGGCACGCCGAGGAACTGCCAGGTCGTCGCATTGGCCTCGAAGCCGCGCAGCTGCCCGGCGGTGGTGGTGACCACATGGCGCGGCGCGGTGGAGCGCGCGAAGTGCTCGGCCGCCGCGACCGCGGTGCGCGCGGTGCGCGGGCGCGGGTCGAGGTCGGTGAAGACGTTGTCGGCGTTGAGCGTGGCCAGCAGCGGCGCGAGGCTGGCGCGGAAGGCCGTCGTGGTCTGGTCGAAGTCGATCGCGCCGGCCTGGGCCGACACCCGCGTGCGGATCGCCTCGGTGATCTGGATGCCGTTGTTCAGGTCGCCGTCGGCGTCCAGCGTCTGCAGCAGGATGAGCTTGTTGTGGACGCGGCGGTCGGTGGCGTCGGCCGCGCCGCTCGTGATCGACAGCGGCGTGAGCTGGGCCGCACCCGCGGCCGAGCCGAGGGCGAGGTCGCCGATCGAGAAGGTCAGCGTCTCGCCCGCGGTGTAGGTGAACTGGCCATCGGCATTGGTGGTGCGGGCGGCACCGGTGCCGCGCACGTCGAGCCCGGCCACCGGGCTGTCGACGAAGGTGCCGGTGAGCGTGGCGGGCGCGGCCGGGCTGTCGTCGTCGCCGCCGCAGGCGGTGAAGGCGGTCATCACGGCCGTGAGCGCGACGGCGAGCAGGCCGCGCCGTCGGCGCAGCAAGGGTGGGTGCAAGGACATGCAGGACTCCTGGTCATCGATCGAGGGGTTCAGGGATAGAGGGTGGACAGGCCGGTGCGCACCGTGGGGGTCGCTCCCATCTCCACGTAGCTGTCGTTGGCCGGCGTGTAGACCGGCCAGGTCACGAGACCCGGCACGCTCGGGTCGCCGGTCTTGGCGAAGTTGGTCCACATGGTCATCGTGTAGTCGATGACGCTGGTGTCGAGCGCATCGAAGCCCGCCGAGGCCCACACGTCGGCGCTGTCGCCGGCCGAGCCGCTCACGCCGTTGCCGTTGAGGTCGCCCACCACCAGGCGCGCGCCGGTCGCCGGGTCGATCACGAGGTTGAGCAGGAAGTGCGTCACCACGCTCTCGGGCGCGTTGAACACATACGCAAGCTCGGCCGCGTGGTAGGCGGTGACCCCCATCGCGCGCCAGCCGGCCGGCACCTGGCGGAAGTGCGCGGCGTAGTGCGGCGCACTGCTGTGCGTCGTCATCCACGGGAACACGTTCTTGACCGTCTCGATCGGGTCCACCGTGTCGTTCTCGTTCACGACGATGAGGAAGGGCACGTCGTTGTGCGCGCGCGATTCGAAGCTCACGCGCTCGGTGGTCGGCAGGTAGTGGTTGTCGACGTTGGTGTACGGGATAAGCGTGGCGGCCGCGGCCACGACTTCCGTCCACGGGCGCGCGCGCATCTCGGCGAGCGAGCTCGCGTTGAGGCGGGTGGCGAGCGTGGTGCCGATGGCCTCGGCCGACGCGAGGCTGCGCGTGTCGGGGATCAGCGTGCCGCTCTGGCTGATGGCCTTGTGGAAGAGGCCTGCCGCCTGCGGCGACGCCATCAGCGAGAGCACCTTGCGGCCGCCGCCCGACTCGCCAAAGATGGTCACGTTGTTCGGGTCGCCGCCGAACTGCGCGATGTTGTCGCGCACCCACTGCAGCGCCGCGATCAGGTCCATCTGCCCGTAGTTGCCCGAGCCGCCGTAGCTGCTCTCGGCGGTGAGCTCGGGATGGGCGATGTAGCCGAAGGGCCCGAGGCGGTGGTTCACCGACACCTGCACCACGCCCTTGGTGACGAGTGCGTTCGGGTTGTTGAAGGGCCGCGTGTTGCTGGTGAGCGAGGTGAAGCCGCCGCCGTGGAACCACACCATCACCGGCAGGTTGGCCGCGTCCTTCGGTGCCGTCACGTTGAGGTAGAGGCTGTCCTCGCTCATGCCGCCTTCGCCGAAGCGTTCGAGCGCGGTGGTCTGCGCCGCCTGGTCGCCCCAGGCGACCGCATCGCGCACGCCGCTCCAGGGCACGACGGGCTGCGGCGGGCGCCAGCGCAGGTCACCGACCGGCGGGCGGGCGTACGGGATGCCGAGGAACTGCCACGTGGTGGCGCTCGATTCGAAGCCGCGCAGCTCGCCCGCGGTGGTGGTGACGACGTGGCGCGCGCCGGTCGAGCGCGTGAAGTGCTCGAGCGCCGCGGCCGAGGTGCGCGCAGTGCGCGGGCGCGGGTCGAGGTCGGTGTACGCCTCGGCCGCGTTCAGCGTGGCCAGCAGCGGCGTGAGGCTCGTGCGGAAGTCGGCCACCGGCAGGCTGAAATCGAGCGCCGGCGTGTGGGCCGAGACCGCGGCGCGGATCGCCGGCGTGATCTGGATGCCGTTGTTCAGGTCGCCGTCGGCGTCGAGCGTCTGCAGCAGCACCAGCTTGTTGGTGACGCGCGGATCGGTCGCGGCCGTGGCGCCGCTCGTGATCGACAGCGGCGTGGCCACCGCCGCGCCGGTGGCGGCGCCGAGCGCCACGCTGCCGATGGAGAAGGTGATGGTTTCGCCGGCGCGGTAGCGGTAGCGCCCCTGCGCATCGGTGGTGCCCGCCGGCGTGGCGGTGCCGGCGTAGTCGAGGCCGGCGACCGGGCTGTCGACGAAGACGCCGGTCAGCGTGGGGGGCGGCGAGGGGTCGTCATCGGAGCCGCAGGCGGTCGTCGCGAGGGCCGCGCAGGTGACGAAGAGGAGGGCGACAGGCTTGCGTAGAGGATGGAAGTTCACGTGTGGGTGCGAGGGAAGACTGCGTGAATTTCAGTCTAGGGCGCAGGCCCTCGCGTGTCGCTCACATCCGTGGTGTTCGCGGGTTAGTCGCTAACCGTTCCGTACAAAAACGCGCCGCGCTCAGACGGCGCTCGACACGTGCGAGCGTGCCACCGGCAGCGGGTCGATGGTCACGAGGCCGCGGCTCGCGAACATGCGCCGCGGCGGAAAGCCGTAGTGCTGCTTCCACGTCTTCGAGAAGTGCGCGGAATCGGCGAAGCCGGCGCTGGCGGCCACCTCGGTCATGCTCACGCCGCGGTGCACGTACGAGGCGGCGGCCTGCAGCTTGAGCGTCTGCTCGTACTTGCGCATGGAGATGCCGGCCTCGCGCTGGAAGAGATGCACCAGCCAGTCCTTCGAGACGCACACCGCCTGCGCGAGCTCCTCCAGCGTGTGGCGGCGGTGCTCGCGCAGGAGCCGCATCACCTGGCGCACGCGCGGGTCGATGGGCTTGAGCGCGGGCATGCGCTCGGCGGCCCGGGCGACCAGGCGCTCGTAGAGCGCATCGGCCTCGGCGAGGTTCATGCTGCCGTCGCGAAAGGCCGGCAGGGCCTGCGCCACGGCGTCGAAGTGCGCATGCGGCCACACCTCGGCCTCGACCGCCGCCTGCGCGAAGAGCCGGAAGCTGCGGTGCGTGGGCGCGATGTCGAGGCAGGCGACCGGCACGTCGCCGCTCAGGAAGCGCCGCTGCACGCCGGGCGCCACCAGCAGCGCCGCCCCCTGGTGGCGGCCCTGCGGGGTCTCGACCACGATCTCGCGTTCGCCGAGCGCGACGTACACCAGCGCCGAGTGCCGCTTGCTCGTGAGTTCGGCCATGTGCCCGGCATACAGGAAGCCGTGGCGGGTCATGTGCATGCGGCCATACGTACGGAGCGTGCGGGGGAGCCGCGAGGGGCGGCCGGCCGGGGAAGACAACAGGACATCCATGGAAGCGTGCTCGTACTGCGGGGACAGGCATGCAGGCGGCGGACCGCCCGGCGCCGGACAGCCATCTTCGGCACCGGTCACGGGCCATGCTTGTACCGGATGGTTGTCTGCCTGGGGGATAACCCTGGCCCGCACGCCGGTGCGGATTTCGCCGCCGCCGCCGGCGCCGAAGCCCGGATCAAGCGGTGCAAGCCGCGCCTATTCGACGCATCACCGTCACGTGGGCGCAGCACCATGGCCCCAGCGCCTTTTCACCGGAGTTCCTGCCGTGTTCCGCAACCAGACCCGCCTGCGCGACGAGATCGTGTTCATGGACATCACCGACCGTGGCCACATCCCGATCGATGCGCAGCACTACCAGCGCGCCGCCCGCATCGCCCGCGAGATCGTCGAGCGCGAGCTCGGCACCGTGAAGATGAGCCGCTTCATCTTTCCCGACGTGCCCTCGCTGCAGACCACCGCCGAGAACATCTACTTCGAAAGCTACGGCTGCTTCGCCGACCTCGACGGCAGCGGCCACGCGACGCAGGCGCAGGAGCTGACGCAGCAGCTGCTCGCACGGGCCCGCGCCGCGGCCTGACCGACCGCCGCGGCGCGCGCCGCGCAAGGAGCAATCGACGTTCCACGTCGCGCGCATTGACATCGCGCGGTCGCCACGAGCGAGGGGGCTATAAACCAGCAGCCCTTTCACTCTGGAGACCTCCATGCCGACACCGTCCGCATCGTCCAAGCTGCGGCAAGTCCACGCCCCGCACAGCGCCAACTCCCCGGTCGTGCGGGCCATCGACGTCGGCTTCGGCCTCGTCAAGGCCACCGTGGGCGACGACGACGACGGTGTGTCGATCGTGCACTTCCCGTCGATGGCGATCCCGGCCGATGCGAGCGCGGTGCGCACGCTCGGCACGCGCCGGCGCGACACCTTCGACGTGCCGGTCAACGGCGCGCTCTTCGAGGTCGGCCGCGATGTCGGCCTCGCGCAGGCGGGCGGCAGCTTCGGCCGCGACGTGACCGACGAGTTCTACCGCGGCAGCATCTACGAGGCGCTCACCAAGGGCGCGCTGCGCTACATGGCCGAGGCCGGCGACACGCGCATCGACCTGCTCGTGCTCGGACTGCCCGTCAACCAGTACAACGACGCCACCCGCCGCGACTACCTGCGCTCGCACTACGAGGGCGAGATCGACGTGGGCGGGGGCAAGACCGTCACCATCGGCAAGGTGATCGTGCAGGCGCAGCCCATGGGCGGCTATGCCTCCATCGGCGACCACCTGGAAGAACTCAACGCGGTGATCCGCCAGACCGGCGGTGCGCTCGAGCCGCTCGAAAGCGCCGACGACCTGGACGACCTGTCGGTGCTGATGGTGGACCCGGGCGAGCACACGCTCGACTGGCTGCTGATCCAGCAGGGCTCGATCAACCCGCGGGCCAGCGGCGCGGCGTCCGACGCCGGCCGGCACCGCGTGGTGCGCGCGGTGCAGGAGTCGCTCGCGGCCGAGGTGGGCCGCCCGCTCGGCCCGGCGGTGATGCCGCGCATCAACGAAGCGCTGCGCCAGGGCAAGCCGGTCAAGCTCTCGGGCGTCGCGCACGACCTGCAGCGCTACGAGCCGGTCGTGATGAGCGTGGTCGAGGACTCGATCAACCGCATGGTCGACGGCCTGCGCGATGCGCACGAGATCATCGACCTCGTGGTGCTGGTGGGCGGCCACCCCGAGCGCTATCGCGACGTGATGGCCAAGCGCTTCCCCGCCATCCCGGTGTTCGTGATGCCGGAGTCGATGGCGGCCAACGTGCGCGGCTTCCAGATGATCGGCGAGGCGCTCGCCGAGGGCTGAGCGAGCCCATGCCCGCGTTGCGCCTCGAGTTCGAGATCGACGCCGAGGTCTATCCCGAGCTGCACGCCGCGCTGTCCGCGCTGACGAGCCCGCAGGCACGGGCCGAGCGCCTGCGCCAGCTCGCGGCCGCCGGCCTCGTGTGGGAGAAGGTGCGCCTGCACGGCACGGCCGCGTTCGCACCACCGCCCGAACCGGCGCCACCGGTGGGCGTGGTGACGCGGCCCGACGTGGCACCCGCCGCCGTGCCCTCACCGCCCCGCCGCGCCTCGCGGCGCACGCGTGCGCCCCAGGCCGACCCCGATTTCGTCGACCTCGCCCTCAACGCAGAGCCGACGCCCGTTCCGCCCGTGCCGCCTCCGCGCCCCGAGCGACGCCGCGCGCGACCGAGCCGCCAGGAGCTCGAGCAGGTGATCCGCGAGCTGCCGGTGCTGATGGACGTGGTGGCCGACGTGTCGCCACTGCCGCCGCGCGACGGCGCCACGCACGACGGTGCGCTCGACGAGGCCGAAGCCGCCACCTGGTCGGCGATGAACCCCTACCCCGACGAGGTGGAAGACACGGCCGAAACGCCGCCCGCCGAAGTGCTGCACGTGACCGCCATCGCGCACAAGCCGGCCACCCGCTCGCGCCTCATGCGCATGAAGGAACGCGGCCTGTTCAAGAACGGCTGAGCGTGTGGGCGAACGCCGACATGCATGGGTCTTCTGCACCTGCGCCCGGATCAGTCCTCGGGCGATGGCCCGCGGACGCCGCCACGCCTAACCTGTCGGCTCGTTCACTACAACGCAAGGAGCAGTCCATGTTGAACACGAACAACCCCGGCAAGAACCAGGACAAGAAGGGCGCTGGCGCCGGCGCCGTGATCGGCGGCGTGACCGGTGGCGTGGCCGGCGGTGCCGCAGCCGGCGCCGCCGTCGGCGGGATGACCGGCCCCGTGGGCGCCGCCGTTGGCGCAGCCGTCGGTGCGGCCGTGGGTGCGCTGGGCGGCCGTGCCGTCGCGCGCTCCGTCGACCCTGCTGCAGAAGACACCTACTGGCAGAACAACTACGCCGACCGTCCCTACGTGGACCGTGGCGTGGGCTACGACGAGTACCGCCCCGCCTACGGCTATGGCGTCGATGCCTACAGCAAGTACGAGGGCCGCACCTTCGACGAAGTCGAGCCCGAGCTCAGCCGTGGCTGGAGCGCACGCCGCGGCTCGTCGAGCCTGGAGTGGGACCGCGCCCGCCACGCCTCGCGCGATGCCTGGCATCGCCTGAGCGACACGGTGGAGCGTGCGATCCCCGGCGACTCCGACGGCGACGGTCGCTGACCGGCAACGGTCTTACTCGAAAGGGCGCTGCGGCGCCCTTTTTCGTTGGGGCTACGGCTTGTTCGAGCGTGCGTTCGAGGCCGGCTCGCCCGGCCCCGGAGCCTTGCTGCCGTGTTCGGCGGCGTGCTGCGTGCCGGTCGGGTCGGCGATCTGGACCGTCCTGCCGTGCTGCCAGCCGTCGGCCCGCGGGTCGACCTGCGGCGCCGGGATGCTCTCGCGATCACGGCGCTTGGCCGCGCTGTCCACGCCGAAGCGCTGGTCGCGTGCGGCGACCATGGCCGGGTCGGCCTGGCCATCGGCGGTGAAACCCATCATCAGCTGCGGCACGCCCAGCGGCAGCTGCTTGTGCAGGTCGGTGTGCCAGGTGTGCCAGGTCTTGCCGTAGGTGCCCACCAGCTTTTCCATCAGCTCGCGCTCGGCCACCTCGGGGATGCCCGGGGCGATGAGCGTGCCCGACTTCACCTCGTGCGCATGGCTGTGCCACAGCGGCTTCTCCGCCTCGGGGAGCGTGGCGAAGAGCCTGGCGCTCACGATGTACTCCACGCCCATGATCTTGGCGTCGCGCACGTTGCCGTCGTAGATCACGCACTGGATCACGTCCTCGTTGAGGATGGCGCAGTAGTGGTGCGCTTCCATCTGCACGTTCATCCGTCCGTTGTAGAAGTGAAAGCCGTCGAGGTACGAATTGATCGCGTCGATGGGCGGCTTGTCCTGCAGCACGGCGGCGCCCGCGTCGAGGGCGCGGGTCTTGGCCGACTCGGTCTCGCCGGGCGGCGTGACGGGTGAGCCGGTCTCGCGGTCGCCGCAGGCGGCGAGGCCACAGGTCAGTGCGAGCAGGGCAACGGTGGGTGCGCAGCGTGCATGGATGTGCATGGAAGGACTCCTTTGCGCACTGTGTGCAAGCGGTGTTCCATTCCGGGTGTTCACTGCGTGACAGACCCTCGCGTGGGTTGCGGCCATCATGGCCGTTTGCGTTTACACACCAGCAGAGGCCCAGCATGACAACAGCGTTCAGCGTCGAAGGAGACATCGGCGTCCTCACCATCGATCACCCGCCGGTCAATGCACTCTCGCAGCCGGTGCGCCAGGCCATCGTCGAGGGCATGCAGGCCGCTGCCGCCAACCCTGCCGTGAAGGCGGTGGTGCTCATCTGCGCCGGCCGCACCTTCCTCGCCGGCGCCGACATCACCGAGTTCGGCAAGCCGCCCAAGGCCCCGAGCCTGCGCGAGGCGCAGGACGCGATCGAGAACAGCCCCAAGCCCGTGATCGCCGCCATCCACGGCACCGCGCTCGGCGGCGGCCTGGAAGTGGCGATGTGCTGCCACTACCGCGTGGCGGTGCCCAGCGCCAAGTGCGGCCTGCCCGAAGTGCTGATCGGCGTGCTGCCGGGTGCCGGCGGCACCCAGCGCCTGCCGCGCATCGTGGGCGTGGAGAAGGCGCTCGACATGATCGTCAACGGCACGCACGTGCCCGCGCCCGAATGCCACGCCATGGGCCTGGTCGACGAGTTGGTGGAAGGTGACCTGCGCACCGGCGCCATCGCCTATGCGAAGAAGGTGCTCGCCGAGAACCGGCCGCTGCGCAAGGTGCGCGACAACGACGACAAGATCGCCGCCGCGCGCGGCAAGCCCGAGATCTTCGCCAGTGTGCGCAAGGCCAACGCCAAGAAATTCCGCGGCCTGCCCGCGCCCGAGGCCTGCATCCAGTGCGTGGAGGCGGCCGTCAACGCGAGCTTCGACGAAGGCCTGGCCACCGAGCGCCGCCTCTTCCAGCAGCTCGTGACCGGCACCGAAGCCATCGCCCAGCGCTACGCCTTCTTCGCGCAGCGCGAAGCCGCCAAGATCCCCGGCCTGCCGGCCGACACGCCCATCGTCGACGTGAAGAAGGTGGGCATCATCGGGGCCGGCACCATGGGGGGCGGCATCGCGATGAACTTCGCCAACGTGGGCATCCCGGTCGTCCTCGTCGAGACCAGCCAGGCCGCGCTCGACCGGGGCCTGGGCGTCGTGCGCAAGAACTACGAGAACTCGGCCAAGCGCGGCCGTTTCACGCAGGCCGAGGTCGAGGAGCGCATGGGCCGCTTCACCGGCACGCTCGATCTCGCGCAGCTCGCCGACTGCGACCTCGTGATCGAGGCCGTGTTCGAGAACATGGACATCAAGAAGGAGCTCTTCGGCAAGCTCGACCGCATCGTGAAGCCGGGCGCGCTGCTGGCTTCGAACACCTCCTTCCTCAACATCGACGAGATCGCCTCCGTCACCTCGCGGCCGGAGTCGGTGCTGGGCCTGCACTTCTTCTCGCCGGCCAACGTGATGAAGCTGCTGGAAGTGGTGCGCGGCGACAAGACCTCGCTCTCCGCCCTGGCCACCGCGATGACGATCGCCAAGAAGATCGGCAAGGTCGCCGCCGTCTCGGGCGTGTGCCACGGCTTCATCGGCAACCGCATGCTCGCCAAGCGCTCGGAGCAGGCCCGCGCGATGCTGCTCGAGGGCGCCATGCCCTGGGACGTGGACAAGGTGCTCTACGACTTCGGCATGCCCATGGGCCCCTACGCGATGAGCGACATGGCGGGCCTGGACATCGGCTGGAGCCGCGAGAAGAGCACCAGCTCCACCATCGTGCAGGTGCTGTGCGAGATGGACCGCCGCGGCCAGAAGACGGGCGCGGGCTACTACGACTACGACGAGAACCGCAATGCGAAGCCGAGCGAAGTCACGCGCAAGGTCATCCTCGACTTCATGGCCAAGGAAGGCCGCACCCCGCGCGAGATCCCGAAGGAAGAGATCCTCGAACGCTGCATCTACGTGATGATCAACGAAGGCGCGAAGATCCTCGACGAGGGCATCGCGGCGCGGGCGTCCGACATCGACGTCGTGTGGCTGAACGGCTATGGTTGGCCGGTGTACCGCGGCGGCCCGATGTTCTACGCCGACACCGTCGGCCTCGACACGGTGGTGGCCAAGCTGAAGGAATACGGCCCCCGCCTGGGCGCCGGCTTCACGATCTCGCCGCTGCTGGAAAAGATGGCCGCCGAGGGCCGGAAGTTCGTGCGCTGACGCCGAAACGATCGACATCACAGGAGACCCCATGGACCTGAGCTATTCCCCCGAAGAGCTGGCCTTCCGCGACGAGGTGCGCAGCTGGCTCGACGCCAACCTCCCCGCCGACATCAAGCAGAAGGTCAAGGAACGCCGCGAGCTGAGCAAGGAAGACTACAAGCGCTGGCACGGCATCCTCGACAAGAAGGGCTGGGCCGTGCCCCACTGGCCCGAGGAATGGGGCGGCACCGGCTGGAACACCACCCAGCGCTACATCTACCAGGAGCAGTTCGGTCTCGCCGGCGCGCCGCCGTTGCCCGCCTTCGGCCCCAACATGTGCGCCGCCGTGCTGATCAAGTTCGGCACGCCCGAGCAGAAGCAGCGCTACCTGCCGCGCATCCGCAGCGGTGAAGACTTCTGGGCCCAGGGCTATTCCGAGCCGGGCGCCGGCTCCGACCTCGCCTCGCTCAAGACCCGCGCCGAGCGCCGCGGCGACCACTACGTCGTCAACGGCCAGAAGATCTGGACCACGCTCGGCCACTACGGCGACTGGATCTTCTGCCTGGTGCGCACCGATCCCAACGCCGCGCGCAAGCAGGAGGGCATCAGCTTCCTGCTGATCGACATGAAGACGCCCGGCATCACCGTGCGCCCGCTCATCCTCATGGACGGCGGCCACGAGGTGAACGAGGTCTTCTTCGACGACGTGAAGGTGCCGGTCGAGAACCTCGTGCACGAGGAGAACAAGGGCTGGACGGTCGCCAAGTACCTGCTCGGCCACGAGCGCATGGGCTCGGGCAACGTGGGCAGCAGCAAGCGCATGCTCGCCGACCTCAAGGAGCTGGCCGCGCGCGAGCAGCGCAACGGCAAGCCGCTCCTGGAGGACCTGCGCTTCCGCGACAAGCTCTCGCGCATCGAGATCGACCTGCAGGCGCTGGAGCTCACCTCCATGCGCTACCTCGACAAGATGCGCCGCACCGGCCAGCCGCCGGGCGCCGACGTGTCGCTGCTCAAGATCCGCGGCACCGAGATCACCCAGGCCATCACCGAGCTGGCCGTGCAGGCGCTCGGCCCGGCCGCCCAGCCTTTCCAGGCGCTCGACGGCAACGACGAGCTCGACGCGCTCATGACCAGCGTGACGCCGCGCTACCTCAACTACCGCAAGGTCAGCATCTACGCTGGCTCCAACGAGGTGCAGCACAACATCATCGCCAAGGCGACGCTCGGCCTCTGAGGCGGGCGCAGGAGCAAGACATGAACTTCGAACTCACCGACGAACAACAGCAGCTGGCCGATTCCGTGCGCAAGTACCTCGGCAATGCCTACGACTTCGAGAAGCGCAAGGCCATCCTGCAATCGCCCACTGGCCAGGGCGAGGGCGTGTGGTCCACCTTCGCCGAGCTGGGCCTCACCGCCCTCACCCTGCCCGAGGCCGATGGCGGCTTCGGCGGCGGCGCGGTCGACCTCATGGCCGTGATGCAGGCCTGCGGCGAGGCCCTGGTGGTGGAGCCGCTGATCGACAACATCGCGCTGGCCGGCCGCCTGATCGCCCGCGCCGGCAACGAAGCGCAGCGCAGCGCCTGGCTGCCCGGCCTCGCCGACGGCTCGGTGCAGCTCGCCTTCGCGAGCCTGGAGCCGGGCCGCCGCTACGAGCTCATGCCGCAGGCGACCACCGCCACGCCCAACGCCGACGGCTGGCTGCTCAACGGCGCCAAGACCGTCGTCATCGGCGCGCCCGCGGCGAAGTGCCTCGTGGTCTCGGCCAGCAACGGCAGCGGCGCGAGCCTCTTCCTCGTCGACCCCCAGGCCGAGGGCGTCACGCTCAAGGCCTACCGCACGGTCGATGGCCTGCGCGCGGCCGACATCACCTTCAGCCATGTGAAGCTCGGCGCCGATGCGCTGCTCGGCCCGGCCGGCGGCGCGTTGCCGCTGATCGAGGAGGCCGTCGACTTCGCGACCGCCCTGCTCTGCGCCGACACCGTGGGCGCGATGCAGCACGCCTGCGACGCCACGCTCGACTACCTCAAGACGCGCAAGCAGTTCGGCGTGCCCATCGGCTCCTTCCAGGCGCTGCAGCACCGCATGGTCGACATGGTGATCGCGACCGAGGAGTCGCGCTCGATGGCGATCCTGGCTGCCGCCAAGGTCGACGAGCCCAACCTCACGCCGACCGAGCGCAGCCGTGCCGTCTCCGCCGCCAAGGTGAAGATCGCCGAGGCCGCCAGGCGCGTGCGCGAGGAAGCCGTGCAGCTGCACGGCGGCATGGGCATGACCGAAGAGCTCAAGGTCTCGCACACCTTCCGGCGCCTCACCATGGCCTCGCAGCGCTTCGGCGACGTGGACCATCACCTGGAGCGCTACGCGGCGGCGGCCGCCGCTGCGTGATGCGATTCGGCGGTGGCCGCCACCGCCTGATGCGATTCGACGGCGCCTGCGGGCGCCGTTTTTCATGCCCCTCGCGGGCCCGGCCCGTCCCGGCAGCCCGGAACGCGGTTTGCCACATGTCGCCCACAACCAGGAGCCGCCACCATGCTCAAGTGGGCCATCATCTTCTTCATCATCTCCCTCATCGCCGGCTACTTCGGCTTTGCCGGCGTGGCCTCGGGGTCGCGCAAGATCGCCAAGGTGCTCTTCGCCATCTCGCTCGTCATCTTCCTGATCGTGCTGGTGTTCGGCGTGATGCTGGGCAAGCTGGTCTTCTGAGCGACGCCGCGTCGGCCGCTGCCAAGTAGTGCCGGCTTCGCGCCGGCGCCGCTGCGTCGTCGGCGCCCGCTGCCGATAGCATGGGCGACGCAGTACTTCCCCTTCCCATGTCCATCGTTCAGGTCTTCTACATCAGCCGCTGTGGCGCCGGCATCACGCCGACCGACGTCCACCGCATCGTCGGCAGCTCGCAGCTGCGCAACCGCCGCCGCCAGGTCACGGGGCTGCTCGCCTACAGCGGGCGGCATTTCGCCCAGGTGGTCGAGGGCAGCCCCGACGAGATCGACGGCCTGCTCGCGCGCATCGGCACCGATCCGCGCCACACCGACATGAAGGTGCTGCAGCGCCGCGAAGGCGTGGACCGTCGCTTCGGCAACTGGTCGATGCACCTGGTGGTGAGCATGGCGCGCGAGGACGAGATCGAAAGCCTCTTCGACCCCGACGAAGGCCCCGTGCGCGCGCCGCAGCTGCTGGAGGCGATCGCCGCCGACGTGCAGTGGCAGCGCGCCGATGACCTCGCGCCCTGAGGCGCGCGACCGGCCGAGCCGTCACGGCGGGTCGTCGCGGCCGAGGTTCGTCGCCGGGCCATGGCGTGACCCCGCTCGTGCAGCGGCATTAGTGCCCGATCGGCGGCACCCCGGGGTTCAAGTCCTGCCTGCGGGCGCCGAAACATGAGAGGCCGACGGACGGCTGCACGCGCCGCCGACGCCATGGACCCCACGCCCGCCCCCGCCTCGCCCCCGTCACCCGCGCCAGCCGCCGCGGGCAGCCCCGCGCTGCCGCTGCGGCTGATGCTGCGCTTCACCCCGGCCGACTTCGAACGGCGCTTCGTGCGCCACTACGTCGCCACCTACCAGCGCCTGGCGCAGGCGGGGCTCGCGCTCGGCCTGCTGCTGATCGCCGGCGACTTCCTGGTCGACCTGCTCGCCTGGCCCGGCAACCAGGCCAACTGGCTGCGCCTGCAGGTCGCGATCCCGGTGATCGCCGCCGCCCTGGCCTACACCTTGCTGCCGCAGGCGCGCCGGCACTGGCAGCCCTTCGTCTCGGGCTTCGTGGTCCTGATCGCCTGCGGCCTCTTCTGGGTGCTGCTGCGCATCGATGCCGAAGGCGGCCCCGGCATCTCGTCGTGGGTGGGCATCCTCAACTTCACCTTCATCGAGTTCTACTGCTTCGTGGTGCTCGGCGTGCAGTTCCGCTTCGCGCTGATCTCGGGGCTCCTGATCCTCGCGGCCTTCGTCCTGGCGCTGTGGACGCAGCCGGCCGCACCCAGCGCCGACCCGGTCTACTGGTCGTACCACGTGCTCACGCTCTTCACGCTGCCCATGGGCATCGGCTGGTGGCGCGAGTACCTGCTGCGCCGCGATTTCGCCACCCGCACCGCGCTCGACGAAGCGCGCGAGCAGGCCGTGCGGCTCGCCCGCACCAAGAGCGAATTCCTCGCCACCATGAGCCACGAGATGCGCACGCCGATGAACGCGGTGATCGGGCTCACGCACCTGCTGCACCGCGACGCGACCGACCCGGCCCAGGCCGCGCGCATCGCCCGCGTCGGCGACGCGGCCCAGCACCTGCTGCACATCATCAACAACGTGCTCGACATGTCGCGCATCGAAGCGGGCAACCTCTCGCTCGAGGCGATCGACTTCGACGTCGACGCCGTGCTCGCCCGCTGCTGCGCCCTGCTCGACGGCAGCGCGCGCGCCAAGGGCGTGGCGCTGCTGCGCGACACGCCGGGCCTTCCGCCACGCCTGCGCGGCGACCCGACGCGGCTCTCGCAGGCGCTGGTCAACCTGCTGGGCAACGCGGTCAAGTTCACCGAGCGCGGGACCGTCACGCTCTCGTGCCGCGTGCTCGCCACGAACGAGCACGAGACCCGACTGCTCTTCGAGGTGCACGACACCGGCATCGGCATCTCGCCCGAGCGCATGGAGCGCATCTTCGAAGCCTTCGAGCAGGGCGACAGCTCCACCACCCGCCGCTATGGCGGCAGCGGCCTGGGCCTGTCGATCACGCGCCACCTCGCCATGCTGATGGGCGGCGAGGTCGGCGTGAGCAGCGAGCTCGGCAAGGGCAGCACCTTCTGGCTCACCGTCACGCTGCAGGCCCCGCAGCCCGGCGGCGCGCGCACCGCCGACCCCGAGGCCCTGCGCCGCCTGGAATCGCAACTGCGCGCCCGCCACGGCGGCGCGCGCGTGCTGCTCGCCGAAGACGACCTCGTGAACCAGGAAGTGGCGACCGTGCTGCTCGGCAACGTGGGCCTCGCGGTCGACGTGGCCCATCACGGCGCGCAGGCGGTCGAGATGGCGGGCAAGGGCCACTACGCCCTCATCCTCATGGACATGCAGATGCCGGTGATGGACGGCCTGCAGGCGAGCCGCGCGCTGCGCGTGCTGCCGCACCTGCACAAGGTGCCCATCGTCGCGATGACGGCGAATGCGTTCAGCGAAGACCGCGAGGCCTGCCTGGCCGCCGGCATGAACGACCACGTGTCCAAGCCGGTGGAGCCGCAGGTGCTCTACGAGGTGCTGCTGCGCTGGCTGCCGCCGCATCGCGAGGGCTGACGGCCGCGATC
>JBIQJS010000008.1:0-8142 GCA_044507405.1 Rubrivivax sp. | reverse complement strand
ACGAGGTGCTGCTGCGCTGGCTGCCGCCGCATCGCGAGGGCTGACGGCCGCGATCTGAACCGCGTCAGCTCGGCGCCGAGGCGATCGCTTCGTCGAGCAGTTCCAGCGCCGCCGCCGCGAACAGCAGCATGTTGGGCGCACGCTCGCTGCGCCCGGTGCGCAGCAGGCGGTCGAGCTTGTGCGGCCCGTCCACCGCGATGCAGGCATGGCCTGCCGGATCGCCGTACGGATTGCCGTCGGGCCCGGCGGCGCCGGTCTCGGCCACGGCCCAGGTCGCGCGGAAGCGCTCGCGCTGGTGGCGCGCCACGCGCTGCGCATAGGGCAGCGTGGCGGAGCGCAGGCCGGCCATGTCGTCGGCCGTGAGCGTGGTGTAGCGGCGGAAGGCCCGCCGCGTGTAGATCACGGCGCCGCCCAGGTAGTAGGCCGAGGCGCCGGCGCGCGACAGCAGCGCCGCGGAGATCAGGCCGCCGGCCGACGATTCGGCCACCACCACCGTCTCGCCGCGGGCGGCGAGCCGCTCGCCGATGCGCTCTCCCAGCGCGAAGAGATCGGCGAGCGCCATCGTGTCGATCAGTTCGACGCGGCCGAGGTCGGCGCCGAGGCGGCCGCCAGTTCGATCTTGGCCGCGGCCTTGAGCGCATCGACCTGCTTGCGGATGTTCTGCTGCATGAGCTGCTGGCTGATCTGCGGCTTGACCGCATCGAGCGGCGGCGCTTCGGCCTGGCGGCTGTCCTCGAGCAGGATCACGTGGTAGCCGTACTGCGTCTTGACCGGCGCCTCGGTGATCTTGCCCTTCTCGAGCTTGGCGAGCGCGGCGCCGAACTCCGGCACCATGCTCTGCGCGTCGAACCAGCCGAGGTCGCCGCCGTTGGCCTTGGAGCCCGGGTCGCGGCTCTTGTCCTTGGCCAGCTTGTCGAAGGCGGCGGGCGTCTTCTTGAGCGTGGCGATGATGGCCTGCGCGTCGGCTTCCTTCTCCACGAGGATGTGGCGCGCCTTGTACTCGGTCGCGGCGGCCGAGCCCTTGAGGCGCTCGTATTCGGCCTGGATCGCCTCGTCGGTCACCGGGTTCTTCTTGATCCAGTCCTCGAGGTAGGCGTTGGCCAGCGCCGACTGGCGCAAGGTTTCCATCTGGCTCACGAACTCGGGCGACTTGTCCAGGCCCTGCTTGGCCGCTTCCTGCGCCACCACCGCCTGCAGCACCAGGCTGTCGACCAGCGCCTTGCGCGCCTCGGGCGGCACCGGCTGCCCGCCGCTGCGCTCCTTGACGACCTGGTCGACCGCGGCCTGCGTGATCACCACGCCGTTGACCGTGGCTTCGGCCGGGCCGGTGGCCGCCGCGGGGGTGTCGTCGCCTTTGCCGGCGTTGCAGGCGCCGAGCGCGAGCACGGAGGCGGCACTGGCAAGAAGGATCGCGGAACGGAGGGTGCGCATGAAGGGGCCCGTCGGGTTGAAACCGTGGAGTATCGCAAGCGCTGCCCGCGCGATCGCCGTGGTGTTACACGGCCTCACGGATCTTGTCGTCGGCCTCGGCGCGCTCGCCTGCATCCGCCTGGAGATGCGGTTGCTGCGCACGCGCCTGCGGCTCGTAGCTCAGGCAGATGTACACCGGGAAGTGGTCCGAGCCCCAGGCGGGCAGGCGGCGGAAATCGACCAGGCGGAAGTGCGGTGAATGGAAACAATGGTCCAGCGGATAGCGCAGCCACGGCCACTTCGCATGGAAGGTGTGGAAGAAGCCGCGCCCGACGCGCGGGTCGAGCAGGCCGCTCACGTGCTTGAAGAGCGTGTTGGTGTGCGACCACGCCACGTCGTTGAGGTCGCCCAGCACCACCACCGGCCGCTGCCGCGCCTGGACCTCCCGCCCGACGATGAGGAGCTCGGCGTCGCGCTCGGTGGACCGGTCGGCTTCGCCGGGCGCGGGCGGCCGCGGGTGCAGGCAGCGCAGGTCGATGCGCTCGCCGTTGCGCAGCTCGACGCTCGCGTGGATCGAGGGCACGTCGTCCTGCACCAGGAACTTCAACTCCGCGCCGTGCAAGGGCAGGCGCGAGTACAGCAGCATGCCGTAGGTGTTGTCCTGGGGCTGCTGCACGGTGTGGGGGTGGGTGCGCTCGAGCTCCCTCAGCGCCTGCTGCCACCAGGCGTCGGTCTCGACCGCGAGCACGATGTCGGGATCGGCCTCGCGCACGGCCGCCAGCAGCCGCGGCGCCGCGCGGTTGGGCATGAGCACGTTGGCGAAGAGCAGGCTCACGCGCGCTTCGCGCGAGCCGGCGCGGCTCGCCTGCACCTGCGGCCGCGCCAGCGGCGTGTACGGCAGCATGCGCGAGCACTGGTAGGCGAAGGCCGCGGCGAGCAGCGCGATGAAGGCCTGGTCGGGGTGCGGCGCACCGAACAGCGCGTCGCCTTCACGCCAGGCCAGCAAGGCCATGACGAGGCCCGTGAGCGCCGCGATCTGCAGCCGCGGGAAGTCGAAGACGCGGATCCACCAGTCGTCCTTGCGCAGCAGCGGCAAGGCGGTGGCGATCAGCATCAGGCCGCCCACGCCCAGCAGCAGCCAGTACACGAGCCTCGCCATGGCCAGGTGCACGGCCCCGTTCAGCGGCGCGGCGGCGTACCGGCCGCGCGCAGGGTGTGGGCAGCCCGCCTGGCGCGGAAATGGTTGAAGGCGCGCTTGGCGAGCCCGGAGGTGATGGCGAAGACGATCAGCTTGCGCAGCAGCATGGCGTGCTCCCGATGGATGAGGTGCCGAGAAGGTAGGCGCACCGGCGGCGCGAGCCCATCAGGGGGCGGCGCAATGCGCGGTAGGTGGCGGCCTACGCGGCGGGTTGCCGCCGCCCGGGCGACGTCTCAGCCCCGCGTGGCGAGCGCGGCGCGCAGGGCGGCCCCGAGCGCCTCCGGCTCCACCGGCTTGGCGAGCACCACATGCCCGTCCACACGGCCCGCCCGCAGCTCCTCGGTGTAGCCGGTCATGAGCACCAGCGGCAGCGCCGGCCGCCACCTGCGCAGCCAGGCCGCCAGGCCGAGGCCATCGAGCTGCCCGGGCATGCGGATGTCGCTCAGCACGAGGTCGACGCGCCGATCGTCGTCGAGCCACTGCCGCGCGGCGTCGGCGCTCGCGCAGACCTCCACCGTGCAGCCGAGCGAGCGCAGGAGCTCGGCCGTGGCCTCGCGCAGCTCCTCGTTGTCCTCGACCAGCAGGACGGTGGTCGCGGCCAGCGCCGGCATGGGCGCGCCGGGCCGCTCGGCCTGCGGCGCGGGATCGGCCGAGGCCTTCAGCCGCAGGCGCACCGTGGTGCCCTGGCCCGGCGTGCTGTCGATGTGCAGCGTGCCGCCGGCCTGGTTGCAGAAGCCGTAGACCTGGCTCAGGCCGAGGCCGGTGCCGTGGCCCGGCGGCTTGGTGGTGAAGAACGGCTCGCAGACCTTGTCGAGGATCTCGGGCGGGATGCCCGAGCCGCTGTCGCGCACCTCGATCTGCACATGGCGGCCGTCGCCGGTGTCGGGCAGGTTGCCCGCGCGGATCTCGAGCACGCCGCCCGAGGGCATGGCGTCGTTGGCGTTCACCGCCAGGTTGAGCATGGAGAGCTCGAACTCGCCCGCGTCCACCTCGATCGGCCAGGTGTCCGGGGCGACGGTGCAGCTCAGCGAGACACTGCTGCGCACGGCGGTGCGCAGCAGGCTCGTCATGGCGGCCAGCCGCTCGTCGAGCCGGACCTGCTCGATGCGCAGCGGCTGCCGCCGCGCGAAGGCGAGCAGCTGGCGCGTGAGGCGCTTGCCGGTGCGTACCGAGCGCTCGACCGCGAGCAGCTGCGGCGCCTCGCGCCACTCGGGAGGCAGCCGCCGGCCCAGCACGTGGGCATTGCTGCTGATCACCATCAGCAGGTTGTTGAAGTCGTGCGCGACCCCGCCCGTCAGGCGCCCGAGCGCCTCCAGCTTCTGCGCCTGCAGCGCGTTCGCATGCGCCAGGGCCGCCTCGGCACGCGCCTTCTGCACCTCCTGCTCGAGCTCGGCGCGGGCGCCGGCGATCCTGCGGCTGGCGTCGGCCAGCGCCTGCGCGATGCCGTCCACCTCTGCCAGGCCGCTGGGCGGCTCGTGGCCGATCTCCCGGCCCGCCCCGATCTCGCCGGCCAGCACCACCAGGCGCCGCACCGGGCGGACGATGTGGCGCGCCACCAGCAGCGTGGCCGTCGCGCCCAGCGCCAGGAGCGCGAGCGAGAGCAGCATCAGCACCATGGTGGCGTCGCGCGCCTCGCTGGCGATCTCTTCCTCGGGCACGGCGACCACGATCGTCCAGCCCAGCTCCTGCGAGCGGTTGAAGATGCCCACCGCCGGCGTGCCGTCGAGCGTGGTGGCCTTGAACTGCCCGAAGGTCTTCCCGCTGAGCGCGCGGATGTGGTCGGGTGTCGAGAGCTTGCCCACCCAGGCGTCCGGGTTGCGCGAGCGGGCCACGACGCGGTACTGGCGGTCGAGCACCGTGCCCACCCAGCCCTCGGGCAGCGCCTGCTGCGCCAGGGCCTTCTGAAGCCGGTTCGAGAAACCGCCCATCGACAGGTGGCCGATGAGCCGGCCGTCGTCGCGCACCGGCACCTGCACCGCGAAGCTCCACTGCTGGCCGATGGGCGCGAAATAGAGGTCGGAGGTGATGGTCGCCAGCGGGCCGGCCGACGCCCGCACGCGCGCCAGCTCGGGCGACACGCGGGGCAGCGGCGAGCCGTAGGGCCGGCGCGTGTTGACCAGCTGCTGGCCGTCCAGGCTGGCGTAGACGATCGTCGTCTCCCAGCCGCTGGCGAACTCCCGCGCGCGGGCATGGAAGCCGGCGAGATCGCCGCGTTGCAGCGTGCTGGACGTGGCCATGACTTCCAGGCCGGTGACGGTCTGCGCGATCTCGCGCTCGACGACCATCGTGAGCGCGCGCACCGCCTCGTGCACGCCACGCTCCAGCGCGGCGCGCTGCCCTTCGTAGAGGAACCGCACCCCTGCCAGCACCGCCAGCAACACCGGGATCAGCAACGCCAGGATGAGGATGAGTAGACGCCGCCGGATGGTCATGGGCGGGCATTCTGAGGGAGCCGCAGCCGGCTCGCCGACCCGGGGTATTGCACGTCGCCATCGGCAGGAAAGACGCCGATCACGGCCGTACATGCGGCGATCAGGCCCCCGCCCGCGGCCTCATCATGTGGCGCGAAGCGCCGCGCCCACGCGGCGGCAGGAGCAGGCGTGAACTTTTCGGGAATCGGAAGCGGGGCCGCGGTGTCGGCCTACCTGAGCTCTCTCTTGGCCAGGACGTCCGGCGCATCCGGCGCAGAAGGCAGCGGTGCGGCGCCGACGGCCGGCCTGCCCGGCGACAGCCCGGCCGCCCGGCCGCTGATGAAGGCGACCTCCGATGCCGCCCTCGAAAAGGCCGCCAAGGGCGTGAAGGCCTCGGCCGGCCAGCGCCAGCTCGAAGCCAAGGCCGCGGCGCTCGGCCATGCGCTGCAGTCCGCGATGCAAGCCGCCGGCGTGACGCCCGGCAGCGCCGTCAGCTTCTCGGTCGCCCCGGGCGGCAAGCTGGCCATCCAGGCGCCGGAGCAGGCGGCCGACCGCGTGACCGCCTTCCTGGAGCAGGACGCGAGCGTGCCGAGCTTTCGCGAGCGCATCGCCGCGCTCACGCAGGAAGCCGATGCGCATGCGCAGACGCTGCGCCAGCACGCGGCGATCTCGCAGGCCGCACGCTACGCCGCCAACGCGAGCAGCGTGCTCTCGCTCTATGGCGCGCTGATGCAGCGCCAGGAGGCCACGCCGGCGGTCTTCACGCTCGCGGCGGGCAGCGGCTCGCTCAGCTACCCGGGCATGCTGCAGTCGGTCGCCTGAACGGCGATCAGCAGCAGCCGGCGCGCAGCCGCTGCTGCAGCGGCACGCCGCCTTCGGCCGGATACGCGAGCTCGCCGTCCACCACCCGCGCCGGGCTGGTGTAGGGGTGCGCGCTCGCCGCCCCCCGGCCGGGGATGTGCAGCACCTCGTAGCCGAGGAAGCACAGCACGTCGGCGACCAGCGCGCGGTGGCAGCGCCACCACAGCACCTCGGAGCACATCATGGCCGTGCGCTGCGCCTCGGCGAGGTCCTGCAGCTGCGCGAGACCCTCGGCGAACTCGGGCGTCCAGGTGTAGGCGGCATACGCCCGAAAGGACGTGTTGCGCCAGCCCTGCTGCGGCTCGCCGGTGGGCACGTGCCGCCGGCCGCCCAGGAACTCGAGCCCCGCGTAGCCGATGCCCGCCTGCGCGAGCCGCCCGGCGAGCGCCGCCTCGCCGAAGTGCGGATGGCGCCGCGAGGCCCGGAAGCGCCGCACGTCGGCCACGAGCTCGATCCCGTGCGCCTGCAGGATCGCGACGAAGTCCTCGGCACTGTGGTTGGAGTGGCCGACGGTCCAGACGGTGGTGGCGGGGCGGCGTGTGGGCACGCGCGGCACCGGCAAGTCCCGTACCGAGGGGAACTTGCACCTGGGGCGGCCCTCTCAGGAACACCCGCACTTGCATGTGCGACAGTCGACCCCACAACCAGTCTTCCCACCCCTACCCACCGAGGCCCCTCTAGACATGAAACACCTGCTGTTGAGCGCTTTCATCGCCGTGCTGAGCCTGGGGCTCGTCGCCGCCCCGCAATCCGTGGAGGCCAAGCGCCTGGGCGGTGGCATGAGCTCCGGCTTCAAGCGCCAGGCGCCGCCGGCGCAGCCCTCGCCGGCCGTGCCCGCCAAGCCGGCGCAGAGCCCGAACAACGCCGCACCGGGCGCCGCCGCCGCCCCGGGTGCGGCCGCGGCCGCGCAGAAGCGCTCGTGGATGGGCCCGATCGCCGGCCTGGCCGCGGGCCTGGGCATCGCCGCGCTCCTGAGCCACTTCGGCCTCGGCGCCGGCCTGGCCAACTTCGTCACCATCCTCCTGCTGCTGGCCGCGGCCTTCTTCGTGATCCGCTTCCTGATGCGCCGCTTCGGCCCCGCACAGCAGCAGCCGCGCCTGGCCACGCCGCAGGGCATGCAGTTCGCCGGCCCCGGCGCCTCGCAGCCGCCCGCACCCGCCTTCGGCGGTGGCGGCCTGGGCGCGCCGATGCAGCGGGACGTGCCGCAAGCCGCCGCCCCCGTGGGCGCCCTGCCCGCCGGCTTCGACGCCGAAGGCTTCGTGCGCATCGCCAAGCTGATCTTCATCCGCATGCAGGCGGCCAACGACGCGGGCAACCTCGAGGACCTGCGCCAGTTCTCCACGCCGGAGATGTTTGCCGTCTTCAAGCTCGACCTGCAGGACCGCAAGGGCGCGACGCAGAAGACCGACGTGGTGCAGCTCGACGCCGAAGTGGTCGACTACGCCGAAGAGAACCAGCAGTACATCGTGAGCGTGCGCTTCCACGGCCTGGTCCGCGAGGAAGCGGACGACGCAGCCACCGCGTTCGACGAGGTGTGGCACCTGGTCAAGCCGGCGGACGGCAGCCGCGAGTGGGCGATCGCCGGCATCCAGCAGCGCGACGCCTGACGCCCACGCGTCTCGCACGAAGAGCCGGGCCGCGTGCCCGGCTTTTTTTCGCCCCGGCTTCGCGGTCAGCCTTCGAGTGTTCCCCTGCTCGCCGCGACCCACAAGGCCCGGCCCTGCGCCGCCTGGTGTCTTGCACCATGGCCGCGCCGTGGGCGTAGGCTCATGCGCCCAGTGCTCAGACCCAGGAGGCCCCCATGAGCAACGCCCGCCCGCACCGGCACGAAGGTTCCACCATGGGCTCCGGCGCGCCGGCGCCGAGCGATCGCAACTCGCTCACCGTGGGCCCCGACGGCCCGCTGGTGCTGCACGACGTGCACTTCCTCGAACAGATGGCGCACTTCAACCGCGAGAAGGTGATCGAGCGCCAGCCGCACGCCAAGGGCGGCGGCGCCTTCGGCGTCTTCGAGACCACCGAAGACGTCTCGCGCTACACGCGCGCGGCGCTCTTCCAGCCCGGCGCCAGGACCGACATGCTCGCGCGCTTCTCCACGGTCGCCGGCGAGCAGGGCAGCCCCGACACCTGGCGCGACGTGCGCGGCTTCTCGCTCAAGTTCTACACGAGCGAGGGCAACTACGACCTGGTGGGCAACAACACGCCGGTCTTCTTCGTGCGCGACCCGATGAAGTTCCCGCACTTCATCCGCAGCCAGAAGCG
>JBIQJS010000106.1:0-12787 GCA_044507405.1 Rubrivivax sp. | reverse complement strand
TGCCGCCCAACCACCGCTACTGGGTGCATCCGCAGGTGACGCTGCTGCCGCACGCCGCCGCGCTCACCGACCTCGGCAGCGCCACGCGCGTGGCGGTGCAGAACCTGAAGGCGTTCCTCGAAGGCCGGCCGCTCGCGAACCTGGTGGATCGCACCCGCGGGTACTGATCCGGCTCAGGCCGTCAACGCCAGCCGCACGCTCTTGCGCGGCCCGCTGCTGGCCGTCCACTGCACCAGCATCAGCACGAGCCGCTTCAGGCCTTCCCAGGCGTCGAGCGGCCAGTCGGGGTGCTTCAGGCCTTTCGCGAGGCCATCGCAGATCTGTGCGGCTTCGACAAGTTGCGCCAGCGCGTTATCGGTGAGCAGGGGCACGGCACGCTCGAAGAGGCGCTCCTTGGCACCCCACACGCGCGCCTCGCGCATGGCCATCGGCAAAGGCTTGCCCTGGTTCATCGCATCCTTCACGCGCTTGAGCGACAGGATGTCGTTGGCCAGCGTCCAGTGCACCAGCACCGGGGCCTCGCCCTCGGCCTGCAGGCCGTCGAGCATGCGCAGGGCGCGCGTGGTCTGGCCGGCCAGCACGGCTTCGCCGAGCTTGAAGACGTCGTAGCGCGCGACGTTGAGCACCGCCGCCTCGATCTGCTCGAAGCTGAGCTCGCCTGCGGGATACAGCAGCGCGAGCTTCTGGATCTCCTGGTGCGCGGCGAGCAGGTTGCCCTCCACGCGGTCGGCGAAGAAGGCCAGCGCCTGCTGCCCCGCCTCGCCGCCCTGCACGCGCTGGCCCTGCGCGGCCAGGCGCTGCGCGATCCAGGTGGGCAGCGCCTTGCGTTCGATGGCATCGACGCGCACCGACACGCCGGCGCCGTCGAGCGCGGTGAACCAGGCACTCGATTGCTGGGTGCGGTCGAGCTTGGGCAGGATCACGAGCGTGAGCACGTCGTCGGCGAGGTGCTCGCAGTAGCGCTGCAGCGCCTCGGAGCCCTCCTTGCCCGGCTTGCCGGACGGAATGCGGATCTCGATCAGCTGGCGGTCGGCGAAGAGGCTCATCGCCTGCGAGGCGCCGAGCAGGCCGCTCCAGTCGAAATGCGCACCCGAGACGGTGTGCACCTGGCGCTCGGTGTGGCCGGCGGCGCGGGCCGCGGCGCGGATCGCGTCACAGGCTTCCTGCGCGAGCAGCGGCTCGTCGCCATGGACGGTGTAGAGGGGGCGCAGCCCCTTGGCGAGATGGGGGGCGAGCTGGTCGGCGCGTACCTGCATGCGCGGGGATTTTCTACAACGACCGCACCGCTGCCAACCGGCGCATCACCTGGGTCGCGATGTCGGTCTGCATGGCGCGAAAGAGCATCTCTTCCTCCTGCTCCTTGCCGAGGGCGTCGCGCTCGTTGTAGGTCATGTCGCGGGTGAGTGCGATCGCCGTCGACGGGATGAGCTCCTTGCCGGCCGGCGTGCGCAGCTTGAACTGCAGGTGCAGCCGCAACTGGACCTCACGCACCTGGCCGGCGGCGGTGGAGACCACCACGCCGCGGTCGCGCTTGTCGGTCTGGCCTTCGAGGATGACCTCGGCGAGCGACGGCGCCTCCACCACCCGCGTGGAGGTGGTGGCCGCGATGTGGCGGCGCAGCTCCTCGGCCAGCGGCGAATGCGGCTTGAAGCCGGCGAGGTGGAGGGTCTTGAAGCTCAGCTCGGGCGCGCGGCGCAGCTCGAAGCCACAGCCGGCCAATAGCGAGGCCGTGGCGAGCAGAAGTGTCCGGCGCGAGGTTGGTCCGGCGCCGGGCCGCCCCAAGCCGGACGGCGCCCCCTGGGGGCAGGAGCGTAGCGACTGGGGGGCTGGCACTACCCGACCACCACGTTCACGAGCCGGCCCGGCACCACGATGATCTTCCTGGCCGCCTTGCCTTCGGCGAAGCGGATGAAGTCGGGGTTGGCGAGCGCCGCCGCTTCGATCGCCGCCTTGTCGGCGCCGGCCGGCACCTTGATGGCGCCGCGCAGCTTGCCGTTGACCTGCAGCATGAGCTCGATCTCGTCCTGCACCAGCGCGGCCTCGTCGACCTCGGGCCAGGGCGCGTCGAGCAGGTCGCCCATCACCGCGGCGTAGCCCAGGTCCTGCCAGAGGTGCCAGGTGATGTGCGGGCAGGCCGGATAGAGCGCGCGCAGCAGGATGCCGAAGGCCTCGCGCATGACGGCCGGCGCGGTGCCCTTGAAGCCTTCGAGCGCGTTGAGCAGCTTCATCGCACCGGAGACCACGGTGTTGTACTGCATGCGCTCGTAGTCGTAGCTGATCTGGCGCAGCACGTTGTGCACCTCGCGGCGCAGCGCCTTGGCCTCGGCGCTGTCGCTGCCGGCCGCGTCGCCGCCGCGCAGCGCGTCGGCGTTCTTGCCGGCGTAGTTCCACACGCGGCGCAGGAAGCGGTGCGCGCCGTCGACGCCGGCGTCGTTCCACTCGAGCGTCTGCTCGGGCGGCGAAGCGAACATGACGAAGAGCCGCGCGGTGTCGGCGCCGTAGCGCTCGATCAGCTCCTGCGGGTCCACGCCGTTGTTCTTGGACTTGGACATCGTGGTCCAGCCCTCGTAGGTGACCGGCTTGCCGTCGGCCTTGAGCGTGGCCGAGACGACGTGCGCATGCTCGTCGCGCACGATGTCGAGGTCGTGCGCCCAGTAGTACTCCTTGCCGCCCTCGGTGCGCGAGTAGGCCTCGTTGAGCACCATGCCCTGCGTGAGCAGCTTGGTGAACGGCTCGTCGACCTTCACGAGGCCGAGGTCGCGCATCACCTTGGTCCAGAAGCGTGCGTACAGCAGGTGCAGGATGGCGTGCTCGATGCCGCCGATGTACTGGTCCATCGGCATCCAGTACTGCGTGCCGGCGCCGACCATGGCGTCGTCGAGCCGCGCGTCGCAGTAGCGCATGAAGTACCACGACGAGTCCACGAAGGTGTCCATCGTGTCGGTCTCGCGCCGCGCCGGCTTGCCGCAGGTGGGGCAGGGCACGTTCAGGAAGGCCGCGTGCCTGTTCAGCGGGTTGCCCGAGCCGTCGGGGATGAGGTCCTCGGGCAGCACCACCGGCAGGTCCCGCTCGGGCACCGGCACCGCGCCGTGCTCGTCGCAGTGGATGATGGGGATGGGCGTGCCCCAGTAGCGCTGGCGGCTGATGCCCCAGTCGCGCAGGCGCCAGGTGGTCTTCTTCTCGCCCAGGCCCTTGGCGGCGAGCGCCTGGGCCACGGCGTTCACCGCCTCCTGGTAACTCAAGCCGCTGAAGTTGTCGGAGTTGATGGTGACGCCACGCTGCTTGTCGGCGTACCAGTCCTGCCAGCGCTCGTAGTCGTAGTGCTCGCCATCGACGTGCACGACTTCGAGGATGTCGATGCCGTACTTCCTGGCGAAGGCGAAGTCACGCTCGTCGTGCGCGGGCACGCCCATCACGGCGCCGTCGCCGTAGCTCATGAGCACGTAGTTGCCGACCCACACCGGCACCGCCTCGCCGGTGATCGGGTGCTGCACCGACAGGCCGGTGGGCACGCCCTTCTTCTCCTGCGTGGCCAGCTCGGCCTCGGTGGTGCCGCCGGTCTTGCATTCCTCGATGAAGGCCGCAACCGCCGGATTGGACTTGGCCGCATGCGCGGCCAGCGGGTGCTCGGGCGCCACGGCGGCGAAGGTCACGCCCATGATGGTGTCGGCGCGCGTGGTGAAGACGTAGAGCCGGCCGTCCTGGATGAGCTGGCCGTCGGCGCCGGCGATGCCGTGCGTGAAGGCGAAGCGCACGCCCTCGCTCCGGCCGATCCAGTTCTCCTGCATCAGCCGCACGCGCTCGGGCCAGCCGGGCAGCTTGTTCGTGACGTGCTCCAGCAGCTCGTCGGCGTACTTGGTGATGTTGAGGTAGTAGCCCGGGATCTCGCGCTTCTCGACCACCGCGCCCGAGCGCCAGCCCTTGCCGTCGATCACCTGTTCGTTGGCGAGCACGGTCTGGTCGACCGGGTCCCAGTTGACGACCTGCGTGCGGCGCTCGGCGATGCCGGCCTCCAGCATCTTCAGGAACAGCCACTGGTTCCACTTGTAGTAGTCGGGCGAGCAGGTCGCGACCTCGCGGCTCCAGTCGATGGCCAGGCCCATCGCCTGCATCTGGCCCTTCATGTAGGCGATGTTGTCGTAGGTCCACTTCGCCGGCGGCACCTTGTTCTTCATCGCCGCGTTCTCGGCCGGCAGGCCGAAGGCGTCCCAGCCCATGGGCATCAGCACGTTCATGCCCTTCATGCGCAGCTGGCGCGTGAGCATGTCGTTGATGGTGTAGTTGCGCACATGGCCCATGTGCAGCTTGCCGCTCGGGTAGGGCAGCATGGAGCAGGCGTAGAACTTGGGGCGGCTCGCGTCCTCGGTCACCCGGTAGGCATCGGCGGCTTGCCATGCGGCCTGGGCGGCGCGCTCGATCTCGGTGGGCTTGAAGTCGGGGGTCATGGGTGGGCTCGGGAGTGGGCGCGAGCGCGCCTCTTCGGGGGACGCGAATTATAGGAAGCGGGCCCTCGCGCCCGCCGTGGCCGGGTCAGAAGCGCGGCAGGTCCGCAAAGGGCAGCAGGCCCTTCCTGACGTGCATCTTTCCGTACTCGGCGCAGCGCTGCAGCGTGGGAATCACCTTGCCGGGGTTGAGCAGGCCGGCCGGGTCGAAGGCGTGCTTGACGCCGAACATCTGCGCACGTTCGACCGACGAGAACTGCACGCACATCGAGGCGAGCTTCTCCACGCCCACGCCGTGCTCGCCGGTCACCGTGCCGCCGAGCGCCACGCTCGTCTCCAGGATGTCGGCGCCGAAGAGCTCGCAGCGGCGCAGCTGGTCGGGGTCGTTGGCGTCGAAGAGGATGAGCGGGTGCAGGTTGCCGTCGCCCGCGTGGAAGACGTTGACGCAGCGCAGCCGGTAGGTCTGCTCCATCTGCTGGATGGCGAGCAGGATGTCGGCCAGGCGCTTGCGCGGGATGGTCGAGTCCATGCACATGTAGTCGGGGCTGATGCGCCCGCTGGCCGGGAAGGCGTTCTTGCGCCCGCTCCAGAACTTCAGGCGCTGGGCCTCGTCGCGGCTCACCTCCAGGCGCGTGGCGCCGCTGCCGGTGAGCACGTCCAGCATGCGCTCGATCTCCTCGGCCACCTCCTCGGGCGTGCCGTCGCTCTCGCACAGCAGGATGGCCTCGGCGTCCAGGTCGTAGCCGGCGTGCACGAAGTCCTCGACCGCCGCGGTCATCGGCTTGTCCATCATCTCCAGGCCCGCGGGGATGATGCCGGCGGCAATGATGGCGGCCACCGCGTCGCCGGCTTTGCGCACGTCGTCGAAGCTCGCCATGATGCAGCGCGCGAGCTGCGGCTTCGGGATGAGGCGCACCGTCACCTCGGTGACGACGGCCAGCATGCCCTCGCTGCCGACCACGGCCGAGAGCAGGTCCAGGCCGGGCGCGTCGAGCGCGTCGCCGCCGAACTCGACCACCTCGCCCTCGATCGTGAAGCCGCGCACCTTGAGCACGTTGTGCACCGTCAGGCCGTACTTCAGGCAGTGCACGCCGCCGGAGTTCTCGGCCACGTTGCCGCCGATGGTGCAGGCGATCTGGCTGCTCGGGTCGGGCGCGTAGTACAGGCCATGCGGCGCGGCCGCCTCGCTGATCGCGAGGTTGCGCACGCCGCACTGCACGACGGCCGTGCGCGCGTGCGCGTCGACCTTGAGGATGCGGTTGAACTTCGCGAGCGAGAGCGTCACGCCCATGCGGTGCGGCATCGCGCCACCCGAGAGCCCGGTGCCCGCGCCGCGCGCCACCACCGGCACCTGCAGCCGGTGGCAGGTGCGCAGCACGGCGGCGACCTGCTCGTCGGTCTCGGGCAGCGCCACCGCGAGCGGCCGCTCGCGGTAGGCGGTCAGCCCGTCGCATTCATAGGGCACGGTGTCTTCGCCACGCGACAGGAGCGCGTGCGGCGGCAGCACCGAGGACAGCGCGGCCACGACCATGCGCTGGCGCAGCAGGTATTCGCCGGACGAGATTTCGAGTGGAGGCGCAACGGTGTTCATGCAGGAAAGACGGTGAGCACGCCGGTGTAGCCATACAGGTGCCGGCGGGCGATCTCGCCGGAGGCGAAGAAGCCCACCAGCGGCACGTCGCCCAGCGCGCGCTGCACGATCGCGAGCTCCGCCGAGGGCGAGCCGAAATGCGGGCCGCCGCGGCCGAGGCAGCTCACGTAGATCGCGCCGGCCATGCGGCGTGCGGGGTGGGGCGCGTGGTCGGCCTGGGCGCCTTGCAGCGCGAGCGCGGCTTCGACGCTCAGGGTCTCGGGCTCGAGCTCTTCACGGATCTCGGCGCAGATGCGGGTGAGGTCGCGGCGCGCGGCCTCGGTGTCGCGGCGGCACCAGGCGAGCTGCACGCCGGGGACGACCTCGTCGGCCACCGCCACCCCGCCCCGCGTGGGATCGATGCCCACGATGTGGCGCACGCGGGTGTCGGCGCCGAACTGACCAGGGCGCGCGAGCGCGTCGTCGGTCGGGTCGACGAGGCCGGCGAGCGTCTCGCGGATGCGCGGCAGCGCCTCGCGTGGCGCCTGCGCGCTCACGCCCAGGTCGCGCAGCAGGCACTGGAGTGCGGGCTCGCCGTCGAGCTCGGCGATGTGGTTGCGCTCGCTGCGGGTGACGCGCCGCACCGGGCCGATGGGCTGGCAGCCCTGCGTCACGCGCGAGACCAGCGCCACCTCGGGCGCGAAGGCCACGCCGGAGAGGCCGCCTTCGAAGACGCCGTCGGCGATGTGCAGCGGCCGGTTGCGTGCCGAGACCAGCCCGCCGAAGAGATACCCGCTGCGCGTGCTGCCGGCGAGTTCGCCGATGAGCTCGTCGAGGTCGTCGGTGCGGCCGTCGGCATGCACCTGCGCGGTGGCGGCCACGAAGCCGGCCGGCGCCTGGCGGAGCGGCTGGCGGCCGGAGTAGAGGCAGTGATCGGTGCGCGGCAGGTCGGTGAGCAGCAGCGCCACCGCCGGCTCGTCGAAGTACTCGACGCCGTTGGCGCAGATGCCCACGCCCACGCCTCCGACCCAGCCCACGCCGGGCCAGCGGCGCTGCAGTTCGGCGAGCAGGGCCTCGGCCTGCGGCGCGTAGTGGTCGCTGAGGTAGACCCAGCCGAGCGTGGGCGCCTGGATGTGCAGGCCGGCCGCATCGTGGCGCTGCGCCTCGATCTGCGCGGCCGCGAGCGCGACGGCCATGCGCCAGTCGGGGTGCGTCGCGTGGGCGTGGGCGAAGAGTTTCATCACGCGCCTCAGCCGCCCTTGGCGCGCTTGCGTGCGCCGCCCGCGGCCTTGCGCGCCGCCGCTGGCGCCACCGGCGCCTCGCCCGGGGCCGACGGGCCCGGCGCGTTGTCCTTCATGGCCGAGGCGGCGAGCTCGGTGAACTGCTTGGTGAGCGCACCCCACCACTGCATCGGGTCGACCGCCGGGGCGGCGGGCGCGGACTCGGCGTCGGCCTTGCGGCGGGCGGCGGACTTGCCGCCCTTGGCCGCCGTCTTCGGCGCGGAGGCCGGCTCGGCCGCGGCGGCCGGGCGGATGGTGAGCGAATCGCGCAGGTCGTTCATCTGCACGTTCATGGTCTTGAGCGTGGTGAGCGTCATGCGCTGCACCTCCAGCGCCTGGATGGTGGCGCCCAGCATGCGCGCGTTCTGCTCCAGCCAGAACTGCACGGTGCGCAGCTCCTGGATGCGCTTTTCGAGCTCTTCGGGGTTGAGCGTGGGGGCGACCCACTGGCCGATGCTCGGCATGGTGGAGCCCGCGTTCTTGACCAGGCCCTGCAGGAACTCGAAGCCGGGGACGAGCTTGGCGAAGGGGGCGTCATCGGTGTCGGGCATGGCAGTCTCCTCGTGGGTGCGGGTCATTGTGCAGCGATCGCACGCACGGCGCAGCCCGCCACGCCGTGCTCAGGGCCTCAGGGTGATGCGGGTCACCTCGTAGCCGCGCGCCGCCATGAGCTCGGGCAGCGACGACGGGCCGAACATGTGCAGGCTGCCCACCGCCGCGAAGACGCTGCGACCGCTCGCATGCAGCGCGTCGAGGCGCTCGGCCATGGGCTTGTTGCGATCGTCGAGCAGCGAGCGCAGCAGGGCGCGCTCGCGCGGCGTGTCGGCGCAGTCGCACCACTCGCGGTAGCGCGCGAGCTCCTCGTCGCGGCCCTCTTCCCACACCCTGGCCATGCGCGCGAGCAGCGGCCGGGCACGGCCCTGCTCCAGGTCGTCGAGGATCTTCTCCATGCTCGCGCGCAGGTCGTCCGGCGTGCGGCTGAGGATGGCGTCGATCTGCAGCTGCGGCGTCTCGAGCGAGACCACCGCCTTGCCCTCGCGGCGGGCGTGGACGGCGAGGGCCGGGTCGATGCCGTAGGCGGCGTCGAGCCCGTCGTGGCGGGCGGCCATCATCATGAGCATGGTGCCGAGGATCTCGGGTGGCATGGCCTCGCGCATCGCCGGAGGTGCACACGCCACCCGCAGCTGGCGCTCCAGCCGTGCGACGAGGTCGGCCGGCAGCGCAGGCGCCGACGGGTCGCGTGCGGCCGAGCGCAGCGCCTCCTGCAATCGGCCGACCAGCGCCGGGTCGGTGACGTCGAGCTCGAAGGCGGCCACGTCGCTTGCCCGCAGCGCGGCGCGCACGCGCGGGCCGGGATAGACCCACGCCAGGCGGCCGAGGTGGATGGTCCCGTACAGCCACGAGGTGCGCCCGTCCTTGGTGATGCGCCAGAGGAAGCCGCGGTCCTGCGCCTCGCGCGCGACGCTCGCGGCCTCGTCGGCGCTGGGCGTGCGCGGTGCGCGCGGGCAGTCGCCGGCCTGCGCATGCGCGCCCGCGTGCAGCAGGCACGCCAGCACGACCGCGAGCGCCGCCCAGGCACGCCGCCAGTTCATGGCCCCGCCTCGGTGTGGATGGTGAGCACGCCGTCGCGCTGCTGCCAGCGCAGCCGTCCCATCACGTCCATGCCGAGCAGCGGCCGGTCGTCGAGGCCCGCGAGCGCGACGATGGCGAGGCGCTCCACGCGCACGCCGCCTTGCAGCTCGACGTCGGCCCGCACCAGCTCCCCGGTGACCACGCCGCCCGCCGTGTGGCTCTGCACGCTGCGCACCGGCGCGAGCGACAGGCGCCGCGCCATGGCCTGCGACATCGCGGTGCTGGTGGCGCCGGTGTCGATGAGGAAATCGACGGCAAGGCCGTTGATCTCGCCCGGCCAGTGGTAGTGGCCATCCGGCCCGCGGCGGATCTCGATCACGCCGGCCTGCGTCACCTGGAAGCTCGTGCGCTGCCGCTCGTGTTCGTAGAAGCGGAATCCCAGGAAGACCAGCACGCCGACCACCGCCCAGACCGTGACGATCTTGAGCGTGTTCGGAAACTCTTTCATGAGGCGTGCACAGCGGGCCGAGCGCCGGGCCGCTCCCAAGCCGGCCCGCATCCCCCTGGGGGATCGGCCGATGCACCCATCGGACGAGGGGCTGTCATTCGACGGGGGCGCGCACGGTCTGGTCGATGGCGCCGAACACGGTCTGCCCGTCGACGCCCTTCATCTCGATGCGGATGGTGTCGCCGTACTTCATGAATTCCGTCTTCGGCTCGCCGTGCTCGATGGTCTCGATGGCGCGCTTCTCGGCCACGCACGAGTAGCCGCGCGACCAGTCCTTGTTGCTCACGGTGCCGCTGCCCACGATGCTGCCGGCGCGCACGTTGCGCGTCTTGCAGATGTGCGCGATCAGCTGGCCGAAGTGGAAGGTCATCTCGGGGCCCGCATCGCACAGGCCCACGCGCTTGCCGTTCCAGGTGCTCTGCAGCGGCAGGTGCAGGCGGCCGCCCTGCCAGGCGCTGCCGACCTCGTCGAGCGTGACGGCCACCGGGCTGAACGCCGTGGCCGGCTTGCTCTGGAAGAAGCCGAAGCCCTTGGCGAGCTCGGCCGGGATGAGGTTGCGCAGGCTCACGTCGTTGGCGAGCATGAGCAGGCGGATGCCCTCCAGCGCCTCGTCGGCCGAGGTGCCCATGGCCACGTCGCCGGTGACGACGGCGATCTCGGCCTCGAAGTCGATGCCCATCTTCTCGCTGGGCACCACGATGTCGTCGCAGGGGCCGAGGAAGTCGTCGCTGCCGCCCTGGTACATCAGCGGGTCGGTGTAGAAGCTTTCGGGCACCTCGGCGTTGCGGGCCTTGCGCACCAGCTCCACGTGGTTGATGTAGGCCGAGCCGTCGGCCCACTGGTAGGCGCGCGGCAGCGGCGCCATGCACATCTGCGGGTCGAAGGGGAAGGCATGGCGCGCGCGACCATGGTTCAGGCTCGTGTAGAGGTCTTCCAGCTGCGGCGAGAGGAAGTTCCAGTCGTCCAGCACCTGCTGCAGGCGGCCCGCGATCCCGTTGGCGTAGTGGGCCATGGAGAGGTCGCGCGAGACGACGACGAGCTGGCCGTCGCGCGATCCGTCTTTGTAGCTTGCAAGTTTCATGGGGTCTTGTCGTTTGGCTAGGATGACCGGCCTATTCTCATCGCATGTCCTCCACCTTGCCTGCACCTGCCCGCCGCCTCGTCCCCGCGCTTGCTGCCCTGACCGCCGTCGTGGCGCTGCTGCATGGCTGGGCCTGGAACCAGGTGAGGGCCGCCGTGCCCGGCGCCGCGCCGCCTGCGGCGACCGCGCCGGTCTACGTGCAGGTGCGCGAGGTGGCGCCCCCGGCCCCGCCGGTGGTGGCGCCGGCGCCGCCGGTGCGCGTCGCGAAGCCGGCGCCTGCGCCGCGCCGCGCGCCCGCGCCGCCACCGGCGCTCCCCCCCGAGCCCGCGGCCGAAGCGCCGGTCGTCGTCGACACCGACGCCATCGTCGTGGCCGCGGCGCTCGGCGCCGACACCGCGGCCGAGCTGGTGCCGGTGGCCGACACCGCATCGCAGGAGGAGGTGCCGGTCTACCGCACCCGCCTGCCGCCGGCGACCACGCTCGGCTACGAGCTCACCTATGGCCGCTGGACGGGCCGCGGCGAGCTCGTGTGGCGCCCGAACGGGCAAGGCTACGAAGCGCGGCTCGACGGCCGCGTGGCCGGCCTGCGCATCATCAGCCTCGTGAGCCGCGGCGGCATCGACGCGGCCGGGATCGCCCCGGTGCGCTACACCGACGAGCGCCGCGGCCGCGGCGAGCAGGCGGCGAACTTCCAGCGCAAGGCCGGCAAGATCACCTTCTCGGGCAAGCAGGAGGAATTCCCCCTGCTCCAGGGGAGCCAGGACCGCCTGAGCTGGATGGTGCAGCTCGCCGGCATCGCGCTGGCCGACCCCAACCGCATGAAGCCCGGCTCGCGCATCGCGCTGCACGTGGTGGGCGCACGCGCCGACGTGGACGTGTGGGCGTTCCAGGTGGTGGGCGCCGAGGAGGTGAGCACGCCCGAGGGCAGCATGAAATCCATCAAGCTGCTGCGCGAACCGCGCAAACCCCATGACACGCGCGTGGAGGTGTGGCTCGCACCCGGCCTGAACTACCTGCCGGTGCGCGCCAAGCAGACGACGGAGAACTCCGTCTGGGATCTGAGGCTCCAAACCTCCCAACCCCCGACCTGAGGCCGCGCATGCGCATGGCTTGAAACGGCGGACTTCACCCCGAGGTGCAGGACAAGGAGAACCATCCATGCACATGCTCTACAACTCCGAGAACTACGCCGTCCTGCAATTCGAGGTCGCAAGCGCCGACGCCGCGCACGTGGACGAGGCGCTCACCCGCGGCGGCTACGAGATCGTGGACAAGTTCGCCCGCAAGGAGATCTTCATCGAAGGCGCGATGGCCGAGAGCTTCAAGCTCGGCGTGGAGGCGCTGATCGAGGACGGTTCGCCTTCCGAGGAAGAGATCGACGACTACATCGAGCGCTACGCGTCGCTCATGCAGCATCCGCTCGTGATGCACTGAGCCCCGGCGCTGCGTGCGCGGCGTGAGCCGTGGCACGCGCGCTTATCCCTTGCGTTCCACCCCCCTCTGCGGGCTGCAGTAAGGTGCGTGCACGAGCCCTGACGCCGAAGGGGCTTGCTGCACGCCCCACCCTTTGCCAAGATCGGCGCGCAGTCTTCACGCTGGAGGTCCGATGGCGACCGGTCACCCCGACGCACGCATGGTGTTGTCACCCGGCCTGAAAGAGGCGCCGGTGCTCGACCGCATGTGCTCCCAGTTCGTGCTCACGCTGACCGTGCGGCACGCCGGGCGGTTCAACATCCGCCGCGACTGGAACGGGCTGCTCTCGCTCACCGGCAAGCATCTGGTGTGGCCGGCCTCGGTCCTCGCGCGGCTGCGCGCCTTCCTCGCCCGGCGCTGCAAGGGCAACGAGCACTGGAGCGGCCACGAGGCGCTCTCCGACACCGCCTTCATGCAGCGCCACGGCGCCTGGAACGGCCCCTACGAAGAAGGCACGCTCTTCTTCTACATCGACGAGTACATCAAGGACGCCCCCAAGGACCTGCTGTCGGTGCTGGGCGCGACCGCCGACTGGCTGGACAAGAGCCTCAAGAAGGAATCGACGCTCGTCGAGAAGAACATCGATGCGCTGGCCGGGCTGCTGCAGCTCAACCCGGCAGAGCGCGCGCTGCTGCTCTACGGCACGCTTGCGCGCTACCAGCGCGACCTGCGCGGCCTGCTGGTGGAGTTCAAGGTCTCGAATGCACAGGAGGCCTACGCCGCGATCGCCGCCGTCGCCGGCGTGAACGAGCAGGACGTGGCCGAGGCGCTGCGCGCGGGCTCGCGGCTCGAGCGCACCGGCATGATCGAGAACCTCATCTCCGAGCACAACATCACCGACCTCGCCGACCTGATGAAGGT
>JBIQJS010000105.1:0-12906 GCA_044507405.1 Rubrivivax sp. | reverse complement strand
GACGCCTACTACCTGCAGGCGCAGAAGCTGCGCCGCATGATCGCCGACGACTTCCAGCAGTGCTTCGCACGCTGTGACGTGATCGCCGGCCCGGTCGCGCCCACGGTCGCCTGGACGCTGGGCGCACAGGGCGACGACCCGGTCGCCGCCTACCTGGCCGACATCTTCACGCTGCCGGCGAGCCTGGCGGGCCTGCCCGGCATGAGCCTGCCGGCCGGCTTCGGCGAAGACGGGCTGCCGGTCGGCCTGCAGCTCATCGGCAACTATTTCCAGGAGGCCCCGCTGCTGCAGGCGGCGCACGCCTTCCAGCAAGCGACCGACTGGCACACGCGCGTGCCGGCAGGGTTCTGACATGGTGACCAGTTCCAAATTGATCCGCGGCTACGAGGTCGTGATCGGCATCGAGACGCACGTGCAGCTCTCGACCCAGAGCAAGGCCTTCAGCGGCTCGTCGACGCAGTTCGGCGCGGCGCCCAACACGCAGGCCTCGGCGGTCGACCTGGCCCTGCCCGGCACGCTGCCGGTCATGAACAAGGGCGCGGTCGAACGCGCCATCCGCTTCGGCCTGGCCGTTGGCGCCAAGGTCGCGCCGCAGTCCATCTTCGCGCGCAAGAACTACTTCTACCCCGACCTGCCCAAGGGCTACCAGATCAGCCAGTACGAGATCCCGGTGGTGCAGGGCGGCGCGGTCGAGTTCTACGTCGGCGACGCGAAGCACAAGGTCAACCTGACCCGCGCCCACCTCGAGGAAGACGCGGGCAAGTCGCTGCACGAGGACTACGCCGGCCAGACCGGCATCGACCTCAACCGCGCCGGCACGCCGCTGCTCGAGATCGTGACCGAGCCCGACATCCGCTCGAGCATCGAGGCGGTCGAGTACGCGCGCGCGCTGCACGCGCTCGTGGTCTGGCTCGACATCTGCGACGGCAACATGCAGGAAGGCAGCTTCCGCTGCGACGCCAACGTCTCGGTGCGCAAGCCGGGCGCGCCCTTCGGCACGCGGCGCGAGATCAAGAACCTCAACAGCTTCCGCTTCCTGCAGCAGGCGATCGACTACGAGATCCAGTGGCAGATCGACCTGATCGAGGACGGCGGCGCGGTGCAGCAGGCCACCGTGCTGTTCAACCCCGACACCGGCGAGACGCGGGCCATGCGCACCAAGGAAGACGCGCACGACTACCGCTACTTCCCCGACCCCGACCTGCCGCCGCTCGTGATCGCGCCCGAGTGGGTGGAGCGGGTGAAGGCCGAAATGCCCGAGCTGCCGCGCGTGATGGCCGAGCGTTTCCAGAAGGACTACGGCCTGCCCGCCTACGACGCCACCATGGTGACGCAGTCCAAGGCCTTCGGTGCTTATTTCGAGACGGCGGCCAAGGCGAGCGGCCAACCCAAGCTGGTCGCGAACTGGATCATGGGCGAGCTCTCGCGCCGCCTGAACGCCGACGACCTGCCGCTCGAAGCGAGCAAGGTCGGCGCCGGGACGCTCGCGCAGCTCGTCCAGCGCATCGCCGACGGCACGGTCTCGAACAACGGCGCCAAGCAGGTGTTCGATGCGCTGTGGTCGGACGGCGGCGAGGTGGACGCCCTGATCGAGGCCAAGGGCCTCCGGCAGATGAGCGACACCGGCGAGCTCGAACGCATCCTCGACGACGTGCTGGCGGCCAACGCGAAGTCGGTGGAGGAGTTCCGCGCCGGCAAGGACAAGGCCTTCAACGCCCTGGTCGGCCAGGCCATGAAGGCCACCAAGGGCAAGGCCAACCCGTCGCTGGTGAACGAGCTCCTGAAGAAGAAGCTGGCCGGCTGAGCCGGCCGCACCCCTTTACTTGCCGGCGGACCTGGCGTCTGCCGAGGCCGGCGGGGTCACCGGCGGCAGGCTGCCCGCAGGGGCGCCGGCCCAGAGCTTGCGCAACCGCTCCAGCTCGGTGTCGTAGAGCGCGTCGATGCGCTTGATCTCTTCCTTCTGGTTCTGCACCAGCGAGCGCTGCGCAGCCGTGGCCGCGTCGTTGGCGTCGAGCTGCTGGCGCAGCTTGAGCGGCAGCTTCTTGCCCTTGTAGAACTCGGTTTCGTCGAGCAGCGGCTTGCGCTCGCGCTCCAGCTCGGCGAGGCGGTCCTCGGAGAACTTCACGCCCTTGCGCACGTCGTCGAGCGCGGCCTCGCGCGCGCGGTGGTGCGCCGCCTCGTTGGGGAAGCGGATGAGCAGGTTGCGGTCGCGGCGGATGGCGTCCTGGCGGGCGGCGCGCTCGAGTTCGGCCTGGCGCTTCTTCGCCTCGGCCTCGGCCAGCTCGTCGACCGTCATCGTGGGCGGGACCACCTGCCGGACCGAGCCATCGGCGTTCAGGAGGCGCTGTTCGCGCGCCATGCATTCCTTGATCGGGCGGTCGGACGTGAGCCGTCGGCCGTTGCCATCCACGCAGCTGTAGATGGCGGCCGAGCTTGCGCCCGCTGCCGCGGCCAGCGCCGCGCCGACCAGGAGGAGCCTTGCGGCGCGCAGAGGAAGCACTTCACACCCCATAGCGTTCTCGGTAAGCGGCCACGCGGGCGAAATGCTCGCCCAGGGCCGGGTCCTGGTTGGTCTTCAGATACTCGAGCAGGTCGGTCAGCGTCGCCACGGCGCACACCGGCAGCGCGAGCTGCCGCTCGACGTATTGCACCGCCGACCACTCGGCATCGGCCCCGTTCTCGGTGGCCTTCTCCTGGCGGTCGAGCGCAATCGTCACCGCGCAGGGCGTGGCGCCGGCCGACTGGATCATGGAGATGGATTCGCGCACGGAGGTTCCCGCAGAAATCACGTCGTCGATGATGAGAACGCGCCCGCGCACCGGCGCGCCGACCAGCGTGCCGCCTTCTCCGTGATCTTTGGCCTCTTTTCGGTTGTAGGCATAGGGCACGTTGCGCCCGCGGCGGGCGAGCTCCATCGCCACGGCGGCGGCGAGCGTGATGCCCTTGTACGCCGGGCCGAAGATCATGTCGAAGCCGAGGCCCGAGTCGATCAGGCGCGCTGCATAGAATTCCGCGAGGCGCGCGAGCTTCGCGCCGTCGTCGAACAGGCCGGCGTTGAAGAAGTAGGGTGACAGCCGCCCGGCCTTGGTCTTGAACTCCCCGAACCGCAACACGCCGGCCTCGACTGCGAACTTGACGAAGTCGTGGGCCTGGGTGCCGTGCTCGCTCGGGGTCATCGGGGGGTGTCTCGTCGTGTTTCGTCTGGTGTCTTTGAACCTGAACGGCATCCGTTCCGCCGCCACCAAGGGCCTGCTGCCGTGGGCAGAGGCGCTGGGCGCCGATTGTATGGGCGTGCAGGAGATCAAGGCGCAGGCGGCCGACATCGCCGAGCGCTACGACACCGTGCACGACATGACCGGCTATTTCCACTTCGCCGAGAAGAAGGGCTACTCGGGGGTGGGCCTGTACACCCGCAAGGAGCCGAGCGACGTGGTGATCGGCATCGGCGCGCCGGAGTTCGACGCCGAGGGCCGCTACATCGAGTGCCGCTACGACACGCCCGCGCGCAAGCTGTCGATCATCAGCTGCTACTTCCCGAGCGGCTCATCGGGCGAGGAGCGCCAGCAGGCGAAGTTCCGCTTCCTGGCGCTCATGACGCCGTGGCTCATGCGGCTCAAGGCCGAGCGCGAGTTCATCCTGGTGGGCGACATCAACATCGCGCACAAGGAGATCGACCTCAAGAACTGGCGCGGCAACCGCAAGAACAGCGGCTTCCTGCCCGAGGAGCGCGCCTGGATGACACATGTGCTCGACGAGATCGGCCTGGTGGACGTCTTCCGCACGCTGAACCCGAACGCCGAGCAGTACACGTGGTGGAGCAACCGCGGCCAGGCCTGGGCCAAGAACGTCGGCTGGCGCATCGACTACCACCTCGCCACGCCCGCGATCGCGGCCACGGCGTGCAAGGAACACATCTTCCTCACCCAGCGCTTCTCCGACCACGCGCCGCTCATCATCGACTACGACTTCGAGCTCTGAGCCGACGCGGGATCGCCGATGCCCCACGGCCGGCACGGCGCGCACGCGGGTGCAAGAATCCTCGCCATGCCGCGACGCCCCCTGATCGCCGTGGCGGTGCTCGCGGTCGTGTTGGTGGCCGCCTTCATCGCCTGGTCGTCCACCCGCCCGCCGACCGTGCCAGGCGTGGCGGTGCGCATGGCGCCCCTGGTGCGCACGCTGCAGCTGTCGGCGCGCGTGGCCACCGCCTCGCGCGTGGAGGTGGGCAGCACGCTCACCGGCCGCGTGCGCGACGTGGCCGTGGCCGAAGGCGCACAGGTGCAAGCCGGCGACGTGCTGGTGCGGCTGGAAAGCGAGGAGCTGCGCGCCGCCCTCGTGCAGGCGCAGGCCAGCGAACGCCAGGCCGCCGCGCGGCTGGCCGGCCTGCGCAGCACCGGGCGCCGCGCGGCGCAGTCGACCGTGGCGCAGGCCGAATCGGTGCTCGTCGCGGCGCGGGCCGAGTTGCAGCGCACCACCGACCTCGTGTCGCAGGGCTTCCTGAGCGAGGCGCGTCTGGACGAAGCGCGCCGTGCGATGGCCGTGGCCGAAGCGCAGCTCGAAGGCGCCCGGGCGCAGCAGGCGGCGCTTGCCGAGCCCGGCGCCGACGTGGCCCAGGCGCAGGCCCAGCTCGCACTCGCCACCGGCGCGCGCACCGCGGCCGAGGCGCGACTGGCCGAGGCCGTGCTCAGGGCGCCCGCCGATGCGCGCGTGCTCACGCGCCTGGTCGAGCCGGGGCAGATCGTGCAGCCGGGTCGGGCGCTGCTCACGCTCGCGCTCTCGGGGCCGCTGCAGCTCGTGGCGCAGGTGGACGAGCGCTACCTCGGCCAGCTGCAACCCGGCCAGACCGCGAGCGTGCTGGCCGACGCCTACCCGAACGAACGTTTCGCCGCGCGCGTGCTCACCATCGCGCCGCTGGTCGACGCGCAGCGCGGCGCGGTCGAAGTGAAGTTCGCGCTGCCGCAGGTGCCGGCCTTCCTGCGCGAAGACATGACGCTGTCGGTGGAGGTCGAGACCGCGCGCCGCGAGCAGACGCTGGTGGTGCCGGCGCAGGCGCTGCGCGGCGAAGCCCAGGGGCGTGCGACCGTGTGGATTGCGCGCGACGGCCGCGTCGAGGCGCGCACCGTGCGGCCGGGCCTGCGCACGCTGGAATCGATGGAGGTCGCCGAAGGCCTGGCCGCGGGCGACGTGGTGCTGGTGGGCGCCGCGCCCGAGCCGGGCCAGCGCGTGCGCGTGGACGTCGAGGCCGCGGCGCCAGTTCATGCAGCGCCTCCATCGGGCGACGGCGCAGGCGCAGCGCTCACCAACGCCGTCGGCCGCTGAGGGCGCGCGGCGATGCTCGGCTTCGAGACCCGCGTCGCCACGCGCTTCCTGCGCGAAGGACGCATGCAGACGCTGCTCATCATCGTCGGCGTGGCCGCGGGCGTGGCGGTCGTCGCCTACATCTCGGCGCTCATCTCCGGCCTGCAGCGCAACACCATCGAGAAGACGCTGGGCGCGCAGGCCCACGTCACCCTGAGCCCGCTGGACGAAACCGTGCTGCCCGCCCGCGCAGCGGCCAGCGGCACGAGCGCGCTCGTGCAGACGCAGCCGCGCGCGCAGCGGGCGCGCTCCATCGGCAACTGGGAGCTGCTGGTGCCGCTGCTCGAAGCGATGCCGCAGGTGGCGGCTGTCTCGCCGATGGTGTCGGCCGCGGGCCTGGCCGAGCGCGGCGAGGCCTCGAAGGCGATCGCGCTCATGGGCGTCGAGCTCGACCGCTACGACCGCATCGTCAACCTGCGGCGCAAGGTGGTCGACGGGGCCGCACGGCTCGGCCCGGGCGAAGGCATCCTCGGCCGCGAGCTCGCCGACGACCTGGGCGTGCGCGTGGGCGACCGCGTGAACATCGTCACCAATGGCGTGAGCGATTCGCTGCGCGTGACCGCGCTCGTCGACATGGGCGTGCGCGACCTCAACCGCCGCACGGTGATCGTGCCGCTGCGCACCGCGCAGAGCTGGGTCGGCCTGCCCGGCGGCGCGACGGGGCTGGACCTCACGCTCACCGACATCTGGGCGGCGCAGGCGCTCGCCGACGACCTCGCCATGCGCTGGCCGTACAAGGCCGAGAGCTGGCAGCAGGCCAATGCCCAGCTCGTCTCGGCGCTCAACGCGCAGTCGGTGAGCACGACCGTGATCCGCGGCGTGGTCATGATCGTCGTCGTGCTCGGCATCGCGAGCGTGCTCGTGGTCTCGGTGGTGCAGAAGCAGCGCGAGATCGGCATCCTGCGCGCGATGGGCGCGACCCAGGGGCAGGTGCTGCGGGTCTTCCTGCTGCAAGGCGCGATCGTGGGCGCGCTCGGCTCGGGGGTCGGCGTGGTGCTCGCGGTGGCGCTGATCTGGGCCTTCACCCGCTTCGTGGTCGGCGCCGACGGTCAGCCGCTCTTCGACGTGACGCTCGCGCCGCTGCTCGCGATCCAGGTGGCGTGCGTGGCCACGCTCTGCGGCGTGCTGGCCGCGGTGGCGCCGGCGCGCCGCGCGGCCCGGCTGGACCCGGCGCAGGCGATCCGGCTATGAGCGAGGCCCTGCTGGAGCTGCGCGACGTGCGCAAGCGCTACAACGCCGGCCGGCCGAACGAGGCCGAGGTGCTGCACGGCCTCGCGCTGCGCATCGCCCGCGGCGAGTTCGTCGGGCTCATCGGGCCCTCGGGCTCGGGCAAGAGCACGCTGCTCAACATCCTCGGGCTGCTGGAGCGCATGACCAGCGGCAGCTACCGCCTCGAAGGCGAGGAGATGCACGGCCTGGACGACGCCGCGCTCACGCGACGGCGGCGCAGCACGCTCGGCTTCGTCTTCCAGTTCCACCACCTGCTGCCCGCCTTCACGGCGCTCGAGAACGTGACGCTGCCGGCGCTGATGCGCGAAGGGCGCGTCACCGCGCAGCAGCGCGAGCGCGCCCGCGCCATGCTCGACGCGGTGGGCCTGGCCGAGGCCATGGGCAAGCGCCCCGGCGAGCTCTCGGGCGGCATGCAGCAGCGCGTGGCGATCGCGCGCGCGCTCGTGCTCGCGCCGCCCCTGGTGCTGGCCGACGAGCCCACCGGCAACCTCGACACGGGTTCGTCCAACGAGGTCTTCGCCCTGATGCGGCGCATGCACGCCGAGCTGCGCACCTCCTTCGTGGTGGTGACGCACGACCCGCGCCTGGCCGCGCGCTGCGACCGCGTGCTGGAGCTCGTGGACGGCCAGCTGGTGCGCGACGGCCCGCCCGACACGCCTGCGCGATAGGCGCTCGCGCGGGATGCGCGCGGCGGCGCATCGGCCTAGGATGCGCGCAGCGCCACCGGTCGGTGCGCGCGCCAGTCATGCACACAAGGAGAGCGCCATGCAGATCACCGACATCCTTGCCCAGATGGGCGGCCTTCAATCCATGGCACGCGAACTCGGCGTGAGCGAGAACGAGGCGCGCGCGGGCACCGAAGCGCTGGCGCCGGCCATCCTGGGCGGCCTCAAGAAACAGGCGCAGGGCGCGGGCGGTCTCGGGGGTCTCGGCGCCCTGGGCGGTCTGCTCGGCCAGCTCGGGGGTGGCGGCCTGCTCGACCAGGTGCTCGGGCCACAACCGACGGACGTGACGCCGGGCAACGACGTGCTGGGCCAGATATTCGGCTCCAAGGACGTGAGCCGCGCGGTCGCGCAGAACGCCGCCGCGCAGAGCGGCCTCGACCCGGCCTTGCTCAAGAAGATGCTGCCGATCCTTGCGATGCTGGTCGCGGGCTACTTCGCCAAGCAGGGCGGCGCGCCGGCCGGCAGTGCCTCGGGCGAGGGTGGCCTCGGCGGGCTGCTGGGCGGCCTGCTCGGTGGTGGTCAAGGCAAGGCCGGCGGTGGCGGCGGCCTCGCCGGCATGCTCGACCTCAACGGCGACGGCAACGCGCTCGACGACATCCTGCGCATGGCCGGCAAGCTGCGCTGAGCCGCACAGCCACGCCCATGGGATGAAAAGCGTCACGGTGCATCCGCTGTTTGGCGGATGTGCCGCAGGGGGCCGTTCCTAGAATCGTTTTGACCTGCTTTCGCCGGCACAACGACTCTCAGGAACACGATGAAGACACGCTCCTTGGCCACCGTGGCCGCACTGCTTTTTTCGACCGGCTTCGCCGCGACGGCACACGCCGGTGAGATCTACACCGGCCTCGGCACGCACGGCGTGATGCTGGGGTATGCGCAGCCGCTGTCGCCCTTCTTCACGGTGCGCGGCGACTTCGGCAGCCTCGGCAGCCGCACGCGCAACGGCGTGGAAGAAGGCATCGACTACGAAGGCAAGCTGACCTACAACCGCGCCGGCCTCTTCCTCGACCTCTTTCCCTTCGCCAACGGCTTTCGCATCACGACGGGCGTCACCTACAACAACATGAAGCTCGACCTGCTGGCCACCGGCGCGGGCGGCAGCATGACCATCGGCGACACCACCTACGTCACGACCGCCGCCGACCGCCTGAACGTGAAGGTCGAATTCCCCAAGACCACGCCCTTCCTGGGCATCGGCTACGGCCACCAGCTGAGCACCGGCTGGGGCTTCACCTTCGACCTCGGCGCCTCCATCGGCAAGGCCAAGGTGAGCGAGACGCACTCCGGCCCCGTGCTGGGGATGGCGTCGCAGGCCGACATCGACAAGGAGCTCGAAGAAGTGCGCAGCGGCGCCGGCAAGATCAAGGCCATCCCGATGATCGCCATCGGCCTCAACTACCGCTTCTGAGCGACCCGCGGCGCGACACTCGCGCTCGCGACGAGGGCATTGCCCCTGCGCGCCCGGCCTTTGCGCCGGGCGCTCGTACGATAGGGCGCACCGCACGACCCGGTGACGCCGCATGACCTCTTCCCCCGCTTCCTCTCCCGCCCCGCTCGAAACCCTCGAATTCGAGACCGGCCCCTCGCCCACGCGCAGCGTGATCGTGCTGCACGGCCTGGGCGACGACGGCCACGGCTGGGCGCCCATCACGCAGGAGCTCGACCTGAGCGCGCTGGGCGCCGTGCGCTTCGTGCTGCCGCATGCACCGATGCGCGCGGTGACGATCAACAACGGCTACGTGATGCGCGCCTGGTACGACATCCTCGGCACCGACCTGGCGCGCCGCGAAGACGAGGCCGGGCTGCGCGCCTCGCAGCAGCAGCTCGAGGCGCTGATCGCGCGCGAGAAGGCGCGTGGCGTGCCGGCCTCGCGCATCGCGATCGTGGGCTTCTCGCAGGGCTGCGCGATGGCGCTGCTCACCGGCCTGCGCCACGGCGAGCGGCTCGCGGGCGTCGCGGGGCTGTCGGGCTACCTGCCGCTGGCGGCGCTGACGGCCGCCGAGGCGAGCGCCGCCAACCGCGACGTGCCGCTCTTCCTCGCCCACGGCACCGAGGACCCGGTGGTCATGTTGAGCCGCGGCGCGGCCTCGCGCGACACGCTCGCGAGCCTCGGCTACGGCATCGAATGGCACGAGTACCCGATGCCGCACTCGGTGTGCCCGCAGGAGATCGACGACCTCAACCGCTGGCTGCTGCGCGTGCTGAACGCCTGACGCAGCCGCCCGGCTCAGGTGCGGTACGACTCCCCGCCGAAGCCGCTGCCCCCTGACGGCGCCCAGCCCGTCCACATGACACGCGCGGCGCCGGTGTCGCGCACCTCCACGCGCGCATTGCGCAGCGAGAAAGCCACGCCACTGCTCGCCCGTCGGCCGGTGCCCTGCAGGTAGGCCACGGCCATGCCGTCGGAGGCGGCGATCTTCACGATGCGCGCGGTCCAGTTGAAGGCGTCGCTGGTCTCGCCATCGGTGAACACGCGGCTGCCGGTCACCGTCTCGCCGTCGACGTGGATGGTCTCGGTGTGGGTGTACGCGCCGCTTTGCGTCACCGAGCGGTAGGTGCCGTTGAAGATGGCTTCCGTCAGCTCCTGCGGCACGGCGGCCTTGGCGGTGGAGATCGAGAAGAGCAGGCCCACCAGCGCCGCGCCGGCGAGGGCGGCGCCGCTCCAGCCGGCAGCCGAGCCCACCGCCAAACCGACCAGACCGCCCCAGCCCAGGCTCAGCACGCTCTTGGCGGAATCGAGGACCACGTCGACCGCGTCGCCCCAGGTGAGCTCGCCGGTCGACTGCGCGTGCGCAGTGCCCAGCGGCATGAGCTGGAAGAGCCGGCGCGACCACGACGCGATGGCCGCGCCCTGCTGCAGGCCGAGCTGCACGCGCAGGTCGTTGAGCGTCTGCGTGAGCTCGGTGGCCGTGAGCGTGGCGAGGTCGTAGGTCTCGGTGGCGAAGGGGGCCATCCACACGCGGCCGGCGTCCGGCCACACGACCACCCCGCTCACGAAGGCCCCGTCGGCGTCGTGGCTGCGGTACTCGTAGCGGTCGCCCACGCGCGAGACGTGGGTCACGCCACCGCCGTGCGGGTCGGTGAGGGTGGTGAGCTCGCCGTTCGCATCGAAGGCGACCACCGCACTGGCGGTGTCCGTGTCGACGGTGAGCGTGGTGGGCACGAGGCGGCTGCCGACGGCCTGCACCTGCAGGCAGCCGGCAAGGTTGTCCTGCGCGGCACGCTGGAAGTGCAGCGCAACGGGTCGCCCGTCCACGGTGAGCCACTGCTCGGTGGTCGTGGCGTCGGGCGGCAGGCCATCGGCCACGCCGCCTCCGGTTCCTCCACCACCCCCGCCACCGCCGCCGCCGCATCCGGCCAGGCTGAGGACGGGCACGCTCGCGGCCCACAGGGCCAGTTGACGACGCTTGAAATCGACTTTCTGCACGCTTGGTTTCCTTTTCGACTGCGTATCGCCCGCGCGCTGCACACCGCACGGTGCGTGGACTCCCTGTCTCTTTCTGTTGGCGGAAGAAATTCCACGAGTGGAAACGCCGACTGTCGATGACGGACCAGGTGCCGCGCAACGGGTTCCCGCGGAGAACGCGTACGAATTCACACGCGGGCCTCGACGGGCCCTCTGTCGCGCACGTTCGCGATCGTTGCGAGCGGTCGTGACACACTGCCCGGTTTCGAGCCGCACCACATCGCCATGACCTTTCCCATCGACGGCCTCCTCGCGCTCGGCCTGCTGCTGCTGGGCTGCTGCACCGGTTTTCTCGCGGGGCTGCTCGGCATCGGCGGCGGCATGGTGCTCGTGCCCTTCATGACGCTGCTGCTGGGCGTGCAGGGTTTCCTGCCCGAACACCTGGTGAAGGTGGCAGTGGCCACGTCGCTCGCGACCATCTGCTTCACCTCGATCTCGTCGGTGCGGGCGCACCACCAGCGCGGCGCGGTGCGCTGGGACATCGTGCGGCGCCTCACGCCCGGCATCCTGCTCGGCGCCGTGATCGGGGCGCAGGTGGCGAAGGCCTTGCCGAGCCAGGGGCTGGCCGCGGTGTTCGCGCTCTTCGTCGGCTTCTCGGCCACGCAGATGTTCCTCGACAAGAAGCCCAAGCCCTCGCGCGAGCTGCCCGGCACGCCGGGCATGCTGGGCGCGGGGGGCGCGATCGGCACGGTCTCGGCCATCGTGGGCGCGGGCGGCGGCTTCCTCTCGGTGCCCTTCATGACCTGGTGCAACGTGACCATCCACAACGCCGTGGCCACCTCCGCCGCCCTCGGCCTGCCGATCGCGCTCGCCGGCACGGCGGGGTATGTCTATGCGGGCTGGTCGCTCGAAGGCCTGCCCGCAGGCACCATCGGATTCATCTACCTGCCGGCGCTGCTCATCATCTCGTCGGCCAGCGTCTTCACCGCACCGCTGGGCGCGCGCACCGCGCACCGCATGGACGTGAAGCAGCTCAAGCGGGCGTTTGCCTGCGTGCTGTACCTGCTCGCGGCCTACATGTTCTACAAGGCCTTCGGCTGAGCGGCGACGGCGCGCTGCGCCTCCTCGAGCAACCAGCTGCGCAGCCGTGACACCGCCGCGCGCTCGCCGGCCCCGAGCGGTGTGACGAGATAGTAGGCGCGCTCGGGCGGCAGGCTGGTCGCACACGCCACCACCAGCTCGCCCGACGCGAGCTCGCGCTGGATCAGCATGCGCGGGATGAGCGCCACGCCCATGCCGCTGGCCGCTGCCATGGCGAGCATGGAAAAGAGCTCGTAGCGCGGCCCGGCGAGGGCCGCCACCTCGCGCACCCGATGCGCCTCGAACCAGCGCTGCCAGGCAAGCGGCCGCGTGCTCTGCTGCAGCAGTGGCAAACGGGTCAGGTCTTCGGGTCGCCAGCGCTTGCGGCCGGCCAGCAGTGCGGGGCTCGCGACCGGCACCACCTCTTCGGGCATCAGCACATCGGCCCGCGTGCCCGGCCAGTTGGCGAGCTGCTGCGGCGAGCCGGCATAGAGCGCCGCGTCGAACTCCGACTCGGCGAAGAGAAAGGGCCGCGTGCGCGTCTCGATGTGCACCGTGATCTCGGGCGCCTGTGTCGCGAGGTGCGGCAGGCGCGGGATCAGCCATTGCGTCGCGAAGCTCGGCACGGCCGCGAGCTGCACGGCGCTGCCCGAGCTCTGGCGCGCCATCACGTCCTGCGTGTCGCGCGCGAGGCCCTGCAGGCGCAGCGCCACCTGCTTCGCATAGGCCGCACCTTCGGCGGTGAGCACCATGCCGTGGCGCGTGCGGTGGAAGAGCGCCACGCCCAGCATCTGCTCCAGCGCCGCCACCTGGCGCGAGACGGCGCCCTGCGTCAGCGCCACCTCGGTGGCCGCGCGGGTGTAGCTGCCATGCCGCGCCGCGGCCTCGAAACAGATCAGCGCCTGCAGGCTGGGGAGACGTCGGCTCATGCCGGTGAGTCTATCGAGATATGAGACTCGCTCATGTCTGGGTGCCGAGGAATGGTTTGCCCGGCGGCGGCTGCCTTTCTAGGATCGCCGCCATCTTCGTATTCCGATGAGGCCAGACCACATGAGCAAAGCGCACTTCCAATGGGACGACCCCCTGCTGCTCGACCAGCAGCTCACGAGC
>JBIQJS010000007.1:66858-68527 GCA_044507405.1 Rubrivivax sp. | reverse complement strand
GCGTGCGGCAGCAGCGTCACCTGCGGATGCACCCAGTAGCGGTGGTTGGGCGGCAGCGGTTCCTGGTGGAAGACGTCGAGCACCGCGTGGCCGACGCGGCCGTTGTCGAGGGCGGCGAGCAGCGCGGTGTCGACCACGTGCTGGCCGCGTGCGAGGTTCACGAAGCCGGCGCCGCGCTTCATCTGTGAACAACGGCGCTCGTCGAAGAGCGAATGCGTGCGCACGGTCAGCGGCAACAGGTTGATGACCACGTCGGCGCTGCGCAGCAGGTCGGCGAGCGCCGCATCGCCGTGGTGGGTGTCCACGCCCACCATCACGTTCTGGCGACGGCTCCAGCCGCTGACGCGGTAGCCGTTGCCCGCCAGTCGCAGCGCCGCCGCACGGCCCATCTCGCCGAGGCCGAGCACGGCGACCTGCACTTCGTCGGCCCGCCGCTGTGCCAGTTGCCGCCACAACCCGGCGCGCTGCTGGGCGGCGTACTCGAAATAGCCGCGGTGCAGGCTGAGCGTGGCCCAGAGCGCCGTCTCGGCCATGGCCGCGCTCATGGCCGGATCGACCATGCGCGCGAGCGGCACCTCGGCCGGCACGCTCTCGTCGCGCAGCAGCTTGTCCACGCCCGCCCACATGGACTGGATGAAGCCGAGCTTCGGCAGGCCCTGCAGCGCGCCCACCGGCGGATTGGCCACGAGCGCCATGCGGATCTCGCCATCTGTCGCCGGGCTGCGCTCGGTGTGCACCGCGACGCCGGGCAGCGCCGCGCGCAGCGTGTCGGCCCAGGCCGCCAGCGCCTCGGGCGCGAAATCGGTGGCGAGCAGCAGGCTCACGTCGCCTGCTTCAGCAAGGCGACGAGCGCCGCATCCACCGTGCGTTCACGCACGTCGCTGCGCGTGCCGTCGAGCGGCAGCAGCACGGGCCGCGTCTCGGCGCCCTGCACCGCGACCGCCATCCAGACCGTGCCTACCGGCTTGCCGGGGGTCGCGCCACCCGGGCCGGCAATGCCGGTGACGGCCACGCTCATCTCCACGCCCGCCCGCGCGCGTGCGCCCTCGGCCATGGCCTGCGCGACCTCGGCGCTCACCGCGCCGTGCTGCGCGATCAGCGCGGCCGGCACGCCGAGCAGCTCGGTCTTGGCCGCGTTGGAGTAGGTGACGTAGCCGCGCTCGAACCAGTCGCTGGAGCCGGCGATCGAGGTGCAGGCCGCGGCGATCAGCCCGCCGGTGCAGGATTCGGCGGTGGCGATGCGCCAGCCGCGGGCGCGCAGCGCGTCCGCGAGCGCGGCCACGGCGCCGTCCCAGCGGGCGAGGGCGTGCGTCACACCCACCTCCAGATCGCGATCGTGAGCAGCGTGCACAAGGCGGCCACCAGGTCGTCGAAGAGCACGCCGAAGCCTTGCGCCCAGCCGATGGGCACGCCGCGCCGGCCTTTGAAGAGCCCATCGGCCCACGCTACGGGGCCGGGCTTGACGGCGTCGAAGTAGCGAAAGAGCGCGAAGGCTGCGAGCTGTCCCCACAGGCCCGTGGGCGTCACGAGCCAGAGCACGGCCCAGAAGGCGATGACCTCGTCCCACACGATGGCGCTCGGGTCGGGCGTGTGGAGATTGCGTGCCGTCACGGTGCAGGCCCACCAGCCGACGAGCGTGCCGATGCCCAGCAGCAGCGCCCACTGCAGG
>JBIQJS010000007.1:0-66758 GCA_044507405.1 Rubrivivax sp. | reverse complement strand
GAGCTCGTAGTCGTCGCCGCCGGCGAGCGTGCACACGCGCTGCTGCGAGAGCGGCTGCGCGGCCAACAGTGCACTGCGTGGCACCCGGTCGACCTCGACCACGACGCCGACCTGCGAGCGGCGCAGGATGTGGCCCAGGTCGCCCAGCAGGCCGTCGGAGACGTCGATGGCGCTGGTCGCGATGCCGCGCAGCGCCATGCCGAGCGCCACCCGCGGCTGCGGCTGCTCCATCGCGCGGCGCGCCTGCTCGAACTGCTCGCCGGGCAGCGTGACGTGGCCTCGGAAGGCTTCGAGCGCGAGGCGGGCGTCGCCGAGCTCGCCACTCACGTAGAGGTCGTCGCCCTCGCGCGCGCCCGAGCGCAGCAGGGCTTGGCCCTGCGGCACTTCACCGAAGACGGTGATGCAGATGTTGAGCGGCCCTTGCGTGGTGTCACCCCCCGCGAGTTCGCAGCCGTACGCCTCGGCGAGCGCGAAGAGCCCGCGCGAGAAGCCGTCGAGGAAGCCGGCCTCCGCCCGCGGCAGCGCGAGCGCGAGGCTGAAGGCGAGCGGCTGGGCGCCACAGGCGGCGAGGTCGCTCAGGTTGACCGCGAGCGCCTTGTGGCCGAGCCGTTCGGGCGCGACGGTGGAGAGGAAGTGCCGCCCTTCGACCAGCATGTCGCTGCTCACGGCGAGCTGCATGCCAGGGCGTGGCGCGAGGAGCGCGCAGTCGTCGCCGATGCCGAGCGCCACGCGCGAGACCGGCCGCGTGAAGTAGCGGTCGATGAGGTCGAACTCTCCGAGGGCTTGCATGCGGCGGATTATCGGGAGCGCCGAGGCATGCGACCTTCAGAGCCCGCGCAGCAGGTTGGCGAGTTCGACGGCCGACTTCACGTCCATCTTCTCGAAGACGCGTGCGCGGTGGACCTCCACCGTGCGCACGCTGATGTTGAGCTGGTCGGCGATGAGCTTGTTGGCCAGGCCTTCGATCACGAGCTGCATCACGTCGCGCTCCCGCTCGGTGAGCTCGCCGAGCCGCCGGCGCACGCTGATCTCGTCGCGCCGGCGCAGCAGCGCCTCGGCGCTGGCCTGCAGCGCCTGCTCGACGCGGTCCACCAGCGCGTTGTCAGAGAAGGGCTTCTCGACGAAGTCGTAGGCGCCACGCTTGACCGCCGCCACCGCGGTGGGCACGTCGCCGTGGCCGGTGAGGAAGATCACCGGCATGAGCTGCAACAGGTTGCGCTCGATCAGGCGCTCGAAGAGCACCAGGCCGCTGGTGCCGGGCATGCGCACGTCGAGCAGCAGGCAGCTCGGCGCGACCGGCCAGTTGGCGGTGCTGCCCGATTCGGGCGGGCCGATGCGCGCAGTGAGCATGGCCTCGAAGGACTCGGCGCTCGCGAAGCCCTCCGACAGCAGGCGGCGCGTGCGCAGGAGCCAGCCGAGGGCGTCGCGCACCACGTCTTCGTCGTCGACGAGGTAGACCATCGGCAGGCCGAGTTGCGAGCTGGGGTGGGTCTCCATGGGTCCTACGCTTTCAGGATGCATGCGCCTTGCCGGTGCGCACGGTGGCCGTGCTCACGGGAGCCGCGGGCATGGTGAAGCGGAATTCTGCGCCGCCGGCGTGGTGCGGGCTGCCTTCGGGGGCGGCGAGGTTCTGGAAGTCGAGCACGCCGCCGTGCTGCTCGACCACCGTGCGGCACAGGCTCAGGCCGAGGCCCATGCCTTCGGGCCGCGTGGTGAAGAAGGGCGTGAAGAGGCGCGGCGCCACGTCGGGCGGCACGCCGCGGCCGTGGTCGATGACGCTGAAGCGCACCCAGCGCGGATGGTCCTGCCGCACGCGCAGGACGAGCTCGCGGCGCGCGAGCGGGGTGGTCACCTCCATCGCCTGGATGCCGTTGCGGGTGAGGTTGAGCAGCACCTGCTCGAGCATGGTGCGGTCGCACTCCACCCGCGGCACCGGCGTGGGCAGGTCCACCTCGACGCGCGTGCCGCTCTTGCGCGCCTGCAGTCGCACCAGCGGCAGCACCGATTCGAGCAGGTCGTCGACGCGGATCACCTCGCGTGCCTGCTCGCGGCGGCGCACGAAGTCGTGCACGCTCTTGATCACGCGCCCGGCGCGCTCGGCCTGCTCGGCGATGCGCTGCGCGGCCTGGCGCAGCAGCGTCTGCGTCTCGGGCGTGGCCGCCTGGTGCTCGTCGTTCATCAGGTTGAGCGAGCCGGTGGCGTAGCTCGCGATGGCCGAGAGCGGCTGGTTGAGCTCATGGCTGAGCAGCGAGGCCATCTCGCCCACGGTCGCGAGCCGCGCAGTCGCCTGCAGGCGCTCCTGCTGCTGGCGCGACAGCTCCTCCACGCGGCGCTGCGCACTCACGTCGAGCGCCGTGCTCATCCAGCCGGTGTGGCGGCCCTGGCCGTCGACGAGCGGGGCCTCGAAGATCACGACCGCGAAGCGCTCGCCGTTCTTGCGCATGAAGACCGTCTCGTGGCCTTCGGCCGGCGGGGGCGTGGCGCCGGTCAGGCGCACCTGCTGGCGGGCGGTGTACTCCTCGACGTGCTCGGGCGGCCAGTAGGGCGGCACGGCCTGGCCGATCAGCTCCTGCGGCGAGAACCCCACCATCTTGCAGAAGGCCGGATTCACGTAGGTGATGCGGCCCTGCAGGTCGCGTGCGCGCAGGCCGGTGATGAGCGAATCCTCCATCGCCTTGCGCACTGCCAGCGCCTCGGCGAGCGCCGCCTCGGCTTCGGCGCGGCGGCGCACGTCGCGTGCGAGCAGCACCACCACGGTCGCGAGTGCGAGCGTGAGCGTGAGCACGAGGGCGATCGTGAGGTTGGGCAGCAGGCGCGCGCGGCCCTTGCCGCTGTCCAGCCGCAGCTGCAGCGTGAAGCCGGGCAGGTCGAGCACCCGCTCGCTGCGGAAGATGCCGGTGCCGCGGGGCAGGCCCGCGCGCGCGAGCCGCGTGCCGTCGCCTTCGACGAAGGAGAGCTCGTAGTTGCGGAAGACGTCGGAGGCGACCACGTTGCCCAGGAGCTGCGTGAGCGAGAAGGTGCCCACCAGGTAGCCGACGGTCTCGCCCGCCGCCTGCGTGGGCAGGCAGACGTCGAGCACCTCCAGGCCGGCGCCGCCGCCCACCGGCACGAAGTAGCTGCGCGAATACGAGTAGCTGCCCTTGCGCTGCGCGTTCGCGCAGGCGAGCTGCGCCTCGAACTCCATGCGCTCGCGCGGGATCTGCGCGAAGAGGGCGGTCTGGTAGGGCGAGCTCACGGCGGATTCGACCCGCAGGTCGGCGCCGCGCCGCTCGATGCGCAGCAGCTCGCGGCGCGCGCGCAGCAGGTCGCTCGCGTCGGCGCGCCATTGCGCCACCGGCGGGTTGTTCCAGGTGAGGGCCTGCAGGTCCTGCAGGTCGCGGTTGAGGGCCTGGCGCAGTTCGCCGATGGAGGCGACGGCGGCCGCGTCCACCTGCTCCTGCGCGCGGTTGTTCTCGTAGTCCAGCGTGAGCCACACGAGCAGCGACTGGGCCACGAGCAGGAGGCTCACGAGCGCGCCCCACAGCAGCGCGCGGCGCCACACGCGTGGACGTGCGGGCAGGGCTGGGGCGGGCGTGAAGGTGCTGTGCATGGCGGTCCGGGGGAGCCGCCAGTATTGCGGAGGGCCGGCCCCGACCGCTACGCAATTACGCGCACCCCGCACAGGGCGCTCCTACAATCGCTGCCCACCGCGTGCGCCCTGCATGCGACTGCCGCCCCAGACCGCGAGAAATGGCCATGAGCTCCTCAGAAGAAAAGCGCGCCGAACTGCGCCGCGCCGCCCTCGAGTACCACGAGTTCCCCAACCCCGGCAAGGTGGCCATCGCCGCGACCAAGCAGCTCGTCAACCAGCGCGACCTGGCGCTCGCCTATTCGCCCGGCGTCGCGGCGGCCTGCGAGGAGATCGTGGCCGATCCGGCCAATGCCTTCCGCTACACCTCGCGCGGCAACCTGGTGGCCGTCATCACCAACGGCACCGCGGTGCTCGGCCTCGGCGACATCGGGCCGCTCGCGGCCAAGCCGGTGATGGAAGGCAAGGGCGTGCTGTTCAAGAAGTTCGCCGGCATCGACGTCTTCGACATCGAGCTGCAGGAGCGCAACCTCGACAAGCTGGTCGACATGATCGCCGCGCTCGAGCCCACCTTCGGCGGCGTGAACCTCGAGGACATCAAGGCGCCCGACTGCTTCTACGTCGAGCGCCGGCTGCGCGAGCGCATGCGCATCCCGGTGTTCCACGACGACCAGCACGGCACGGCCATCGTCGTCGGCGCGGCGCTGCTGAACGCGCTGAAGGTCGCGGGCAAGGACATCACCCAGGTGAAGCTGGTCTCGTCCGGCGCCGGGGCGGCGGCGCTCGCCTGCCTCGGCCTGCTGGTCAAGCTCGGCCTGCCGCGCGAGAACATCTGGGTGACCGACCTCGCCGGCGTGGTGTACGAGGGCCGCGTCGAGCTGATGGACGAGGACAAGGTCGCCTTCGCCCAGAAGACCGAGCACCGCACGCTGGCCGAGGTGATCGTCGGGGCCGACATCTTCCTCGGCCTGTCCGCCGGCGGCGTGCTCAAGCCCGAGATGGTGGCGACGATGGCGGCCAACCCGATGATCTTCGCGCTGGCCAACCCGCGGCCCGAGATCCTGCCCGAGGAAGTGCTGGCGGTGCGCAGCGACGCCATCATGGCGACCGGGCGCACCGACTACCCGAACCAGGTCAACAACGTCCTGTGCTTCCCGTACATCTTCCGCGGCGCGCTCGACTGCGGCGCCACCACGATCACCGTGGAGATGGAGATCGCCGCGGTGCACGCGCTGGCCGAGCTGGCGCAGGCCGAGCAGAGCGAGGTGGTGGCCGCCGCCTATGCCGGCGCCAACCTGAGCTTCGGGCCGGAATACCTCATCCCCAAGCCCTTCGATCCGCGGCTGATGATGAAGATCGCGCCGGCCGTGGCCCAGGCCGCGGCCGACTCCGGCGTCGCTTCGCGGCCGATCGCCGACTTCGACGCCTACCGCGAGAAGCTGAAGACCTTCGTCTACGCCTCGGGCACGATGATGAAGCCGATCTTCAGCATCGCGCGCCAGGCCGCCAACAAGCGCGTGGCCTTCGCCGAGGGCGAGGAGGAGCGCATCCTGCGCGCGGTGCAGGTGGTGGTGGACGAGCGCGTGGCGCGCCCCACGCTCATCGGCCGCCCCGACGTGATCGCCCGGCGGGTGAAGAAGTTCGGCCTGCGGCTGGAAGCCGGGCGCGACTACGACCTCGTCAACACCGAGCACGACCACCGCTACCGCGACTACTGGCAGACCTACCACCGCATGACGGCGCGCCAGGGCGTGACCGAGCAGTTCGCCAAGATCGAGATGCGCCGCCGGCTCACGCTCATCGGCTCCATGCTGCTGCACAAGGGCGAGGTCGACGGGCTGCTGTGCGGCACCTGGGCCACGACCGCGCTGCACCTGCACTACATCAACCAGGTGATCGGCCTGCGCAAGGGCGCCAAGACGTACGCCTGCATGAACGGCCTCATCCTGCCCAACCGGCAGGTGATGCTGGTCGACACCCACGTCAACTACGACCCCAGCGCCGAGCAGCTCGCCGAGATCACCATCATGGCGGCCGAGGAGATGAAGCGCTTCGGCCTGCTGCCCAAGGCGGCGCTGCTGTCGCACAGCAACTTCGGCTCGTCCAACCAGCCCTCGGCCGTGAAGATGCGCGAGACGCTGGCGCTGGTGCAGGCGCAGGCCCCCTGGCTCGAGATCGACGGCGAGATGCACGGCGACGTGGCACTCGATCCGGCGGCTCGGCTCAAGCTCATGCCCGACTCCACCCTCACCGGCGAGGCCAACCTGCTGGTGCTGCCCAACATCGACGCCGCCAACATCGCCTACAACCTGCTCAAGACGGCCGCGGGCGGCGGCATCGCCATCGGCCCGGTGCTGCTCGGCGCGGCCAAGCCGGTGCACATCCTCACCCCGTCCGCGACCGTGCGGCGCATCGTCAACATGACCGCGCTGACCGTCGCCGACGCCAACGGCGTGCGCTGAACGGCGGTGCGCCGGGTCGCCCAAGGCCGTGCCGCCCGGACGGGCTTGTGACAGCCCCCCACCTTCGGGTAAACGGCAGGCGGGCGTGTGGGTCGTGCCGACGATCCCCGGTTTTTCTACGTCGACTGGATAGTTTGCGCTTGCAAACTTAGGTGCGCCTATGCCTCAATATGAGGCAGCGGCTTGAGCTTTCGGCCCCGATTCGGTACCATCTCGGTTTCGAATTTCAGGGATAACCCGTGGTTCTCTTCGGTCGGCAGCTTGGGTGGCCGTCCTTTAGAAAGTTGGGGCTGACCAACTTTCTCGCGATGGTGGTGCTGGCAAGCACCGCAGTGCAGGGTGAAGGGGCAGCGGCCAGGCCGCCGGCCCCGCAGATCCCGACCGTCGCGCTGACGAGTCTTCCGAACGAAGCCCAGGAGACCGAGCGCCTCATCCGCGCTGGCGGGCCATTCCCGTACGAGAAAGACGGCAGCCGGTTCGGCAATCGCGAACGGCTGCTGCCGATCCAAGCGCGTGGCTACTACCGCGAATACACCGTCAAGACACCCGGGGCGCGCAACCGTGGCGCGCGCCGGATCGTGTGTGGAGGCCGCAAGCCCACCATGCCCGACGCCTGCTTTTACACGGACGATCACTACTCGAGCTTTCGCCGCATCGTGAAGTGAGCGCCGAGGATTTGCTTTTGAACCTAAGGAGGAACGTGACCATGCTGTTGCAGACAGTCCGTCCAAACATAGTCCAGTCGATACGAGCGTACCGCGTCGATGAGCTGCAGGAGGCCGCGCAAGGGGCCGGCCAGCACTTCCTCTACGCCAACCTGACTTCGGCCCAGACGAAGCAGGACGTCATGGAGGCCATCGCCGAGTCCTTTCTGTTCCCGGCGCATTTCGGCAAGAACCTCGATGCGCTCTACGACTGCATGACGGACCTGGTCCACAAGTCGGGCGCGCAGCCCGGCTTCGTGGTGGTGCTGGAGCAGCTGCCCGACAACCCGCGCTTCGACCGCGAGGCGCGCGAGCAGCTCCTCGATGTCTTCCGCGACGCGGCCGATTTCTGGGCTGAACGCAAGATTCCCTTCAGGTGCTTCTATTCTTTTCAGTAGCCCGCTCCCAGGAACAAGGGTCATGGGAGCGGGCGAACGAAACGGCCCAGAACACCGAGAAGCCTGCCAAGGTCGCCTCGAAGAACGCCGCCAACGCGAACTTCGGCATGAACATGCCGATGATGAGCAGCGCCTTCGACACCTCGATGTGGTTGACGGCAGCGTGAGCTGACTGCAGCGTGTTCCCCGAAAGGGCGGCCTCGGCCGCCCTTTTTCATGCCGGTGGCAATGCGCGTGCAAGCGCCAGGTACTCGGCCACCGGCACCTCTTCGGCGCGGCGCTGCGTGTCGAAGCTGCCGCCGAAGCCGCGTTCGTCGAGCCAGCGGCCGAGCGTGTGGCGCAGCAGCTTGCGCCGCTGCGAGAAGGCGACGGTCACGAGCTCGCCCAGGCGCTTTCCATCCACGCCGGCCGGCGCCGGCAGCGGCAGCATGCGCACCACCGCCGATTCCACGCGCGGCGGCGGATCGAAGGCTTCCGGCGGCACGTCGAGCACGGACTCGATCGCGTAGCGCCACTGCAGCATCACCGACAGGCGGCCGTAGTCCTTCTGCCCGGGCGCGGCGGCCATGCGGTCCACCACCTCCTTCTGCAGCATGAAGTGCTGGTCGACCACCTGCTCCACTGCGTCGAGCAGGTGGAAGAGGATGGGCGTCGAGATGTTGTAGGGCAGGTTGCCCACCACGCGCAGCTTTCGGCCGGCCTCGGTGGCGAGCGACGTGAAATCCACCTTCAGCACGTCGGATTCGACGACCGTGAGCTCGGCCCGCCTGCGCAGGCGGGCGGCGAGGTCGCGGTCAAGTTCAATGACGGTCAGGCGGCCGCTGCGTGCGACCAGCGGGTCGGTCATGGCACCCAGCCCCGGACCGATCTCGACCAGCGCCTGGCCGGGTTGCGGATCGATCGCGTCGACGATCGCGTCGATCACCGACCCATCGGCCAGGAAGTGCTGGCCGAACCGCTTTCGTGCGACATGGTGCCCTGCGCGCGGCGGGTGCGCCGAGCGCCCCCCGGCGGGCGTCCCGCCCGGCTTCGGGCGGCCGGGCGCGTGGGCTCGTGTGCTCATGGCCGGCGGTGGCTTACTGCGGCGGCTCGCGCAGCTCGACGTAGGCGCGCGAACGCAGCTCGCGCACCCACTCCATGTAGGCGGATTCGAACTTCTGCTCGCGCAGTGCCATGCGCGCCTGCTCGCGCTGCTGGCGCGCGTCGAGCGTGACCGAGCGGCGCTCCATCACCTGGATCAGGTGGATGCCGAAGCGCGAGACGACCGGGTCGGAGATGCCGTTGACCGGCAGCGCGTTCATCGCGGCCTCGAACTCGGGCACGAAGTTGCCGGGCGAAGCCCAGCCCAGCTCGCCGCCCTGGGCGGCGCTGCCGTCCTCGGAGTTCTCGCGCGCGATCTGCGCGAAGGTGCGTGTGCCACTCGCGATCTGGCGCTTGAACTCCTGCAGGCGGCGCATGGCGGCCTCCTGGCTCAGCTGCGGCGAGGGGCGCAGCAGCACATGGCGCGCGCGCGTCTGTGTGACGGTGAAGGCGCCGATCTCCTTGCGCGTGACGAGCTTGAGGATGTGAAAGCCCGCCGAGCTGCGCACGAGCGCCGGCGTGTATTCGCCGTCCTTGAGGGGGCGCACGGCGTCGAGGAAGACGTCGGGCAGCTGGCTCGCCGGGCGCGTGCCGATCTCGCCGCCGCGCTCTCGGTTGGTGTCTTCCGACATCTCGCGCGCCACCGCCTCGAAGGCGTCGCCCTTGCGCAGGCGCGCAAGGGCCGCCTCGGCGCGGGCGCGGCGCTCCTGCACCACGTGGTCGGGGGCGTTCTCGGGCACGGTGACCAGCACCTGCGCGATGTTGAGCTCGGTGGCGCCGCCGGCGGCCGCGCGCTGCTTGTCCAGCCAGTCCTCGATCTCGGCGTCGGTGATGCGGATGCGGCTTTGCACCTCTCGCTCGCGCGTGCGCTCCACGAGCAGCTGGTCACGCACGTTGTTGCGGAAGCGCGCGTAGTCGATGCCTTCGCGGCGCAGCCGCTCGCGCAGCTGCTGCGGCGTGAGCTGGTTCTGCGCCGCGACGTTGGCCATCGCGCGCTCGAGCTCGGCGTCGTCCACGCGCTGGCCGCTGTCGCGCGCGGTGGTGATGACGACCCGCTCGTCGATGAGGGTCTCCAGCACCTCGCGCTGCAGGATCTCGTCGGGCGGCAGCTGCGTGCCGCTGCGGCGTGCGTTCTCGCGCACGGCGTTCAGGCGCTGCTGCAGCTCGGCATGGGTGACCAGCTCCTGGTTGACGATGGCCACGATGTAGTCGGCCGTGCGCGGCGCGCTGCGCTGGGCGTGGGCGGGCAGGCCGGCCGCAAGCGTGAGCGACAGCAGGGCGATGCAGGGCCAGGTGCGGATCGGTGTCATGGGGGAATTCAGGGAGCGGTGGGCGGGAGGCCCTGGGCCGGCGTGTCGTCACGCAGGAGGCGGTAGCCGGGAATATTGTCCTTCAAGACCCCGAGCGCATTGGTGCCCAGCCGTGACAGGCCCACGAACTCGATCTCGAAGCCGAGCTGCGTGGTGGCTTCCTGCTGGCCCGTGGAGACACGCTTGGCGACCACGCGCCCGATCCAGCAGCCGGCGTCGTATTCGAAGCCCAGCACGGAATCGGTCACGCGGCTTTCGCGCAGGCTGTAGTTCACACGCCCGACGCTGTACCACGCGCCGGAACACGTCTGGGTGGGCAGGGCCTTGCTCTCGCGCACACGACCATAGATCGGCCATTGCCAGCCGAGTTCAACCTGCTCGCTTTCCTCGCGCTTGAAGCGGTAGGCGCCGTAGAGCGTGCGGTAGCCGCCGGGCGAGTAGCTCGCGCTGAACATGGAGCGCTTGGTGCGCGAGATCTCGGGGCTGTACTGCATGCCCGCTTCGAGCTTCCACTGCGGCCAGAAGCTGGTGGAGCCCATCAGCAGGACGTCGGAGACACGCTGCGTCTCCACCGTGCCGTCGGGCGTGATGCGCTGGTCGGAGAGCAGGAAGCGCTGCGCGATGCCCAGCCGCAGCGCTTCGGCGCCCGTCTGCGCATCGAACATGCGCGTGGTCACGCCCGCGGTGACCTGGTGCGCGTCCGACACGCGGTCGACGCCGGAGAAGGCGTTGTCGCTGTAGATGGAGTCGAAGTTGAAGTCGCGCTCGGCCGAGTCGAACATCGGCAGGCCCGTCTGGTCGCGGTAGGGCGTCTTCACGTAGTACAGCCGCGGCTCCAGCGTCTGCTGCATGGCGCGCGAGAACCAGGTCGTGCTGCGCTCGAGCACCCAGGCGCTGTCGAGGCTGAAGGTGGGGATGGTGCGCCCGAAGCGGCGCTGGCCGTTGAACTCGCCCGCGGTCAGGGGGCGGTCCAGCCCGTACGACGCGGCATTGAACGAGAAGCGCGGCACGAGCGTCCAGCCCGGCGTGACGTGCGGCCAGCTCAAGGCGCCGATGGTGTGCCAGCGTTCGCCGGTCATGCGGCCGGCCGCGCTGGGGGCGATGTCCTTCGGGTTGACGAAGCGGTTGTATTCCGTCTCCAGGCCGAACTCGAAGCCCCCGGGCAGCGCCTGCCGGCCGCGCAGGCCCACCTGCGGATAGCGGTCGTAGGGCGCGTCGATCGGATCGGTGTCGTTCTGCAGCAGCTGCCAGCGCAGCACGCGGGCGTAGGTCTTCCAGTCGCCGAAGACGGGGGCGTGGATCTGCGCGTCGCCCGTCAGCAGGCGCGGCGTGAGGCTCGGGTAGTCGCCGGGGAAATCCTTCCAGTAGTCGTTGTCGGAGACACGCACCACGTCGGCCGTGTAGTAGCCGGTGCCGAAGAAGTTGCCCTCGTGCAGGAAGCCGAACGCGCTGCGGCTGTGGCCGGCGAGCCGGTCGTGCGGCAGCACGTCGAGGTTGAGCATGCCCTCGTCGCTGCGCTCCAGGTAGCGGAACTCGGTGCCCAAGCCCACGCCGCGCTTGGCGATGATGGTGGGCGTGAAGGTCGCGTCGCGGTTCGGTGCGATGTTCCAGTAGTAGGGCACCGAGAGCTGCAGGCCGCTCTTGTTGTCCACGCTCGTGGTCGGCGGCAGCCAGCCCGACTTGCGCGCCTCGGTGAGCGGAAAGCTCAACACCGGCGCGGCAAGGATGGGCACGCCGTAGAAGCGCAGCACGGCGCCCTCGGCGATGCCCTCGTTGTTGGGGAAGTCCATGCGCACGCGCGTGGTCGACAGCAGCCACGCGGGCTCCTGCCCGTCGTCGCGCGGGCAGCTGGTGTAGTTGCCGCCGGTGGCGAGCGCGACGTCGCGGCCGAGGAAATCGAGGCGTTCCGCGCTGCCGCCGGCCTGCGTGCGGGCGAAGTAGTAGGTCGGCTTCAGGAAGTAGCCGTGGTAGCTGCCGAGCGTGAGCTGCAGCTCCGGCCCGCGGTAGGTGTTGCCATCGCGCGAGATGCACACGTTGCCGGTGGCGCGCGCGGTGTCGCTCGCCTGGTCGTAGCTCAGCCGGTCGGCGCGGATCTCGAGCGGCCCCTGGCGCAGCGTCGCGTCGCCCTCGGCCACCACGTCCAGGTCGGGCCGTGCGCGCACCTCGGCGGCTTCGACCTCGATCGGCGCTTTCTCGTCGGCCGGCGCCGGCGCGAACTGGCCCGAGACCGATGAACACGCGAGCGCGGCCAGGCAGGCCGCGGCGATGGCGTGGGGACGATGTCGTGGAACGAGGTGCAAAGGGAGCGAGAGAGCTGGCGAGCGGCGAGGCACGACGGCCTTCCTGGAGGGCCTGCGCATGGCCGCAAGGGCGCCACGGCAAGGGTCGATTTGTAGAATCGATTATCGACGAGGGAGGGTGGCCCGACGCCCTCAATTCCCCTAGCGTTCCCTCGCGCTTGCCCCCCCACCCACCCACCGCTTCCATGTCCACTCCACCTGCTGCAACGGCCGCGATCGCGTGGCCCGACGAGGCGCGCCGCGAGCGCTTCCATCAGTGGCTCGCCACGGCCTCGCAACGCCATGGCTTCGACCCCGCGAGCCTGCGGGCGGCGAGTGCCGATGCGAGCTTCCGCCGCTATTTCCGTGTCGACGGTGCGGGCGGCTCCTTCATCGTGATGGACGCTCCGCCGCCGCAGGAAGACGTGCGCCCCTTCGTCGCGATCGCGGCCATGTTCGAAGGCGCCGGGCTCAACGCGCCGCGCGTGCTGGCGCAGGACGTCGAGCACGGCTTCCTGCTGCTGAGCGACCTCGGCTCGCAGCTCTACCTGCAGGCGCTGCTGGCCGCGCAGGCGCAGGGCGACGTGCCGCGCGCCGCCGCGTTGATGCGCGATGCGACCGTTGCGCTCGTGCAGTGGCAAAGCCGCGCCGATGCGAGCGCGCTGCCCGCCTACGACGACGCGCTGCTGCGCCGCGAGCTGCAGCTCTTTCCCGACTGGTGCGTCGCGCAGGAATACGGCGTCACCTGGACCGCCGACCAGCAGGCGCGCTGGCAGCAGGTGTGCGACCTGCTCGTGGCCAGCGCGCTCGCGCAGCCGACGGTCGCGGTGCACCGCGACTACATGCCGCGCAACCTCATGATCTGCCCGCCCGAGGCGGGCAACCCCGGCATCCTCGATTTCCAGGACGCGGTGCGCGGCCCCATCAGCTACGACGTCGCCTCGCTGCTGCGCGACGCCTTCATCTCCTGGGAGGAGGAGCAGGAGATCGACTGGGCGGTGCGCTACTGGCAGCAGGCGAAGAAGGCCGCGCTGCCCGTGCCCGAGGACTTCGGCGACTTCTGGCGCCAGCTCGAATGGATGGGCCTGCAGCGCCACCTCAAGGTGCTGGGCATCTTCTGCCGACTCAAGCACCGCGACGGCAAGCCCAAGTACAGCGAGGACCTGCCGCGCTTCTTCCGCTATGCCCACAAGGTGGCCGTGCGCTACCACGGCCTCGGGCCGCTTGCGCACCTGCTCGAGCCGCTGATGGGCACGAGCCGCACCGACGCCTTCTACTGATCCGGCGCGCGCAGGGCCGGCGTCTCGCAGCCGGCCGCCTGCAGCCAGGGGTCGTGCTCGCGGCCGCCGAAGGTCTGCACCAGGAAGTCGATGAAGGCGCGCGTGCGCGCCGGCACGTACTTGCGCGTGGGCATGGCGGCATAGAGGCGCAAGGTCAGCACACGCCACTCGGGCAGCACGCGCTCGAGGGCGTGTTCGCGCAGTGCGTCCTCGACCACGTACGAGGGCAGCCCCGAGACGCCCATGCCGGCGAGCGCGGCCGCATACATGGTGTCGCTGTGGATGGTCGAGAGCGCCGGGCGCGGCGGCACGAGCGTCACCGATTCGCCGCTGTCGTGCATGCCGCCCGAAGGGCCGCGGTGGAAGGTGATCTCACGCGCGAAGTTGGGCAGCATCGCCTCGTGCGCCATCAGATCGTCCGGATGTGCGGGTCGGCCCCGGCGGTCGAGGTACTCGGGCGCGGCACAGGTGATGACCTCCGAATGCGCGAGCAGGCGCGCCACGAACTCACCTTGGAGCGGCATGCGCCCGACCTGGATCAGGCTCACGTCGAAGTTCTCGTCCACCGTTTCCACCGGGCCCGGGGCTGCCAGCTCGAGCGTGACGCGCGGGTAGAGCCGGCGAAAGCGTGGCAGGTGCTTGGCGATCTGGTGGACCGCGAAAGCCGGCGGCGCCACCACCCGCAGGTGCCCGCGCGGCTCCGAGGTGGCCACGCTGGCCAGCGCCTCCGCCTCTTCCACCTCGGTGAGGATCTGCCGCACGCGCTCGAGGTACAGCTCGCCGATGTCGGTGAGCGCGAGCCGGCGCGTGGTGCGGTTGATGAGGCGGGCGCCCAGGTGCTCCTCGAGGTCGGCCACCAGCCGGGTCACCACCGCGGCCGACAGGTTGAGGGCACGCGCCGCGCCGGCGAAGCTGCCTTCGTCGATGACGCGGGTGAACACGCGCATGGAGTGGAGTCGGTCCATCGGTCGGGGTTGATTGTTGCGAGCACAGCAATGAGGCGTTGAAGCATAGGTGGTTTATTCATGTGAGCGCAATTTTTAAAGTGCCTTCCATCGTCAACCACCCCGAAGGACAGCCATGAAGACCACCCCATTCCTCGCCGCCGCCTTTGCGCTGCTCACCGCCACCGCCGCCCACGCGGAAGCCGACCCCGCGCTCCAGTACTTCGGTGCCGGCCAGCCCTCGGCCGTGACCCGTGCTGAAGTGCGCGCCGAGGTGCTCGAAGCCCGCGCCCGCGGCCAGTTCCAGCGCCCGATCGAAGCCGATGTGGCCGGCATCTTCCAGATGACCGAGCCCTCCACGGTGACGCGCGAAGCGCAGCGCGTCCAGGCGCGTGCCCGCGCCGCCGCCAGGTCGCCCGAGGCCGCGAGCCTGCAGGCCGGCGGCTGATCGCTGGCAACGCAGCGTGTCCACGAGCCGCCCTCCGGGGCGGCTTTTGCATGGCGCGCCGTGGTGGCGGGCTGCATGGCGCAGGGGACAATCGCCGCCATGCTGCGCATCACCGAACTTCGCCTGCCCCTCGACCACCCTGAACACGCGCTGCGTGCGGCCATCGTGCAGCGGCTGGGCATCGCGGACGCGGCGCTGCGCAGCTTCACCGTCTTCAAGCGCAGCTACGACGCGCGCAAGAAGAGCGCGATCCAGCTCATCTACACGCTCGACTGCGAGCTCGACGACGAGGCGGCGGTCTTCGCCCGGTTCGCAGGCGACCCGCACATCCGCCCCACGCCCGACACCCGCTACCGCCACCTCGGCCATGCGCCGGCGGACTTCGGCGCCTCCGGCGGCGAGCGCCCGCTCGTCATCGGCTTCGGCCCCTGCGGCATCTTCGCGGCGCTGATCCTCGCGCAGATGGGCCTGCGCCCCATCGTGCTCGAGCGCGGCAAGGAAGTGCGCCAGCGCACGCAGGACACCTGGGGCCTGTGGCGCCGGCGCGAGCTGAACCCCGAGTCGAACGTGCAGTTCGGCGAAGGCGGTGCCGGCACCTTCTCCGACGGCAAGCTGTGGAGCCAGATCAGCGACCCGCGCCACCTCACGCGCAAGGTGCTCACCGAGTTCGTGAAGGCCGGCGCGCCGGAGGAGATCCTCTACGTCAGCAAGCCCCACATCGGCACCTTCCGGCTGGTGAGCATGGTCGAGAAGATCCGCGCCGACATCGTTGCGCTGGGCGGCGAGATCCGTTTCCAGCAGCGCGTGACCGACCTGCAGGTCGAGCGCGACGGCGGAAGCCTGCGCGTGCGCGGCGTGACGCTCGCCTCGGGCGAGCAGATCGCAAGCTCGCACGTGGTGCTCGCGCTCGGCCACAGCGCACGCGACACCTTCGCCATGCTGCAGCAGCGCGGCGTGTACATGGAGGCCAAGCCCTTCTCGGTGGGCTTTCGCATCGAACACCCGCAGGGCGTGATCGACCGCGCGCGCTTCGGGCCGAGCGCCGGGCATCCCATCCTCGGCGCGGCCGACTACAAGCTCGTGCACCACGCGAAGAACGGCCGCTCGGTCTACAGCTTCTGCATGTGCCCGGGTGGCACGGTGGTGGCGGCCACCTCGGAGCCCGAGCGTGTGGTCACCAACGGCATGAGCCAGTACTCGCGCAACGAACGCAACGCGAACGCCGGCATCGTGGTCGGCATCTCGCCCGAGGACTACCGGCAGGACCGCGGCGCCACCGGCCCGGTGAACCCGCTCGACGGCATCGCCTTCCAGCGCGCGCTCGAATCGCGCGCCTTCGTGCTCGGCGATGGCGCCTATGGCGCACCCGGCCAGCTGGTGGGCGATTTCCTCAAGGGCCAGGCGTCCCGGGTGCTCGGCAAGGTCGAACCCTCGTACAAGCCGGGCGTGCACCTCACCGATCTCGCGAGCAGCCTGCCGGCCTACGCCATCGAGGCGATCCGCGAGGCGCTGCCTGCCTTCGAGCGGCAGATCAAGGGCTTCTCGATGCCCGACGCGGTGCTCACCGGCGTGGAGACCCGCACCTCGTCGCCCTTGCGCATCACCCGCGGGCGCGACTTCCAGAGCCTGAACGTGCGGGGCCTCTACCCGGCCGGCGAGGGCGCCGGTTATGCGGGGGGGATCATGTCGGCCGGTGTCGATGGCATCGAGGTGGCCGAGGCGCTGGGGGCAAGCCTGCTCGGGCTCGGGCACACCGCACCGAAGTAGCGGCGCACCGTCTGCGTATGCGCGAATGCGCGCAGGCCGGCGGCCGTTCAGTGCGCGCGCACCTTCAGGGGCAGGCCGCCATCACCTGGGCCACGGCCGCGGTCAGCTTCTTGCCATAGGGCACGTGCAGGAACTCATTCGGGCCGTGGGCGTTGCTCTTCGGGCCGAGCACGCCGCAGACCAGCATCTGCGCCTTCGGGAAGCTCTGCTGCAGGAGGCTCATGAGCGGGATGGTGCCGCCCTGGCCCACGTAGCCGCAGGGTGCGCCGAAGTGCGCCTGCGAGGCGGCGTTCAGGGCGTGTTCCATCCAGGGCGCGAGCGTCGGCGCATTCCAGCCGCTCGCACCCTGCGCGCCCACGCGGCCGTCGGCGTTGAAGGTCACCTTCGCGTTGTAGGGCGCGTTGTCCTCGAGCAGCGCCTTGAGTTTCTGCGCCGCCTCGTGGCCATCGACGAGCGGCGGCAGGCGCAGGCTGAGCTTGAAGGCGGTGTAGGGGCGCAGCACGTTGCCGGCGTCCTTGAGCGCCGGAAAGCCATCGACGCCGGTCACGCTGAGCGTGGGCTTCCAGGTGCGGTTGAGCAGCGCCTGCAGCGGGTCGGTGGTGGTGGGCAGCGCGGGGCCACCGTCGGCGCCGCAGGCCCACGGAAAGCGCTTCCAGACCTCGTCGCCGAGGATCTGCGCCGTCGCGCGTGCCTGCTCGACGCGATCGGCGGGGATCTCGCAATGGAAGTCGCGCGGCAGCAGCTCGCCGGTCCGGCTGTCTTCGAGGCGGTCGAGCACCTGGCGCAGGATGCGAAAGCTCGAGGGCACGAGGCCGCTGGAATCGCCCGAGTGCACGCCCTCGGTGAGGATCTCCACCTTGAGCGTGCCCGTCACGTTGCCGCGCAGGCTGGTGGTGAGCCAGAGCTGGTCGTAGTTGCCCGCGCCGCTGTCGAGGCAGACGACGAGGCTCACCTGGCCGAGGCGGTCCTTGAGCGCATCCACATACGCGGGCAGGTCGTAGGAGCCGCTTTCCTCGCAGGTTTCGATGAGCCCCACGCAGCGCGGCCGCGGGATGCCCTGCGCGTCGAGCGCGAGGATGGCGGTGATGGCGGCGTAGATGGCGTAGCCGTCGTCGGCGCCGCCGCGGCCGTAGAGCAGGCCGTCTTCGTACTTGGGCGTCCAGGGGCCGAGGTCGGCGCGCCAGCCGTTGAACTCCGGCTGCTTGTCGAGGTGGCCGTAGAGGCAGATGGTGTCGGCGTCCTTCGCGTTGCCGCCCGGCTTGGTGGCCGGCACCTCGAAGAAGATCACCGGCGTGCGGCCTTCCAGGCGGATCACTTCGAGCTTGAGCCCGGCGACCTTCTTCGACTCGACCCAGGTCGCGGCCTCGCGCACCACGTGCTCGAGGTGGCCGTTCTGCTGCCACTGCGCATCGAACATCGGGCTCTTGGCCGGGATGGCGATGTAGCGGGTGAGGGCGGGGACGATCTCCTCGTCCCAGGTGCGGTTCGCAAACGCCGCGAGGGCGGTGGCCTCGTCGGGCTGGATCGGTTGCAGCGGGTCGCGGGCGTTCATGGCGGGGCTCCTGACGATGGATCGAGGCAGTTTAGACAAGCAAAAAGGGCTTGCCTCGCGGCAAGCCCTCTCGGCAGGTGCGGTTTGCGGGCGCGATCAGCTGCGCTTGAAGAGCAGCGACTTCACCTCGGTGAAGTCCTCCAGCCCCCACTTGCCGAACTCGCGGCCGTTGCCCGACTGCTTGTAGCCGCCGAACGGGCCTTGCAGGTTGAAGCCGCCGCCGTTGATGTCGACCATGCCGGTGCGGATCTTCTTCGCCACTTCGACCGCACGCTCGTCGCTCGAGGCCCACACGCCGCCCGAGAGGCCGTAGATGCTGTTGTTGGCGATCGCCACGGCCTCGGCTTCGTCCTTGTAGGTGATGATCGAGAGCACCGGGCCGAAGACTTCTTCCTGCGCGAGGCGCGAATCGGGCTTCACGCGGCCGAAGACCGTGGGCTTCACGTAGTAGCCGCGCTTCTCGAGGCCCTCGGGCGCGCCCAGGCCGCCGGTCAGCAGCTCGGCGCCTTCGTCCAGGCCGATCTGGATGTACTCCTGCACCGTGTCCTGCTGCGCCTTGGACGCGACCGGGCCCATGACGGTGGTCTCGTCCATCGGGTCGCCGACCTTGTAGGCCTGCGTCACGGCGACGGCGATCTTGGCGACCTCGTCGTACTTGCTCTCGGGCACCACCATGCGCGTGTGGGCGGTGCAGGTCTGGCCGGCATTGAGGAAGCAGGCCTGCACCGAGCCCTTGACGGCGGAGACCAGGTCGGCGTCTTCGAGGATTACCGAGGCCGACTTGCCGCCGAGCTCCAGCGCCACGCGCTTGATGGTCTCGGACGCCTGCGCCGAGATGCGGCGGCCTGCGCTCGTGGACCCGGTGAAGGACACCATGTCCACGTCGGGGTGCTTGACCATGGCCTCGCCGACCACGGTGCCGCGGCCGGTGACGAGGTTGAACACGCCCGCGGGCAGGCCGGCGGCGTCGATCACCTCGGCCAGGATGAAGGCGTTGAGCGGCGTCACGTCGGCGGGCTTCAACACCACGGTGCAGCCGGCGGCGAGTGCTGCGGCGACCTTGGCGCCGATCTGGTGGAGCGGGTAGTTCCAGGGCGTGATGGCGGCGACCACGCCGACCGGCTCACGCACGACGGTGGAGTTGCCGGCCTGCTCTTCCCAGTGGAAGGATTCGACGAGCTTGGCGTAGTACTTGAAGACCGCGATCGGCGAGCCGGCCTGGATGGGGAGCGACTGCTTGATCGGCATGCCCATCTCGGACGTGATGGTCTGGGCGATCTCGGCGGCGCGCGCCTTCAGGCCTTCGTGGATCTTGAGGAGGTACGCCCCGCGCTCGCTCGGCGTCAATGCGGCCCACGGCTCGAAGGCCGCCTTGGCCGCGGCGACCGCGCGGTCCACGTCGGCGGCATTGCCGCGCACGACGCTGGCGATGGCGTCGCCGGTGGCGGGCGAGATCACCGCGCCGGGGGTTTCCTGGCCGAGGCTCGCCACCCACTGGCCGCCGATGTACAGCTTGTCTTTCTGGATCATGGTGCTCTCGCTCGCATCAAATTGGACGAAGGTGCGATTTTAGGTGGCGGCTGCCGGCAAGGCGTGCAACCAGGATGACACCGTGGCGAGCACCTGCTCCCGCTCCGGCTCGTTGAAGATCTCGTGGTAGAGCGGGCCGTAGGCATGCGTCGTGAGCGCCTGCTTCGGTGCGGCGGCTGCGAATTCGGCGCTGCCGCGCGGTGCGACGCAGCGGTCGCTGCCGGCGTAGACCAGCAGGGTGGGCACCTGCCAGCGCCCGGCGCGCTGCCGCACGGTCTCACCCTCGGCCAGGATGAAGCGCCCGAGCCGCGGGGTGATGCGGTCGTGCACCAGCGGGTCGGCCCGGTAGGCGGCCACCACGTCCGGGTCGCGCGAGATCCAGCGGGGCTGGAGGCCGTTGTTCACCGCGAGGCCGGGCGTGAGCGCGCCCAGGGTCGCGAGCAGGAAGTTCTGGAACGCGCTGGTGTCGGCCGCCAGCGCCGGCGACGAGAGGATCAGCCCCTCGACCGGCCGCGACCAGTCGGCCGGCCGCGGCTCGATCGCCTCGGCCACGTAGCGCGCGGCGACCAGCCCGCCCATGCTGTGGCCGAGCAGCACCAGCGGCCCGGGGTGGTGGGCGCGCACATGGTCGATCACCAGGGCCAGGTCGCGCAGCAGGTCGTCGTCGCGGCCGAGGCCGCCGCGCGGTCCGGTGCTGCGGCCGTGGCCGCGCTGGTCGGCGCCGAGCACGCGCCAGCCGGCCGCCTGCAGATGGGCGGCGACGTGGGCGTAACGGCCGATGTGCTCGCCCAGGCCATGCACGATGAGCACGGTGCCGCGGGCTGGCGCGAGCGGCCAGTGCTGCAGGTGCAGGCGCTGGCCGTCGGGGGTGGTGAGGGCGGTGTCGTCGGGAGGCTGCGTCATGCCGGCCAGTGTGTCAGCCGGCTGCGCGAGCGCCCACCGGGCTTGCCCGCTGTGGGTGACACGCCGATGTCGCGGGCGCCGGCTCGGGTGGCGCCGCGCTGCAGCCGTGTGCCGGGCTGCGCGCCGTGCGCCGTCAGTGCGACGGATCCTTGGTGCGGGTGCGCGAGACGCCGGTGATGATGCCGAAGCCGGCGAGGATCACGCAGGCCACGGCGATGTAGAGGGCCGGTACGCCAGCCAGCGACAGGCCCCAGGCGATGCCGCCGATGAGCAGGGCGAAGCCGATCAGGTAGAGGGCGAAGGACATGCGGTGCTCCTGGTCACGAGAACGCCCTGCACTCTAGGGATGCGGCCGCACGCGGCCGATCGGTGCCGGCCGTCACTTGGCGTAGGCGCGCGCCTACCGGCAGGCAGCCGCCGCGGCTGCCGCCGCCTACCGGACGGCCGGGCCGTTGGCGCGCGGCTGCGGCTCGGTCCAGCCGCCGCCCAGCACCTTGTAGAGGTTGACCTGGTTCTGCACCACGGCGGCCTGCACCTGGACCACGCCCTGCTGGGCGGTGAAGAGGGCACGCTGGGCGTCCAGCACGTCGAGGAAGCTCGCCGCGCCGTTGCGGTAGCGCAGGTCGGCCAGGCGGAAGCGCGTCTGCTCGGCGTTGGCGTACGCCAGCTGGGCGCGCGCCTGCTCGGTGAGCGTGGCGCGGCCGGCGAGCGCGTCCTGCACTTCGCGGAAGGCGCTCTGGATGGCGCGCTCGTACTGCGCGAGCGCGATCTCGCGATTGGCCTTGGCCAGGTCGAGGTTGGCGCTGTTGCGTCCGGCATCGAAGATGGGTTGGAGCAGGTTGCCCGAGACCGTCCAGGCCTTGCTGCCGGCCTTGAAGAGGCCGTCGAGCTCGGAGCTGGCGCTGCCCACGCTGCCGGTCAGGCTGATGCGCGGGAAGAAGGCCGCACGCGCCGCGCCGATGTTGGCGTTGGCGGCGATGAGCTGCTCCTCGGCCTGGCGCACGTCGGGCCGGCGCGTGAGCACCTCCGAGGGCAGGCCGGCGGGCAGGTCGCTCGCCAGGCGCTGCTCGGCGATCGAGAGCGCCGGCGGCAGGTCGGCCGGCAGCGGCTGGCCGATGAGCAGCACCAGCGCGTTCTCGTCCAGCGCGCGCTGGCGCGTGACGGACGCCAGCGTGACACGCGCCGATTCGAGCAGCGACTCGGCCTGGCGCAGCTCCAGCTCGGAGGCCGCGCCGTTGTCGAACTTGAGCCGGTTGAGCTTGAACGAGTCCTCGCGCGTGCGCAGCGCGTCGCGCGTGATGGCGAGCAGCTCCTCGTCGGCGAGCAGGCTCAGGTAGGTGTTGGCCACCGCCGCCACCAGGCTGATCTGCGCGGCCTTGCGGCCTTCCTCGCTTGCGAGGTATTGCGCGGCCGCGGCATTGCCGAGGCTGCGCACGCGGCCGAAGAGATCGAGCTCCCAGGTCGAGAGCTGGATGCCTGCGGTGAAGGTGTTCTGCAGCTGGCCGGTGATCTGCGACGGCCCGCGCTGGGCGGTCAGGCCCACGCCGATCGTCGGGTAGAGATCGGCGCGGCGCACGCCGTAGGTGGCGCGCGCGGCTTCGATGTTGGCCACCGCCACGCGCAGGTCGCGGTTGTTCTCGATCGCCAGGCCAATCAGGCGCTTCAGGCGCTCGTCGACGAAGAAGCTCTGCCAGTCGATCTCGGCCGCGGCCCTGCCCGTGGCCGGGCCGGCGTCGGTGAAGGTGGGCGCGACCGGGGCGGCCGGGCGCTCGTAGGTCGGCGCCATGCTGGCGCAACCGGCCAGCAGCAGCGCCGCGCAGAGGGCCGCAAGACGGCGGGGATCAGACATGTTGATGGCCTCCTTGGTCATCGGGGTCTTTCTCATGGGCATACATCTTCCGCTGCCGTTCGCTGCCCTTGAAGAAGCGGCGCACCACCACGAAGAACACCGGCACGAAGAAGATGGCGAGCAGCACCGAGCTGATCATGCCGCCCACGACGCCGGTGCCCAGCACGCGCTGGCTGGACGAGCCGGCGCCCGAGGCCAGCACCAGCGGCATCACGCCGAGGATGAAGGCGAGCGAGGTCATGAGGATGGGGCGGAAGCGGATGTGCGCCGCCTGCAGCGCGGCTTCCATCGCACTCTTGCCCTGCGCCTGCAGGTCCTTGGCGAATTCGATGATCAGGATCGCGTTCTTGGCCGACAGGCCGATGATGGTGATCAGCCCCACCTGGAAGTACACGTCGTTGGTGTAGCCGCGCAGCGTCACCCCGAGCAGCACCCCGAGCACGCCCAGCGGCACCACCAGCATCACCGAGAGCGGGATGGACCAGCTCTCGTAGAGCGCCGCCAGGCACAGGAACACCGCCAGGATCGCGAAGCCGTAGAGGATGAGCGCCTGCGAGCCGGCGAGCTTTTCCTCGCGCGACTGGCCCGTCCACTCGTAGCCGAAGCCCGGCGGCAGCTTGGCGGCCAGCGCTTCCATCTCGGCCATCGCCGCCCCCGTGCTGTAGCCCGGGGCGGCCGCGCCGTTGATGCGCACGGCGGGGTAGCCGTTGTAGCGCACCGTCTGCATGGCGCCCGTGACCCACTTCGTGGTGGCGAAGGCCGACAGCGGGACGAGCTTGCCCTGGTTGTTCATCGCGTTGAGCTTGAGCAGGTCCTCGGGCTGCATGCGCGCGGGCGCATCGGCCTGCACCACCACCCGCTGCAGGCGGCCTGCGTTGGGGAAGTCGTTGACGTAGGCCGAGCCGAGCGCGGTGGAGATGGCCGAGTTGATCGCATCGAAGCTCACGCCGAGCGCATTGGCGCGGTCGCGGTCGATGTCGAGCTGCACCTGCGGCGCGTCTTCCAGGCCGTCGGGGCGCACCTGCGTGATCACCTTGCTCTGCGCGGCCATGCCCAGCAGCTGGTTGCGCGCGGCGATCAGCGCCTCGTGGCCCTGGCCGGCACGGTCCTGCAGCCGGAAGGTGAAGCCCGAGGATTGGCCGAGCTCGGGAATGGGCGGCGGGCTCAGCGGGTAGATGAAGGCATCGCGGATGCCCATCAGCGCCCCGAAGGCGCGGCCGGCGACGGCGTCGGCCGCGTGCTCGGGCCCTTCGCGCTCCTTCCAGTCCTTGAGGGTCACGAAGGCGAGCGCCGCGTTCTGGCCCTGGCCCGAGAAGCTGAAGCCCACCACGCTCACCATGCTCTGCACTTCAGGCTGCTGCAGCACATAGCCCTCGACCTGCTTCATCACCTCGAGCGTGCGCTCCTGGGTGGCGCCCGGCGGCAGCTGCACGTTGACCAGCATGTTGCCCTGGTCTTCCTGCGGCAGGAAGGAGGTCGGCAGGCGCATGTACAGCACCGCCACGGCGGCGGCGATGGCCACGTAGATGATGAGGAAGCGGCCCGCGCGCTTGAGGATGCGCGCGACCCAGCCCTCGTAGCGCTTGGCCGTGCGCGTGAAGCCGCGGTTGAACCAGCCGAAGAAGCCGCGCTTCTCGTGGTGGTGGCCGGCTTCCACCGGCTTGAGCAGCGTGGCGCACAGCGCCGGCGTGAGCGACAGCGCGAGGAAGGCCGAGAAGGCGATCGAGGCCACCATCACCGCCGAGAACTGGCGGTAGATGTTGCCCACCGAGCCCGCGAAGAAGGCGAGCGGCACGAACACGGAGATGAGCGCCACCGTCACGCCGACGATGGCGCCCGAGATCTGGCCCATCGCCTTGCGCGTGGCCTGCAGCGGCGGCAGGCCCTCCTCGCTCATGATGCGCTCGACGTTCTCGACCACCACGATCGCGTCGTCGACCACGATGCCGATCACCAGCACCATGCCGAACATGGTCAGCACGTTGATCGAGAAGCCGAGCGCGAGCAGCGTGGCGAAGGTGCCGAAGAGCGCGATCGGCACCACGATGGTGGGGATGATGGTGTAGCGCCAGTTCTGCAGGAACAGGAACATCACCAGGAACACCAGCACCACCGCTTCGAGCAGCGTCACCACCACCTGCGAGATCGAGATCTTGACGAAGCGCGAGCTGTCGTAGGGGATCTGGTACTTCACGCCCTCGGGGAAGAGCCGCGAGAGCTCGTCCATGCGCTGGTGGATGGCGCTCGCGGTGGCCAGCGCGTTGCCGGTGGGCGAGAGCTGCACGCCGATGCCGGTGGAGGGCTTGCCGTTCAGGCGCGCCGAGGTGGCGTAGCCCTGCGCACCCAGCTCCAGGCGCGCCACGTCGCGCAGGCGCACGGTGGAGCCGTCGGTGTTGGCGCGCAGCACGATGTTGCCGAACTCCTCGACCGTGGTGAGCTGGCCCTTCACCACCACGGTGGCCGAGATGCCCTGGCCGGCGATGTTGGGCAGGTCGCCGATGGTGCCCGAGGACACCTGGGCGTTCTGTGCACGGATGGCGGCGATCACGTCGGCCGACGAGAGGTTGTAGCCCTGCAGCTTGGTCGGGTCGATCCACACGCGCATCGCGCGCTCGGTGCCGAAGAGCTGGGCCTGGCCGACGCCGGGCACGCGCTGCAGCTCGGGCACCACGTTGCGCGAGGCGTAGTCGCCCAGCGCCACCGGGTCGATGGCCGGGTTGTCCGACGACAGGATGGCGAACAGCAGGAAGTTCGAGTTGGACTTGTCCACCCGCACGCCCTGCTGCGTCACGGCGGCCGGCAGGCGCGGCGCGGCCCGGCTCAGCCGGTTCTGCACGTCCACCTGCGCGAGGTCGGCGTTGGTGCCCGGCTCGAAGCTCAGCGTCAGCTGCCCGGTGCCGTTGGCCTGCGTCACCGACTCCATGTACATGAGGCCGGGCGAGCCGTTCATCTCGCGCTCGATGACGCTCATCACGGCGTCTTCGAGCGTCTGGGCCGAGGCCCCGGGGTAGGTCGCCGAGACCACGATGGACGGCGGCGCCACGCGCGGGTACTGCGAGATGGGCAGCTGCGTGATCGCCACGGCGCCGGCGACCAGGATGAAGAGGGCGATGACCCACGCGAAGATGGGCCGGTCGATGAAGAAGCGTGCCATGCGCGCTGCCCCTTAGCGGCTGGCCGACGAGGCCGGCGCCGAGGCGGCGGCCGGTGCGCTCGCGCCGGAGGCCGCGCCCGCTGGTGTCCACGGCACCGGGCTCACCGGGGCGCCGGGCACCATCATCTTCTGGAAGCCGTCGACGATCACCTTCTCGCCGGGCTGCAGGCCGTCGGTCACGAGCCAGCTCTGGCCCTGGGCGGAGCCCACCTTGATGGTGCGCTTGACCGGCTTGTTGTCGGCGCCGACGACGAGCACGCTGTCGCCCGTCTCGGTGCGCGTGACCGCCTGCTGCGGCAGCAGGATGCCCTGCGGCAGTGCGGCCTGCGCGAGGCGCACCCGCACGTACATGCCGGGCAGGAGCAGGCCGTTGGCGTTGGGCACCTCGGCGCGCAGCGTGATCTGGCCCGAGGTCGGGTCCACGGTGAGGTCGCTGAAGAGCAGCTTGCCCGGCTGCGGATGCACGCTGCCGTCCTCGAGCACCACCTCCACGCGGGCGGCATCGTTGCCGGCGCGCTGCAGCTTGCCGGCCGCGAGCGCCTGGCGCAGCTTGAGCACCTCGGTGGTCGATTGGGTGAAGTTCACGTACATCGGGTTGATCTGCTGCACCACCGCCAGCGGCGTGGCCTCGCCCTGGCCCACGAGCGCGCCTTCGGTGACCAGCGCGCGGCCGATGCGGCCCGAGATCGGCGAGGTGACGGAGGCGTAGCCGAGGTTGATCTGCGCGGTCTGCAGCGCCGCGCGGCTGGCGGCGAGGTCGGCCTCGGCGGCCTTCTGCGCCGAGACGGCGTTGATGTAGTCCTGCTTGCTGATGGCATTGGCTTCCATCAGCGGCTTGTAGCGCTCGGCCTGCGCCGTGGTCTGCGCCACGTTGGCCTGGGCGCGGGCCAGCGTGGCCTGGGCGCTGGCGACGGCGGCCTGATACGGCGCGGCGTCGATGCGGTAGAGCAGCTGGCCGGCCTTCACGTCGCTGCCTTCGCGGAACACCCGCTCGCGCACGATGCCGGCGACGCGGGCGCGCACCTGGGCGCTGCGCGAGGCTTCGAGGCGGCCCGGCAGCTCGTTGACGAGGCTCACCGTGGTCGGCTGCACCGTCACCACGCCGACCTGGGCGGGCGGCATGCCGCCGCCCGGGGGGCCGCCCGCCGGGGCCTGCGGCTTGTCGCCGCACGCCGCGAGCGAGAGGGCCGCGCCCGCGAGGGCGACGAAACGGAGGGCACGGCGAACCGGAACGCCTTTCAACGCAGACATGCGAAATCCTTCGGAAGTGCGCCGCCCGCGGCGCCGGGAATGGGGGGAGTGGGGGGGTCTCGGGTGCCAGATCAAAGAATCATCGATCGATGGAACCGAAAGGCCGCAGAGTATACATACACTGTTGAATGTAAGCTGACATCCTGTTGACACGACGACTCCATGGTCCGCCGCACCAAAGAAGAAGCGCAGGCTACACGCAAGCTCATCCTTGACACCGCCGAGGTGGTCTTTCACGAGCGTGGCGTGGCCCACACCAGCCTGAACGAGATCGCGCAGGCCGCCGGCCTCACGCGCGGGGCCATCTACTGGCATTTCAAGGACAAGGCCGACCTCTTCAACGCCATGATGGAGCGCGTGACGCTGCCGCTGGAGGAAACGGCCCACGGCAGCGACGACGGCACGCTCGCCGACCCGGTCGGCTACATGCGCGAGAACTTCCTGCACGCGTTGCGGCTCACGGCCAACGACCCCCAGGTGCGGCGTGTCTTCGGCATCGCCATGCACAAGGTGGAGTACGTGGGCGACCTGCAGGCCGTGCGCGACCGCCACCTGGCCACACGCGACGAGTGCCTGCTGCATGCCCAGCGCGGCATCCTGCTGGCCATCCGGCGCGGGCAGCTGCCGCGGCGCATCCCGGCCCGGGCGGCGGCGCTCGGGCTGCATGCGCTCATCGACGGCCTGATCCAGAACTGGATGCTCGACCCCGAGGCCTTCGACCTCGTCAGGACCGGCCAGCAGGTGCTCGACACCTACCTCGCCGGCCTGGGCGCCCCGCCCCCCGGCAAGGCGGCCCGGTAGCCGTCGCGCGGGCCGTCTGCCGTGCGCACCGGCGCGCATGGCATGCGCTGCGGGCCGCGCAAAAGTTGGCGTTTTGCCGGGCCTCTGCCGAGTGATGCACGCGTATGCTGCCGGTCCATCACAACAGGGCGCCGACCCGGGGAGATGGGCATGGAGGGCCAAGCGCAGGTGCGTCTGGTGTTCGCGGGGGAGTACCTCGAAGGGCATGCGCCCGAGCAGGTCCGGCAGCTCTTCGGCAGGATGTTCAACCTCGAGGGCGACCGCCTCGCGGCTGTCTTCTCCGGCAACCGCACCGTGCTCAAGCGCGCCATCGGCCTGGCCGACGGCGAGCGCTACGTCGAGCGGCTGCGCAAGCTCGGCATGCGGGTGCGGGTGGAGCCGCTGGACGGGCTGCCCGAGTTCGAGCCGCTCGCCACCGCCACCGCTGCGAATGCCGCGCCGCGCCTTGCGGCCACGCTCGCTCCCCTCGAAGAAGAGGTGCAGTGCCCCCACTGCGGCGAGCGCCAGCCGAAGAAGTTCGTGCTGTGCCGCAAGTGCACGACCGACATCCCGAGGGCGCTCGCCCACCAGGCCGAGGAGGCCGAGCGCGCCCGCGCCGAGCGGCTCGCGGCACGCCAGGGCGTGAGCAGCCGCTACGCGCCACCGAGTGCCGACGTCGAGCACGAGCCGAGCGGTGAACTGGTTGACCCGCCGCCGATCCTGGGCCTGGGCTTCGAGGGGCGCTTCGGGCGCGCCAGCTACATCAATGCGGGCGGTGCGGCCATGCTCGCCCTGCTGGGCGTGATGGCCGTCGGCGGCGCGCTGGTCGCCCTGCTGGGCAAGGTCGGCCTGGTGCCCATCGTGCTGGGCGGCCTCGCCTTCATCGCCTGGACCGTGCGCAACACCGCGCTGCGCCTGCACGACTTCAACCGCAGCGGCTGGTGGGTCCTGCTGCTGCTCGTTCCCTATCTGGGAGCGCTGGCCAACCTCGTCATTGCGCTGTGGCCCGGCCATGGCGAGGAGAACGACTACGGCCCCAAGCCGCGCCGCGGCAACATGGTGCTGGCGCTGATCGTCGTCGGGCTCACCGCGAGCGTCATGGTCGGCAGCCTGCTGCTCGCCCGCACCTACTACAACGAATACCTGCCGAAGGCGCACCGCCGCGCGGCAGAGCGAGCCCAGGCTGCCGAGGCTCCTCCGCCCGAGCGCGCGCCCGGCGGGCCCGGGGGCCAGGCCTTCCGCGACGCGTACTGGCCGGCGGCCAACCACAAGGCCTTCGCCGTCTCCAGCGCCGGCGCCTACGGCTGGGCCGTCGGCCGCAGCTCGGCGCGCGAGGCGATCTCGGCTGCGCTTTCCGACTGCGACCAGCGGCGCGAGGCCTACACCGGCCAGTGCCGCATCGTGCACGTCAACGGGCAGTCGCCCGAGAACTGAGGCCCCGCCCCCGCGTCCCTCAGCGGGGCGCGCCGTGCGAGGGCGCCGATTCGGCCTGCGTCTGGCGAAAGAAGTCCGGCAGCGTCTTGCCCGGCTCGTCGCGGAACTGGTGCGTGAGCACCTCCAGCGTGCGGATGCGGTCGATGCGGAAGTTGCGAAAGCTCCCGCGCACCTCGCACCAGGCCGCGAGCGTCCACACCGCGCCCCAGTAGAAGCAGCCGAGCGGGCGCACGGTGCGCTCGCTGGCGACCTCCTTCAGGTCGAGGTACGAGAGCTTCACCTTGCGCCGGCCCTCGGCCGCCAGGCGCAGCGGCTCCAGCCGGGAACGCGTGGCGGGGTCGAAGTCGATCGGCGGCGCATAGACCGCGAGCGTCTCGGCTGCGGCGCGCGCGGCCGGCGGCAGCACGGTGAGGATCTTGGAGAGCGCGTTCTCGGCCTGCGCGGCCAGGGCCGGGTCCAGCCGCGGCTGGGCAATGCGCACGCTGGCGACGAGCGCCTGCGCTTCTTCGTGGGTGAACATGAGCGGGGGGAGGTCGAAGCCGGTGCGCATGCGGTAGCCCACGCCCGCCTCGCCCTCGATGGGCACCCCTTGCGTCATCAGCTCGGCGATGTCGCGGTACACCGTGCGCTCCGAGACCTCCAGCCGCTGCGCGAGGAACTGCGCCGTCGTCAGGCGCCGGCCGCGGATCAGCTGCACGATCTGGAACAGGCGGTCTGCGCGTCGCATGCGGTCGGGCTCGTCGGGTGTGGGCCGGGGTGCCGGGAGGGTGGAGGGATTCTGCAACCGCTCGCGGCGCGGTGCGCGCATCGGTGTCGGTGGCGGTGGGGCCATGAAGCGCAGCGGATGGCGCAGGGGCGGCTCGAAGGGTTCGAGGGGCATGGGCTCAGCTCGTGATGGGGGTGCAGAGTTCGACCAGCGAGCCGTCGGGGCAGCGCACGTAGGCCACCGTCTGGCCCCAGGGCTTGGTGGTGGGTGGCGTGAGCAGCGTGGCGCCCGCCGCCACCGCGCGCTCGCAGACGCCCGCCACGTCGTCGGTCGCGAGGCCGATCTCCAGGCCGAGCGGCATGGCCGAGCGGTCGGCCGCGACGTAGTCGCGCCCGAGGTTGCCGCGTGCCGTCGCGGGGCTCGCGAACGAGAGCGTCGTGCTGCCGGTGTCGAGCTCGCCATAACCTCCGCTTTCGTGGAGGAAGCAGCGCCTGAGGCCGAAGGCGCGCTCGAAGAAGTCGAGCGATGCGGCCACGTCGCTCACGTAGACGATGGTGTAGGCGAGTTGCATCCGGTGGTCTCGTGCGTCAGGCCGGTGCGTGCAGGCCGATGCGGTTGCCTTCGGTGTCGCTGACGTGCGCAAACACGCCCATGTCGCCGGGCAACTGCACCTTGGGCGTGGTGATGCGCCCGCCGGCGCCTTCCACGCGGGCGAGCACGGCGTCTAGCGAGGGCGTCGCGTTGAGGTACACGAGCGCGCCCTCGCTGGAGGGCTTGCTGCCATCGGCGACCAGGCAGCCGCCCACGGCCCCTTCGTCGCTGGGCAGCACGGCGAGCGTCTGGCCGGCCATCGTCTGCCATTCGAGCTTGGCGCCCAGCAGCTGCTCGTAGAAGGCGAGCGCGCGGCGCGGGTCGACGACGGGGATCTCGAACCAGTTCACGGCGTTGCGCGGGGGGGTGTGTGCCATGGTGTCGCTCCTTGCGGGTTGCAGAAGGCGCCATCGTGGCGGGGCGGTGCTGACAACGTGGTGTCAGGAGCCTCGGCACCCTGGGGTGATCCCGCATGCCGACACAAGGAAGCACAATCGTCCTCCTGTTTCCTCACGATGCACTGCCCATGTCCGCCCCACCCACCGGTCCCATCTTCCGCAGCGAGGAGGAGCTCGCCGCCCTGAGCGCATCGGAGCGCATCCGCTACCGGCTCGTGAGCGCGCAGCAGCGCTACCACGCCAACGACAACATCGCCGCCTTCGTGCGCGAGGGTGAGCTCGACGAGCTGCGCGACGAAGTCGCCGCGAAGATGCAGGAGGTGCTCCAGGCGCTGGTGATCGACACCGAGAGCGACCACAACACGAACGAGACCGCGCAGCGCGTGGCCAAGATGTACGTCAACGAGGTGTTCCGCGGCCGTTTCCAGCCCATGCCGGCGGTCACCGAGTTCCCCAACGCCGAACGCCTGAACGAGCTGATGATCGTGGGCCCGGTCACCGTGCGCAGCGCCTGTTCGCACCACCTCTGCCCCATCATGGGCCGCGTGTGGATCGGCATCCTGCCGAGCGAGCACTCCAACCTCATCGGCCTGTCGAAGTACGTGCGCATCTGCGACTGGATCATGAGCCGCCCGCAGATCCAGGAGGAGGCGGTGGTGATGCTGGCCGACGAGCTGCAGGCCCGGGTCAAGCCCGATGGCCTGGCCATCGTGATGGAGGCCGATCACTTCTGCATGCACTGGCGCGGCGTGAAGGACACCGACGCGCTGATGACCAACAGCGTGATGCGCGGGTCCTTCCTCAAGGACTCCACGCTGCGCGCGGAGTTTCTGTCCCTGCTGCGCAAGAAGGGTTAGCTGCGGAACGCGCTCGGGGGCTTGCCGGTGTGGCGTTGCACCAGGCGGTAGAGCGCCGAGCCATCCTCGAAGCCCACGTCGCGCGCCACCTGGTCGATCGGTGTGCGGGTGGTCTGCAGGGCATGCAGCGCTGCATCGAGACGGATCTTCTGCACCAGCCGCATCGGCGTGAGGCCGGTGGCTGCCGTCACCCGCCGCGTCAGCGTGCGCGGGCTCACCGCCAGCAGGCCGGCGATCTCGTCCAGCGAGGGCACGTCGGCCAGGCGCTCGCGCACCAGCAATTCCACCCGGTGCGCCAGCGGGTCCTGCGCCGCCAGGAAGGCCGGCGCCACGAAGCGCGCCTGCGAGGCCCGCGGCTCGATCACCAGGTGGCGCGCCACCTCGGTGGCGAGGCCCGGGCTCGCGTAGCGCGCGACGAGCGCGAGCATCAGGTCGATCTGCGCCAGCGAGGCGCCGGCGGTCCAGATCCGCTCGTCCTCGGTGACCATCGCGTCGAGCGTCGTCTCGCTCCTCGGGCACAGCGATTTCAGCGTCGGCACCAGCCACCAGGTGCTCGTGCATCGACGCCCATCGAGCAGCCCCGCCTGCGCGAGCACGAAGACGCTGCTGCAAGAGGCGGCCACGCTCGCGCCCTGCACCCAGGCCTTGCGCAGCCAGGCCGAGGCCAGCTGTGCATCGGGCTCGGCCAGCCGGTCGGCGATCTGCGCTGGCGTGGCGGCCCCGAGCCCGGGCAGCACCACCAGCGGGCGCGCGCGCGCCTGGGCCAGCGGCTCGGCCGCCATCGCGAGGCCGCTGCGCAGCGCGACCGACGGCGCGCTCGGCGACAGCACGCGGTGGTCGAACTGGCGTTTGCCCGAGAGCATGTTGGCGGCGCCCAGCACGTCGAGCGTGATGCCGAGCGAGGCGGGGCTGCTGCCGGCCAGCACGAGGATGTCGATGCGGATCATGGGTTTGTCTGAATCGGCAAGGTCGTTGTCAAAACAGACAGTAGCACGCGGCCCCGCCGGGCGCGACAGTGCGGCCCTGTCCCAACAACCCGCGAGCCTCACGCCATGCCGCTCCTCACCGTCACCCTCACGCCGGGCGCCTTCGACCCGTCTGCCCAAGCCCTGCTTGCGCGCGGCCTCACCGAGGCGGCCTTCGAGGCCGAATCCATCCCGCACGAGCCGGGCCCGCGCGCCCGCGGCATCGTGCTGATCCAGGAGCTCGCGCCCGGCCAGTTCTATTCCGCCGGCGAGCCGGCGGATCAGCGGGTGCGTGGCGTGTTCGCCTCGCTCCAGGTGAGCGCCGGCGTGCTCGATGGCGCCCGCAAGGCCCGCCTCGCCGCGGCGGTGCAGGCCGTTGCCGAAGCCGTGGCGCCCGATCGCAGCCGGCCGGTCGTCACCTCGCTCGAGATCCGCGAAGTGCCCGAGGGAAACTGGGCGCAGAACGGCCGCATCGCGCGCCTGCCCGAGATCACCTCGACGGCGCGCTTCGGCCACCTGCTCGACGCGCTGGTGGTGTGAGCCGGCCTCAGGCGGGCGGCGTCAGCCGGTCGCTTCGACGTAATGCCGCGCGAGCTCCGGCGGCAGCGGCGTGTCGATCAGGCGTGCGGCGAGCCGCAGGGCGTCGCAGGCGTCGTTCGGCAGGGGGCCGGGCGGCTTGTGGCGCAGGGCCGCGTCGGTCCAGGTGCGCACCAGCACGGGCCTGAGCATCCAGGGCAGCGACTGCAACTCCTGCAGCGCGTGCACCAGGCCGTCGCCATCGGGCGCTTCGCAGGGCGGCAGCGCTTCGCCGGCCAGCCAGGGCTGCATCACGCTCACGTACCAGGCCTCGCCGTCGGGCACCAGCCGGGCGAGGAAGGCGGTGAAGCGCGCGATCTCGCGCCGGGTGTGCAGCGAGGTCTCGGCGATGTCGTGGTGGCCGGCGGCGGCCGGCGGGGACGACGTGGCGTCGGCCAGGCGCTGGCGCATCAGCAGCCAGACCAGCCGGTCGATGGGGCGGATCTGGCCATCGGCCGTCATCACCCGCCGTGCCGAGGCCATGAACGCCTGACGATCGGGCAGCGGCGCGCGCGCGAGGCGGCCGAGCAGCTGGTCGAGCCAGGGCAGGCGCACGGCAGGGCCGAGCTTGCGCACGTCTTCGCGCACGGTGCGCGCGTTGCTGAGGCCGCTGGTCTCTTCCTGCCACGCGCGGCGCTCGCGGCGGCTGCCCGGGGTGAGCAGCAGCGCGAGGAGGGCCGCGCGCAGCTCGCCGGGGCCGTTCAGGCGGGCGAGGCGGGCCAGGGCGTCGCGCTCGTCCTGCTCGGTCGTCGCGCTGGGCTCGGGTATGGCCGCCTCGGGGGCGGACGCGGGGCTGGCAGCAGGCGAGGGGGAAGGCATGGGGGCAGCATAGGCCACGCCTGCGGATGCGGCCATGGCCATCGCCCCGGCGGGCATGCGGACGGGGGTGAGGTCGCGCCGCGGTTCGTCGGCCTCCTGCCCTTCGGCCAGGCGCGGGGCGGGCAGCGGCTCCACCGGGCGCCCATAGAGCCGGCGCAGCCGCTCGGCGAGCGGCGGGTGCGTGGCCAGCCAGTCGGCCGGCGCCTGCAGCAGCATCGCGGCGAGCAGGCGTGCCGGCACGCGCACGAGCCGGTCTTCGTGGCGTCCGGCCTGATGCCAGACCTTGCGCAGCACGCCGCCCAGGCCCTCGCGGCTGCGGGTGAACTGCACGGCGCAGGCATCGGCGAGCAGCTCGCGCTGCCGCGAGACGGCCGCCTGCAGCAGCTGCCCGGCGAGCCAGCCCAGCAGGCCGGCCGCCACGAACACCGGACCGACCAGCATGCCGAAGGCCGAGCGCCGGCCGGCTTCGTCGGCCTCCAGCAGCTTGTGCCCGTAGCCGTGCACGAGCGACAGGCCCCACACGAGCGCGAGCAGCTGCATGTTGAGCCGCAGGTCGTCACCGTGGATGTGGCCGAACTCGTGCGCGACCAGCCCCTGCAGCTCGTCGCGCGTGAGGCGCTCCAGCGCGCCCTGGGTGACGGCGACGACGGCGTCGTCGGCCGTCCACCCGGCGGCGAAGGCGTTGATCGCATCCTCGCGGTCGAGCACGAAGACGGCGGGCCGCGGCAGGCTGCTCGCGATCGCCATCTCGTCGACGATGTTGAGCAGGCGCCGCTCGCTCAGGTGGCGCGCGTCGAGCAGCTCACGCCCGCCGGCCCACTGCGCCACGTGGCGCCCGCCGCCGCTGCGCAGCCGGCCGAGCTCCACCAGCGCGCCGCCCAGCACGAACATCAGCACGACCAGGGTGTTGGTCTCGAAGAAGAGCGGCGGCAGCGGCAGCTCCCAGTGGAGCAGCCAGCCCAGCCCCCGCCACACGCCGTAGAGCAGCGCGTTGACCGCCACCACGAGGGCGGCGAGCAGCAGCACGAAGAGCGCCAGCAGGCGCTGCGTGGCGCGCCGGGCGTCGTCCTGCGCTTGGCGGAACCGCATCGCGCGACGAGCCCCGCGCCCGGCTTACAGCTGCACCTTGACCGGTGCGCGCTCCACGTCCGCGGTGGTGGACTGCAGCATCGCCGCCTCGCGGAAGCCGAACATGCTGGCCATCAGGTTGGTCGGGAACTGCTGGGCCGCGTTGTTGTAGTCGAGCGTGGCGTCGTTGAAGACCTGGCGCGCGAAGCCGATCTTGTTCTCGGTGCTGGTGAGTTCTTCGGCGAGCTCGCGCAGGTTCTGGTCGGCCTTGAGCTCGGGGTATGCCTCCACGACCACCATCAGCCGGCCCATGGCGCCGGTGAGGGCCTGTTCGGCCACGGCCAGGCTCGTCACCGCGCCGGCTGCGGCGGGCCGGGCGCGTGCGGCGTCGGCGGCCGACTTGGCCTGGTTGCGCGCGGCGATCACGGACTCCAGCGTCTCGCGCTCGTGGGCGGCGTACTTGCGCGCAACCTCCACGAGGTTGGGAATGAGGTCGTAGCGGCGCTTGAGCTGCACGTCGATCTGCGCAAAGGCGTTGCCGATCACGTTGCGCAGGCGCACCAGCCGGTTGTAGGCGCCCACGCCCCAGAAGACGAGCACCGCCAGCACCACCACGCTCACCACCTGCACCGTGCTCATGCGGCCTCCTTGTTGGGGGTTGCCCCTGTCGTCTGCGTCATCTGCGGCCCTCCAGGTTGGATGCGCGGGACTCTACGACAAGGGGCTGGCCACGCGGCCGCCGTCGGGCCCCGGGAGCGCGCCACCCGGAAACCAGGGGGCGGCAGTGTGCGGTATCGCACGGATGGCGTGGCGCAGGCGCGCCACGCGGTCAGCCCAGGCCCATGCGATCGGTGGGCTGGAAGGACGAGTGGGTCTGGGTGTCGCGCGAGCGCCAGGCCTTGTAGCCGCGGCCGCGCAGCGCGCAGGCCGGGCACTGGCCGCAGCCGTAGCCCCATTCGTGGCGGTGCGTGCGGTCGCCGAGGTAGCAGGTGTGGGTGTGCTCGATGACGAGCTGGATGAAGGCCTCGCCGCCGAGCTCGGCGGCCAGCTCCCAGGTCTGCGCCTTGTCCAGCCACATGAGCGGTGTCTCGATGCGCATCGGCTTGTCGAGGCCGAGGCTGAGCGCGACCTGCAGCGCTTTCAGCGTGTTGTCGCGGCAGTCGGGGTAGCCGGAGTAGTCGGTCTCGCACATGCCGCCCACCAGCACGTCGAGCTCGCGGCGGTAGGCCACGGCGGCGGCGAAGTTGAAGAAGAGGAGGTTGCGCCCCGGCACGAAGGTGTTGGGCAGGCCCGTCGCGCTCATCTCGATGGCCCGTGCCTGCGTGAGCGCGGTGTCGGAGAGCTGGCCGAGCAGCGAGAGGTCGACCATGTGGTCGTCGCCCAGGCGACCGCCCCAGTGCGGGAAGGACGCGTAGAGGTGCCCGCGCAGGGCGAGCCGGCATTCGAGCTCGACCGCGTGGCGCTGGTCGTAGTCGAAGCCGATGGTCTCGACGTAGGGGAAGTTCTCCAGGGCCCAGGCCAGGCACACGGCCGAGTCCTGGCCGCCGGAAAAGAGGACGAGCGCGCGGCGGGCGTGGTGCATCGGGCGATGGTATCGAAGGGTGACCGTTTGGGTGCGACATTGCGCGGCGCCGGCGCGGTCCTTCCTACAATCCGGCCCCATGTCCATCCACCTGCCGTCATCGCTGCGCCTGCAGCGCCTGCAAGCGCCGTCGCTTGCGAGCGGCTGGTGGTGCGCGTCGCCGTGCCGACGCAAGGGCGGGGCTGCGCCCGCGCTGGCCGCACATCCCTGAGCCCGGCGACCACCCTCTCTCCATCGCGCATCCAGGTCGTCGGGCACTCACAGCGCCCCTGAACGACATCGCCCATCGCCGCCGCCCCACCGCAGGGGCGCGCCTTGGGCACGACTGGATCCGACGATGGACATCTCACCGCGACTCATCCGGGCCAAGCGCCCATGCGCCGAGGGCTACCGCTGGTACGTGCGCAGCGGCCGTGCCGAGGCTTCCTACCTGCAGCTGATGCAGGCGCTGGTCGACGCCGGCCGGCCCGGCGACGCGGTCTGGCTGCTCTCGCAGTTCGGCCCCACCGACGACGTGCTCGAGCTCGACGAGCTGCACGACGACGCCTTCGTCTTCCCCGGCAGCGTGCGGGTGCGCGGGTCGGTGGAGGTGAACGGCTCGATCCACGTGGGCCGCGACCTGGTGGCCGGCGGCGGCGTGCGCGCGGGCGACGACATCGAGGTCGGCCAGGCACTCGAATGCGAGGGCGCGGTGCGCTCGGGCGGCGCCGTGCGCTGCGCGAGCCTCAAGGTCGGGCTCTCGCTCACCGCGGGGGCCCTCGCCTGCGCGGGCACGGTGCGCGTGGCCTCGCTCGTGGAGCTGCAGGGCGACTTCACCGCCGGCGACCAGGCCGTGGTCGGCGGTGCGCTGGAGGCGGGCGGCCACGTCGAATGCGCCAAGGGCCTCTACCTCGGCGACGACGCGGTGATCGCTCGCTCGCTCAAGGCCGGCCACGGCGTGATCTGCGACGGCAGCCTGCGCTGCGGCGAAGCGATCAGCGCGGGCTGGGGCGTGCGGGTCTCGCGCGACGTGGTCAGCGGGTCGGCGATCCAGGTCGGCGAGAGCCTGCTGGCGGGCGGCGAGGTGCGCACCGGCGCGGGCTACGGCCTCTACGCAGGCCTGTGCGCGCGCGAGGCCGACTGGGAGCACAGCGGCCGCGTCAGCTGCGCCGTGCAGCCCGAGGCGCTGCGCAGCGGCGTGTGGGTGCCCTTGCGCGCGGAGGTGCCGGCATGAGGTTCGATGTCCACCTCACCGAGCACATGGTCGAGCGCGACCTCGCCGATGCGCAGGCGCGGCTGCGCCAGATGGAGCTGCTGGCCCACGACGCGTGGCGGCCCACGCCGGTGTGCGACGTGAGCATCCTCACGCGCATCACGGCCAGCCACCGCTTCCTCTACCTGAAGGACGCGCGCCACGACCGCGTGGTGGGCGTCTTCTCGTTCGAGTCGCTGCCGCCACGCCGCACGCAGCGCGACGTGGTGCTGCCGCACGGCAAGCTCAAGCGCGAGTACCGCCGCCTGGGTCTGGCGCGCTGGATCTACCGCGGCATGCTCCTGCGGGGCACCTGCATGCTCAGCAGCGCTCGCCAGTCGATGGCGGCGGCGCGCCTGTGGACGAGCCTGGGCCAGGAGTTCGCCCACGGCTACGTGTGGGCCGACGTGCGCTCGGCGCATTACCTCGGCCCGCAGGTGGACGCGGCGCTGGAGGTGCAGCTGCCGGTGCGGCGTCTCTTGCACACCGGCGCCGTGGACCCGGGCGCGCTCTTCGTGAGTGCGCGCGCAAGGGAGCGACGCGGCTGAGCGTCAGGTCCGGACTTCGCCCTGGCCGAGCACCACCCACTTCATGGAGGTGAGGCCTTCCAGGCCGACCGGGCCGCGGGCGTGGAACTTGTCGGTGCTGATGCCGATTTCGGCGCCCAGCCCGTACTCGAAGCCGTCGGCGAAGCGCGTGCTCGCGTTGACCATCACGCTCGCCGAGTCGACCTCGCGCAGGAACCGCATCGCGTTCGGGTGGTTCGTGGTCAGGATGGCGTCGGTGTGGTGCGAGCCGTAGCGGTTGATGTGGGCGATGGCGTCGTCCAGGCTCTTCACCACCTTGGCGCTGATGACGGGGGCGAGGTACTCCTCGCTCCAGTCCTGCTCGGTGGCCGCGGTGAGCCGGAGCTGCGGCGTGCCGTTCAGGATCGCGAGCACGGCCTCGTCGCCGCGCACCTCGACGCCCTTGGCGGCGAAGACCTCGGCGATCTTCGGCAGGAACGCCCGCGCCGTGGCCTCGTGCACCAGCAGCGACTCGGCCGCATTGCAAGGGCTGTACTTCTGCGTCTTGGCGTTCTCGGTGACCTTGAGCGCGAGCGCCAGGTCCACCTCGGCGTCCACGTAGACGTGGCAGTTGCCGTCCAGGTGCTTGATGACGGGCACCTTCGCTTCGCGGCTGATGCGTTCGATCAGCCCCTTGCCGCCGCGCGGGATGATCACGTCCACCGCCTCGGGCGAGGCGATGAGGTGGCCCACGGCCGCGCGGTCGGTGGTCTGCACGAGTTGCACCGCGTCCGGCGGCAGGCCGGCCTCGGCGAGCGCGGCTTGCACCAGGCGCCACAGCGCGAGGTTGGAGTGGATGGCCTCCGAGCCGCCGCGCAGGATGCAGGCGTTGCCGCTCTTGATGGCGAGCGACGCGGCCTCGATGGTCACGTTGGGCCGGCTCTCGTAGATCATCCCGAAGACGCCGAGCGGCACGCGCATCTGGCCCACGCTGATGCCGCTCGGGCGGCGCTTCACGCCGGTGATCTCGCCCACCGGGTCGGGCATGGCGGCGATCTGCTCGCAGCCTTCGGCGACGGTCGCCAGCACCGTCTCGGTCAGGCGCAGGCGGTCGACCATGGGCGCGGCCAGGCCGGCGGCCGTGGCCGCCGCGATGTCCTTTTCATTGGCCGCGGCGAGTGCCGGGCCGGCCTGGCGCAGCTCGCGTGCGAGGGCGAGCAGGGCGGTGTTCTTGGCCTGGGTGGAGGCGGCGGCCATGCGCGTGGCAGCCGCGCGCGCGCTGGCGCCCATGTGGGCGATGGTGGCCTGCAGGTCGGTGGAAGTCATGGCCGGCATTTTCGTAGCTTTGCCGGTGCAGCGCTGCGGCCGGGCCACCGTGATGCACTGCACGAATGGCGGTGCTTACGCGGTTTTGCGTATGGCCCAAAGCGTGAGCCTTCGCACGAACCTCGGGTAACGCACACTTGTGCACTGCTTCAGTGCGGCAGCCGGCCGCCCGAAAAGGAAGACATGTCCTTTTCGAGGTCCGTTGTGTCTGTTCAGATGAAGCACCTTTCCTTGCGGCCCGTCGTGGCTGCCATCAGCCTTGCCCTGTGCGCCGGTGTGGCGCACGCCGATCCCACGTACAAGTTCAGCGGCTTCGGCACGCTGGCCGCCGTGCATTCCGACCTGGAGACCGCCGATTTCACGGGCAGCGTCTTCCAGCCCAACGGCGTGGGCTACACCCGCGACACCAGCGTCAACCCCGACTCCAAGCTCGGCCTGCAGCTCAACGCCACCTTCGATCCGAAGTGGTCGGCCGTGGTGCAGGTGATCTCGCAGTACCAGCACGACTCGTCGTACTGGCCGCAGGTCGAGTGGGCCAACGTGACCTACAAGGCGACCGACTCGCTCAACCTGCGCGTGGGCCGCATCGCGCTGCCCTCCTACCTGATGAGCGAATCGCGCCTGGTGGGCTACGCCCACACCTGGGCGCGCCCGCCGCAGGACGTCTACAGCATCCTGCCGCTGACCAGCAACGACGGCGTGGATGCCATCTGGCGCAGCCGCGTCGGCGCCGCCCACAACACGCTGCAGGCCTACTACGGCACCAACAAGGTCCGCATCTCCGGCGGCGGCACGGCCAAGGCGGTGCGCAGCTGGGGCCTGAACAACACGGTGGAAATGGGTTCGCTCAGCCTGCGCGCAGGCTACACGTACCTGAAGGAAGACCTGGAGGTCGACCAGTTCGCGCCCCTGTTCGGCGCCATGGTGGCCCTGGGCGAGACCGACATGCTGGAGAAGTACGACACCCGCAACATGAGCACCTCGGCCATCGCGCTGGGCGCGCAGTACGACCCGGGCGACTGGTTCGTGATGGGCGAGTTCGTCGACTACCACGGTGACAGCATCCTCGCCGACAGCCGCTCGTGGTACGTGGCCGGCGGTGTGCGCCTGGGCCGGTTCACCCCCTACGCGATCTATTCCCAGGTCAAGGGCGACATCGAGCAGGAGACCAACGGCGGCTTCCTGAACGGCGGCATCAACCTGTTGCTGCAGCAGATCACGCCCACCCAGAAGACCACCGCCATCGGCCTGCGCTGGGACGCCTACAAGAACACCGCGATCAAGCTGCAGTACGACCGCGTGGAAACGGGTGCCAACTCCAACGGCCGCCTGAAGCTGCCCGCCGGCAGCACCGCGACGGGCCTGGACGCCAACGTCGTGACGCTCGGCGTGGACTTCGTGTTCTGAGGAGCGTGCGATGAAGTCCAGCATTTCCACCCTCGTCGCCGTCGCTCTCGCCAGCCTGGCCACCGTGGCTTCGGCTGCCGACCTCGTGGTCATCGGCCACCCCTCGGCCGCGCCGCTGAGCAAGGACCAGGTCGCCGACGTCTTCCTCGGCAAGAACCCGAGCCTCTCGCCGGTCGACCTGCCGGAGTCCTCGCCCATCCGGGCCGACTTCTACAAGCAGGCCACCGGCCGCGACGCGGCGCAGGTCAAGGCCGCGTGGTCGCGCCTGGTGTTCTCGGGCAAGGCCCAGCCACCCAAGGAAGTGGCCGACGCGGCCGCGGTCAAGAAGGCCGTGGCCGCCGATCCCAAGGCGGTCGGCTACATCGAGAAGTCGGCCGTGGACGGCACCGTGAAGGTGGTCTCCACGCTCAACTGAGCGGCACACCTTGTCGATATCACCGGCGGGCCCTGGCGAGACGGGGCTCGCCGGCCGTAGCCCTCAGAGGACAACAATGAAGTTCCGTACCAAGATCTGGAGCCTTCCTGCGAGCGCCGCGCTCGTGCTCATCGTCGGCGTCCTCCTCAGCGCCGTCATCGGCGCGCGCCTGTCCGACGGCGTGGAGCAGCTGCGCACCGTCGACGACCCCTTCCTCGCCCGCGTGACGCAGATCGACCGCGTGACCGAGAACGTGCGCCTGACCGTGCAGACGGCCACCGCCGAGGGCGATGCCGAGCGGCTCCAGGAAGTGGCGGAGCTCGTGAAGAGCGGCCACGAGGCACTGGACGCGATGGCGCTCCTGCCCGGCAAGGCCGAGGCGGCCACCGCCCTGCGCACCGCCTTCGACGCCTACCAGACCGCGGCCGCCGCGGCCGCCAAGGGCATGATCGACCGCAGCGCCGACGCCATGGCCGCCGTGCGGAAGATGCAGGACAGCCAGAAGGTGCTCGACGGCGTGCTCGGCGATGCCAGGCAGCAGGCGCGAGCGCTCGTCGATGCCCAATACGCCGCCGCCTCCGCGGGCGTGCGCCTGAGTCTCTTCGCCACCATCGCGACCGGCCTCGTGGTGCTGCTCGCGCTCGGCATCGCGTCGTGGGTCATCGTGCGCTCGGTTTGGAAGGAGCTCGGCGAAGAGCCCGACCGCCTGCGCGAATCGGTGCGCCGCATCGCCTCGGGCGACCTCGACGTGGGCGCTTCGGCGACCGCGCATCCCGAATCCCTGCAGGCGGCGCTCGGCCAGATGACCGCCGGCCTGCGCGAGATGGTCGCGCAGATCCGCATCACGAGCGATTCGATCGCGACCGCCTCGAACGAGATCGCCACCGGCAACCTCGACCTCAGCCAGCGCACCGAGCGCACGGCGTCCAACCTGCAGCAGGCCGCGAGCTCCATGGAGCAGCTCACCGGCTCGGTGCGCCACACCGCCGAGAGCGCCCACGGCGCCAATGAGCTCGCGAGCTCGGCGTCGGGTGTGGCTGCCAAGGGCGGCGAGGTGGTGGGCCAGGTGGTCGACGTGATGGAGCAGATCACCGCCAGCTCGCGCAAGATCGCCGACATCATCGGCGTGATCGACGGCATCTCCTTCCAGACCAACATCCTCGCGCTCAACGCGGCGGTGGAGGCGGCGCGGGCCGGCGAGCAGGGCCGCGGCTTCGCGGTCGTGGCCGGTGAAGTGCGCAGCCTCGCGCAGCGCAGCGCCCAGGCCGCCCGCGAGATCAAGAGCCTGATCGGCGAGAGCGTGGACCGCGTCGAATCGGGCTCGCGCCTGGTGCAGGACGCCGGCGCCACCATGAACCAGATCGTCGACTCGGTGAAGCGGGTGACCGACATCATCGGCGAGATCACCGCCGCCTCGAACGCGCAGAGCAGCGACATCGGCCAGGTCAACGGCACCGTGGCGCAGCTCGACCAGATGACGCAGCAGAACGCGGCGCTCGTGGAGCAGAGCTCGGCCGCGGCCGAGAGCCTGCGCGAGCAGTCGGCGCTCCTCGCGCAGGCGGTGGCGCGCTTCCGCGTGGCACGCGCCTGAGGGCCTGGCGCTAAGGCTGGCGGATCGCTTCGACCTGGATCACCAGGCGCACCGCATTGCCGATGAAAGGCAGCCCCGCGGTGATGCCGTGGTCGCTGCGCAGCAGCTCGCCTTCGAGATCGGCGCCGCAGACCTCGCGCTGCAGCAGCGGATGCAGCGCGCAGTGCAGACGCTCGGCCCGCAGCGTGAGCGGCAGCGACACGCCCTTGAGCGTGAGCTCGCCGCGCACCTCCAGCGGGGCGTCTGGCGCATAGCGCCAGTGGCGTGCCACGAAGTAGGCGACCGGGTGCGCGTCGCTTTCCAGGTAGCTGCGTCGCAGCACGCCGTCGAGCGGCGGCACGCCGGTGTCCACCGAGGCGGTGCGGACCGCGATCGAGACCTCGCCCGTCCGCGTGGCCGCGTCGAGCTGCACGCTGCCCGAGATGGCATCGAAGCGGCCCCGGCTCGTGGAGGTGCCGAAGTGCCGGACCTCCCAGTGCACCCGGGTGTGACTGGCGTCGAGCGCGTAGTCCACCGGCGCGGCCGCCGCGGCCCCGTGCACCAGCCAGAGGCATGCGGCCGCCAGGCCGGCTGCGGCGCATCGGCAGGGCGTCAAGCAGGCGTCAGTCGTGATCAAAGGCATGCGCATTTCCGCCGCGGGCGGTCGCGCCGGGAGGCGGTGCCCCGGATAATGCGCGCATTCTTCAAGAGGGTAACGGGGCAGGCGAGGGGCGTGAGATGTCTGAGGATCCGCGACAGCCGCCCCACGCCATAGCATCCGCCGTGAGCACGCACGACGACGCCGCTCTCGCCCGGCGCGTGCACGAAGCGCAGACCGCGATGCTCTACGCGCGGGCGCAGACCTCCACCATCACCGGCATGGGCTTCGCGCTGCTCATGTGCCTGGGGCTGCAGCCCTACGTGAGCGATGCGGTGGCCTGGGGATGGTTCATCGTGCGCTGCGGCGTCTCGGCCGCGCGCGTGCTGCTCACGCAGCAGTTCCGCCGCAGCGGGCTGCAGGGCCACCCGGTCTGGCAGCGCTGGTTCGAAGTCGCCATCGCGCTCGACGGCTTCACCTGGAGCCTCGCGGCGATCTGGCTGGCGCCCGGCACCACGCAGCACGTGATGGCGCTCACGCTCACCGCGCTGGTGGGCGTCGCCGCAATCGGCATGTTCGTGCTGCAGCCGAGCTTTCGCGCGAGCGCCTGCTTCCTGGCTCCCCTGCTGCTGCCGGCAGGCGCGGCGCAGCTCTTCAGCGGCGAGCGCTACGGCATCTATGCGGGGCTCGGCCTGCTCATGTTCCTCGCGCTCGTGATGATCGAGGCGCGTCGCAGCGAGGCGCGCATCCGCGAGCTGCTCACGCTGCGCTTCACCACCGACCGCATCGCCGAGGAGCGGGCCGAAGCGCTGCGGCTGGCGCAGCGGCAGAGCAGCGTCAAGAGCCAGTTCCTCGCCACCATGAGCCACGAGATGCGCACGCCGCTGCACGGCATCCTCGGGCTCACCCGGCTGCTGCGCAAGGACGGCGCGCTCGCGCCCGCGCGCCGGCCCGACGAGCAGCTGCTGCTGATCGAGCGCGCCGGCGAACACCTGCTCACGCTCATCAACGACGTGCTCGATTTCTCCAAGCTGGAGGCCGGGCAGGTGCGCTTGTCGCCGCAGGTCTTCGACCTCGCCGCGCTGATCGACGACGTCGTCTCGCTGTCGGTGCCGTCGGCCTTCCAGGCGGGGCTCGCCCTGTCGGCGCGCCTGCACATGCCCCGGCCCTGCATGGTGCGCGGCGATCCGTCGCGCGTGCGCCAGGTGCTGCACAACCTGATCGGCAACGCCATCAAGTTCACCGAGGCGGGGGCGGTGACGGTGGTGGCCAGGCACCGCGGCTCGCGCACGCGCATCGCGGTGCACGACACCGGCGTGGGCATCCCCGTGGCGGAGCTGCCGCGCATCTTCGATGCCTTCCACCAGGCCGACAGCTCCTTCACCCGCCGCTATGGCGGCACGGGCCTCGGCCTCACCATCGCCCGCGAGCTGGCGCGCGCCATGGGCGGCGATCTGGTGGTGACCAGCCAGCCCGGCCGCGGCTCGTGCTTCACCGTGACGCTGGAACTGCCCGAAGCCGCGCCTGCCGCGCCGGCGCCGAGGGTGCCGGTCGTGGCCGACGACACGCCGCTGCGCGGCCATGTGCTGCTTGCCGAGGACAACCCGGTGAACGCGCTCGTGGCCGAGGCGGCGCTCAAGAACATGGGGCTCACCGTGGAGCTGGTCGAGGACGGCCTGCAGGCCGTGGCCTCGTTCCGCGCCTCACCGCCCGATCTGGTGCTGCTCGACTGCCAGATGCCGGTGATGGACGGCTTCGAGGCCGTGCGCCGCATTCGCGCCCACGAGGACGAGCAGGGCCTGCCGCGCACGCCGGTGGTCGCCCTCACGGCCAACGCCTTGCAGGGCGACCGCGAGCACAGCCTCGAGGCCGGCATGGACGACCACCTTGCCAAGCCGTTCAGGGACGAGGACCTGCGCGCAGTGCTCAGGCGCCATCTGGCCCCGGCCTGAAGTTGTGCACGCACCAAGTGCCGTGCAGCCACGCGCGCGGATCCGGCTTTGCCGGTCCGCAGGGGGCGCCCCTTGGTGCCAGGAGCTAGCGACGGGGGCTTACTGCTTCACGGCCTCGACCTGGATCAGCAGCTTGATGTTGTCAGGGATGCCGGGCAGGCCGTAGCTGTTGCCGAACTGGCTGCGCTGGATCGTGGTTTCGAAGTCGCCGCCGCACACCTCGCGCTTGAGCATCGGGTTCTCGTAGCAGTTGAAGTTGGTGGCGGTCAGCGTCACCGGCTGCGTCTTGCCGAGGAAGGTCAGGGTGCCGGCGACGGTGTCGACCTTGTCGCCCTTGAAGCTGAACTTGTCGGCCACGAACTTGGCGGTCGGGTTCTCGGCGGCGTTGAAGAAGTCCTTGCTCTTGAGGTGGCCGTCGAGCGGGCCCACGCCCGTGCTCACCGAGGCCATGTCGATCGTGATCTCGGCGCGGCCGCTCCTGGCCGCCTTGTCCAGGGTCACGCTGCCTTCCTTCTTGTCGAAGCGGCCGCGGATGGTGCTGGTGTTGAAGTGCTTGGCCTCGAACGTCACGAAGGTGTGCGTCGGGTCGATCGCGTAGGTGGCGCCCTGGGCCTGGGCGGCGCCGGCGAAGGCGGTGGCGAAGAGGGCGGTGGCGAGCAGGGTGTACTTCATGTCGTGCTTCCTGGGTTGGAGGTCTGAGGGAGGGAACAAAGCGGGTCGGTCAGAGCGGTGCCACGCCGGTCAGGGCGAGCTTGATGCGCACCTGGACCTCGTTGGCGACCATGGAGGTGTCTTTCCAGTCGCCGTCACCGATCTTGAAATCCAGGCGCTTCAAGGTGAAGCCGCCGGTGGCGGTGGTGGTGCCGCCGGCCTGCGTGAGGGTCACCGGCACGACCACGTCCTGCGTGGCGCCCTTGAGGGTCAGGCGGCCGGCCACGTCGAACTTGTTGGCGCCGGTGGCCTTCACGCTCGTGGACTGGAAGCTCGCCTGCGGAAAGGCCTTGGTGTTGAACCAGTCGGGCTTGGCGACCTCGGTCTCCGTCTCGGCGGCGCCGAAGCTCACGCTCGCGAGGTCGACGGTGAAGGCGACCTTGGCGGCGGCGGGCTGCTTCGGATCGAAGGCGATCTGGGCGTCGAACTTCCTGAACTTGCCTTCCACCGGCACGCCCATCTGGCGGCTGGTGAAGGCGATCTCGCTGCCGGCGGGCACGAGCTTCTGCTGGGCCGCGGCGCCGAGGGCGACGCCGGCAAGCGCCACGGAGGCGATGAGCTTGCGGATCATGGTGAGCTCCTGTGGAAAAGGACGTCAGCCGCGCAGCGACATGCGGCCGATCAGGCCGTCGCGGTCGATGAAGTGGTGCTTGAGCGCGGCGGCCACGTGCAGCACGACCAGCACGGCGAGCGCCCACGCCAGGCGTCCGTGCCAGGGCTTGATCGCCTCGGCCAGCGCCTTGTCGGGCGACACGAAATCGGGCAGCGGCAGCACGCCGAACCACACGATCGGGAAGCCGGCCGCCGAGCTGTACGCCCAGCCCACCAGCGGCACCGCGAAGAAGAGCGCGTAGAGCCCCCAGTGCGTGGCATGCGCGGCCACGCGCTGCCAGCCGGGCATGGGCAGGTCGGGCGGCGGGCGGTGCGTCAGGCGCCACAGCAGGCGCAGTGCCGACAGCGCGAGGATGGTCACGCCGGCCCACTTGTGCCAGTTGTAGTACTTGAGGCGCTGCGGCGAGAACGGCAGGTCGGCCATGTAGACGCCCATGCAGAAGGCGCCGACGATCGCCAGCGCCAGCACCCAGTGGAAGGCGATGGCGACCAGGCCGTAGCGGGTGGCAATGGGCTTGTTCATGAGGTGGGCACTCTACGGGGGCACGCCGACAGGCCGTTCAGGGCCCTTGTCGTGAGCCTTCAAATTTTTGAACTGGGACAAGGCCCCACGTCGGAAAGGGACTACGCAACAGAGCGGACACGCAAACCCTGAGCGGACTTTCCCTAGGGCGGGTTCAGCGCAACTTGCGCGGCGCAGGCGGACTTCTAGACTTCGCCGCGAGCAGTTCAAGCGATTGAATCGCATTCAACAGGTTGAACGATACCGTCTGCACCTCCTGCCATCCGCTCCAGACCGCATGGATTCCGCCGTGGCCACCGTCTCGTCATCCACCAAGCCCGCACTCGTGCCGGCGGTGGCGCGAGCCCTGGCGCTGCTCGACCTGCTGGAAAAGGAGCGCGGCGCCATGAGCCTGGCCAGGCTCGCGACCAGCCTCGCCTTGCCGAAAAGCAGTGTGCATGGCCTGTGCAATACCCTGACGGCCCTGGGGTACCTACGCCGCCAGGACGACGGCGCCTTCTACATCGGCCCGCGCGTCATGGGCCTGGCCCATGCCTTCGCCGAAGCGACCACGCCGGCGCAGGAGTTCGAGCGCCTGTGGGCGAGCCTCGGCACCACGCCGCAGGAGACGCTCATCCTCTCGGTGCTCGACGGCACCGACGTCGTCTACGTCGCCGTGCGCAACGGCATGCGCCCGCTGGGCATGGCCTTCAGCGTGGGCATGCGGCTGCCGGCGCACCGCGCCGCCACCGGCCGGGCGATGCTCGCCTTCCAGGACGAGGCCTGGGTCAGGCGGCTCTTCCCCGCCGCACGTCTACCCGCCTATCTGAACCTGCCGGCCATGCGCCGCAGCGACCTGCTGCACGAGCTCGCCGAGACGCGCGGGCGCGGCTACAGCATCGACGACGAGAGCGTGCGCCAGGGTGTCTATTGCATCGCCGCCCCGGTGCGCGGCGCCTCCGGCGAAGTGATCGCGGGGCTGGGGGTCTGCATGCAAAAGGCCGGGCTCAAGCCGCGCTTCGTCGCCCAGCAGCGCGACACCGTCATCGACCTGGCCCGCCGCCTTTCCGAGCGGCTGGGCGCCACCCCCGAGCACAAGGCCAAATGAGCGACGACATCATTCTCGAAACGCGCAAGCTCACGAAGGAGTTCAAGGGCTTCGTGGCCGTCAACGACGTGGACCTGAAGGTCCGGCGCGGGCAGATCCATGCGCTGATCGGCCCCAACGGCGCGGGCAAGACGACCTGCTTCAACCTGCTCACGCACTTCATCACGCCGACCTCGGGGCACATCGTCTTCAACGGCCGCGACATCACCGGCGAGAAGCCGGCCCACATCGCGCGGCGCGGGATCATCCGCTCCTTCCAGATCTCGGCGGTGTTCCCCCACCTCACCGTGCTCGAGAACGTGCGCGTGGCGCTGCAGCGCAAGCTCGGCACCTCCTTCCACTTCTGGAAGCCCGAGCGTTCGCTGCACGTGCTCAACGAGCGGGCGCTCGAGCTGCTGCGCGAGGTCGACCTCGACAGCTACGCCGGCCACGCCACGGTGGAGCTGAGCTACGGCCGCAAGCGGGCGCTCGAGATCGCCACCACGCTCGCGATGGAGCCCGAGCTCATGCTGCTCGACGAGCCCACGCAGGGCATGGGCCTGGAAGACGTGGACCGCATCAAGACGCTGATCAAGAAGGTCTCGGCCAACCGCACCATCCTGATGGTGGAGCACAACATGAGCGTGGTGGCGAGCATCGCCGACACCATCACGGTGCTGCAGCGGGGCGCGACGCTCGCCGAAGGGCCCTATGCCGAGGTGTCGAAGAACCCGGCGGTGATCGAGGCCTACATGGGCTCGGCCAGCGTCGAGCTGAAGGGAGCCCACTGAGATGGCCAACCGTTTCCTCGAAGTGCGCGAGCTGCAGGGCTGGTACGGCGAAAGCCACGTGCTGCACGGCGTCAACTTCCACGTCGACGAAGGCGAGGTGGTCACGCTGCTCGGGCGCAATGGCGCCGGGCGTACCAGCACGCTGCGCGCCGTCATGGGTCTCATCGGCTCGCGCCGCGGGAGCGTCAAGGTGCGCGGCACCGAGGTCATCGGCGCCGCGCCGCATCGCATCGCGCGGCTCGGCGTGGGCTACTGCCCCGAGGAGCGCGGCATCTTCTCCTCGCTGTCATGCGAAGAGAACCTGATGCTGCCGCCGCGCCTCGCCGAGGGCGGCATGAGCATCGCGCAGATCTACGACATGTTTCCCAACCTGAAGGAGCGCGCCGGCAGCCAGGGCACGCGGCTCTCAGGGGGCGAGCAGCAGATGCTCGCGGTCGCGCGCATCCTGCGCACGGGCGCCAAGCTGCTGCTGCTCGACGAGATCTCGGAGGGCCTCGCACCGGTCATCGTGCAGAAGCTCGCCGAGATGGTGGTGGCCCTGCGGCAGCAGGGCTACACCATCGTGATGGTGGAGCAGAACTTCCGCTTCGCCGCACCGCTGGCCGACCGCTTCCTCGTCATGGAGCACGGCCGGATCATCCAGGAGTTCACGCAGGCCCAACTGCCGGATCGCATGGCCCAGCTCCACGAGTACCTGGGCGTCTGACCCTCTCTCACCACCACCAGCAGGAGACATCATGATGAAACTCAAGAACATCGCGGCGGCCGCCGCCATCGCATGTGGCAGCGCACTGGTCCCGGCCCAGGCCCAGATCTCGGGCGACGTGGTCAAGATCGGCATCATCACCGACATGTCGGGCCTGTACGCCGACATCGACGGCCAGGGCGGCGTGGAGGCCATCAGGATGGCCATCGCCGACGTGGGCGGCAAGGTCAACGGCAAGAACATCGAGCTGCTCTACGCCGACCACCAGAACAAGCCCGACATCGCCGCCGCCAAGGCGCGCGAGTGGATCGACACGCAGGGCGTCGACATGCTCATCGGCGGCACCAATTCGGGCACCGGCCTGGCAGTCGCCAAGGTCGCGGCCGAGAAGAAGAAGCTCTACATCAACGTCGGCTCGGCCACCTCGGCCCTGACCAACGAGCAGTGCAACCCCTACACCGTGCACTGGGCCTACGACACGGTCGCGCTCGCCAAGGGCACCGGCAACGCGGTCGTCAAGCAAGGCGGCAAGAGCTGGTACTTCCTGCAGGCCGACTACGCCTTCGGCGCGCAGCTCATGAACGACACCTCGGCCATCGTGAAGGCGGCCGGCGGCACCATCGTGGGCAGCGTCAAGCACCCGCTGTCGGCGAGCGACTTCTCGTCCTTCCTGCTGCAGGCGCAGTCGAGCAAGGCGCAGATCCTGGGCCTGGCCAACGCCGGTGGCGACACCATCAACAGCATCAAGGCGGCCAACGAGTTCGGCATCACCAAGACGATGAAGCTCGCCGGCCTGCTCATGTTCATCAACGACGTGCACTCGCTGGGCCTGCAGGCCACGCAGGGCATGTACCTCACCGACGCCTGGTACTGGAACCGCGACGCGGAGACGCGCGCGTGGAGCCGCAAGTTCTTCGAGAAGGTCAAGCGCATGCCCTCGTCGCTGCAGGCGGCCGACTACTCGGTGGCGCTCAACTACCTCAACGCCGTGAAGGCCACGGGCACCGATGATTCCGACAAGGTGCTGGCCCACCTCCGGAAGACCAAGATCAACGACATCTTCGCCAAGGGCGGCTTCATCCGCGGCGACGGCCGCATGATCCACGACATGTACCTGATGCAGGTCAAGACGCCGAAGGAGTCGACCGAGCCCTGGGACTACTACAAGGTCGTGCAGACCTTCAAGGGCGAGGAGGCCTGGACGACCAAGGCCGAATCGAAGTGCGCTCTCTGGAAATAAGCACTTCCTCGCGACCGGGCTCGCTCCATCCGGAGTGAGCCCCTTTCCTTCGGGCCACGCTCACCGCCATGACTGAAATCTTCGGCATTCCCATACAGGCCTTCATGGGCCAGCTCATGCTGGGCCTCGTGAACGGCTCGTTCTACGCCATGCTGAGCCTCGGCCTGGCGGTGATCTTCGGCCTGCTGGGCATCGTCAACTTCGCCCACGGCGCGCTGTACATGGTCGGCGCCTACGTGGCCTGGTACTCGCTCGAGACCTTCGGCATCAACTACTGGGCCGCGCTCATCGTGGCGCCGCTGGTGGTGGGTGCGATCGGCCTCGTGATCGAGCGCCTGCTGCTCAAGCACCTGTACAAGCTCGACCCGATCTACGGCCTGCTGCTCACCTTCGGCATCTCGCTCGTCTTCGAGGGGCTGTTTCGCGAGCAGTACGGCGTGTCGGGGCAGTCGTACCCGGTGCCCGAGGCGCTGCAGGGCGCGACCAACCTCGGCTTCATGGTGCTGCCCAACTACCGCGCCTGGGTGGTGGTGGCCTCGCTCATCGTCTGCCTGGGCACGTGGCTCCTGATCGAGAAGACCCGCCTGGGCGCCATGCTGCGCGCCGGCACCGAGAAGCCGCAGCTCGTGCAGGCCTTCGGCATCAACGTGCCCCTGCTGGTCATGTTCACCTACGCCGGCGGCGCGGCGCTCGCGGCCATGGCCGGCGTGCTGGCCGCCCCGGTGATCCAGGTGACCCCGCTCATGGGCAGCAACCTCATCATCGTCGTCTTCGCGGTGGTGGTGATCGGCGGCATGGGCTCCATCCTCGGCTCCATCCTCACCGGGCTCGCGCTCGGCCTCATCGAGGGCCTCACCAAGGTGTTCTATCCCGAAGCCTCCAACATCGTCGTCTTCGTCATCATGGCCATCGTGCTGATGATCCGGCCGGCCGGTCTCTTCGGGAAGGAGAAATAAGGCATGGCCCCCCAAGACACCTCCAAGACACGCTGGGCCCGCATCGCGTGGCTCGTGATCCTCGCGCTGCTTGCGGTCGCGCCCTTCGCCGGCCTTTACCCCGTCTTCATGATGAAGGCGCTGTGCTTCGCGATCTTTGCCTGCGCCTTCAACCTGCTGCTGGGCTACACCGGGCTGCTGTCGTTCGGCCATGCGGCCTTCCTCGGCTCGGCGGCCTACGCCACCGGCTGGCTGGTGCGCAGCGCCGGCTGGTCGCCCGAGCTGGGCCTGCTGGCCGGCGTGGCGATCGCGGCGCTGCTCGGCCTCGTGGTGGGCTTCATCGCCATCCGCCGCGAAGGCATCTACTTCGCCATGATCACGCTCGCGATGGCGCAGATGGTGTTCTTCGTGTGCCTGCAGGCGCCCTTCACCGGGGGTGAAGACGGCCTGCAGGGCGTGCCGCGCGGCAAGCTCTTCGGCCTCATCCCGCTCACCGACGACGTCACCATGTACTACCTGGTGCTGGCGGTGTTCGTGGCGGTGTTCCTCTTCATCCTGCGCGTGGTGCACTCGCCCTTCGGCCAGGTGCTCAAGGCCATCCGCGAGAACGAACCCCGTGCCGTCTCGCTCGGCTACGACGTCGCGCGCTACAAGCTGCTCGCCTTCGTGCTCTCGAGCGCGCTCGCCGGGCTCGCGGGCTCGCTCAAGACGCTGGTGCTGGGCTTCGCCACGCTGACCGACGTGCACTGGTCGCTCTCGGGCGAGGTCATCCTGATGACGCTGCTCGGCGGCCTCGGCACCTTCGCCGGCCCGGTGATCGGCGCCTTCACCATCATCGGCCTGCAGAACTTCCTGGCCGACCGCGTCGGTTCGTGGGTCACGGTGATCATCGGCGTCATCTTCGTCGTGTGCGTGCTCGCCTTCCGCCGCGGCTTCGTCGGCGAGCTCTATGCCTGGCAGCAGAAGAAGAAGGGCGGCTCGGCATGACCGTCGAGCTCCCCAAGGACGCGCGCAAGGAGGCGATCGCCTCCATCGAGCGCTACTTCCAGGAGGAGCGCGACGAGAAGATCGGCAACATCGCGGCCGGCGCGCTGCTCAACTACTTCCTCGAAGAGATCGGCCCGCTGGTCTACAACCAGGCGGTGGCCGACGTGCAGGAGCGGCTGCGCATGCGCGTGGACGAGCTCGACGTGGAGTTCCAGGAAGACGCCTTCCAGTACTGGCGCAAGCGCCGCTGAGCGGGAGAGACACCATGCAATACACCGGCAGCTGCCACTGCGGCAGGGTGGCCTTCGAGGTCGACGGCGAGATCGACAGCGCCCTCGCCTGCAACTGCTCGATCTGCCAGCGCAAGGGCTCGCTGCTGTGGTTCGTGCCGCGCGCGAGCCTCAAGCTCAGGACGCCCGACGACGCGGCCAGCACCTACACCTTCAACCGGCACCTCATCAGGCACCGCTTCTGCCCGACCTGCGGCATCCATCCGTATGGCGAGGGCACCGACCCCAAGGGCAACGCCATGGCGGCCATCAACCTGCGCTGCCTCGACGGCCTCGACCTCGAGGCCTTGAAGGTCGTGCATTTCGACGGGCGCTCCAAGTGAACGCGCCGCGACGCTGAGCCGCGCGTTCCGGTGGTCGACGTCGCCTTCCTCCACACCTCGCCCGTGCACGTGGCGAGCTTCGACGCGCTGCTGAAGGAACTAGCGCCCGAGCGCAGGGCGGCCCACCACGTGCGTGAAGACCTGCTCGCCCGCGCGCAGCGCGACGGCGTCGCCGATGCGTCGCTTGCAGCCGCCGTGCGCGAGGCGCTGCTGACCGCGGCACGCGAGGCGCAGGTCGTGGTGTGCACCTGCTCCACGCTCGGCGGCCTGGCCGAGGCCACGCGGGCGCCGGTGCCAGTGACGCGCATCGACCGCGCGATGGCCGACCTGGCCGTGCAGCGCGGTGCGCCGGTGCTGATGGTCGCGGCACTGCAAAGCACGCTGGCGCCTACTGCCGAACTGCTGCACGCGTCGGCCGAGCCGCTCGGCCGGCCGCTCGCGCTGCGCTCGTTGTGCGTGGAAGAGGCCTGGCCGCATTTCGCGGCCGGGCGGCGCGAGGCCTACCTGGAGACGATCGCCCGTGCCGTGCGCCGCGAGGCGATGCCCGGCGACACGGTGGTGCTCGCGCAGGCGTCGATGGCGGGGGCGGCCGAGCTGCTCGCCGGTGCCGGGCTGTACGTGCTGGGCAGCCCGCGCCCGGGCCTCGCGCATGCGCTGCGACTGTGCGACGCGCAGCGCTGAGGCCGGCGCGAATCAGGCCGGTTTGGGGGCGGCCGCCTTGGGCGGCTGGGGCCGCATGAGCCCCTCCTGCGCGACCGAGGCGACGAGCCGGCCGTCCTGTGTGTAGATGCTGCCGCGGCAGTAGCCGCGTGCGCCGTTGGCGGCAGGGGAGTGGGTGGCGTACAGCATCCACTCGTCCATGCGGAAGCTGTCGTGGAACCACATCGCATGGTCGAGGCTCACGCCCTGCACGCTGCCGTTCATGAACGACAGGCCATGCGGCAGCAGCGCTGCGTGCAGCAGCCCGAAGTCGGACGAATAGGCCAGCATGGCCTGGTGCAGCACGGGGTCGTCGGGCAGGCGATCGCTGGCGCGGAACCACGCGTTGTTGTCGGGGCCCCGCGTGCCCGCGGGCGGTGGCTTGATCGGGTTGAAGGGCTCGCAATGCCGGATGTCGATCGCCGTCTCGGCGTGCAGCACGCCGCGCATGCGCTCGGGCAACTGCTCGGCGTTGCGGCGGCGCAGCTCGTGCACGCTGACCAGGCCGTCGGGCGGCGGCACCTGCGGCATGGCGTCCTGGTGGCGCACGCCTTCCTCGCGCACGTGGAAGGAGGCCGCGAAGTTGAAGATCGGCTGGCCGTGCTGGATGGCCACCACGCGCCGCGTGGTGAAGCTGCCGCCGTCGCGGATGCGCTCCACGTCGTAGACGATCTTGGCCTGCTTGTCGCCGGGGCGCAGGAAGTAGGCGTGCAGCGAGTGCACGGAGCGATCGCGGTCGACGGTGAGCGCCGCGGCCATCAGGGCCTGGCCCAGCACCTGCCCGCCGAAGACGCGCGGGCTGCCGATGTCGCCGCTGATGCCGCGGAAAAGGTTCATTTCGAGCTGTTCGACCTGCAGCAGTTCGACCAGCTCCTGGACTTGGGTATTCATGGGGCGAAATGATCGCACCAAACCCCTCGCTACCATGGTCGCACGCCTGACAACTCACGCCTTCCGTGCCGAATCCCGCTCGCTACTCGCACTTCGCTCCCATGGCCCTGGCGTCCGGCCTCGTCTTCGCGACCCCGCTCGCGCACGCTCAGGGCGACCCCGGCGCCACGGCGATGCCCACGGCTGAAGCCCTGCAGGAGTGCGCAGCCATCGGCGCGGCGTCGGACCGGCTCGCCTGCTACGACAAGCTCGCCGGCCGTGCGCTGCCCGCTCCGCCGCCGGCCGAGGTGCCGATCGCGACCACGCAGATGGCCCCGCAGGGTGCGCCGACCGCGCCGGCGCAGGAGGTCGCCCCAGAGGTGAGCCCGCTGTCGCAGTACTGGGAGCTCGATGCGGGCGACAAGCGCGGCACCTTCAACCTGCTCGGCTATCGCCCCAACTACGTGATGCCGCTGCACAAGACGAGCCGCATCAACCGCGCGCCCCAGTCGCCCACGCAGGCCGTGGTCAACCAGCCCAACTACCGCGACGTCGAGGCCAAGTTCCAGATTTCGCTGCGCGCCAAGGTGATGCAGGACGTGCTGGGCACCGGCGGCGACCTCTGGCTCGCCTTCACGCAGCAGGCCATGTGGCAGATCTGGAACGGTGCCGATTCCAAACCCTTCCGCAACACCGACTACGAGCCCGAAGCGGTGTTCGTCGTGCCGGTGCCCAAGGCGCTGCGCCAGCTGCCCTTGGGGTGGCAGTGGCGCATGGGCCAGTTCGGCGTCGTGCACCAGTCCAACGGTCAATCCGACCCGCTGTCGCGCAGCTGGAACCGTCTCTACCTCGGCACCGGCTTCGAGCGCGGCGACCTGAGCCTCGTGGCGCGCGTGTCGCACCGGATCGGCGAGAAGGCCGACCGCGACAACAATCCCGACCTCGTCGACTATCGCGGACGCACCGAGCTGCAGTTCGGCTGGACGCCCGGAGCGAGCACCACCACCCTCGTCTGGCGCAACAGCGACAAGAGCAGCAACTATGGCGCGCTGCAGTTCGAGTGGACCTATCCCGTGGCCAGGAGCCGCCCCAACGGCCTGCGCTGGTTCCTGCAGGCCTTCCACGGCTACGGCGAGACGCTGACCGACTACAACTTCAAGCAGTCGAGCTTCGGCATCGGGCTGAGCTTCATGCAGTTCTGAGCGTGCGGCTCAGGCCGCCGCGCGCAGCTGGCCACGCCAGTCGGCCATGAGCGCAGCCCAGTGCTCGCGTGCGGCGGCGAGGTGGCGCGCCTTCACGTGGCCGTAGCCGCGGATCTCGTCGGGAATCCTCGCGATGGCCACGGCCTGCGGCAGGTTGCCGGCGTTCAAGCCTTCGAGCAGCTCGTCGACACAGGCGCGGTATTCGCCGATCAGCGCGCGCTCGGTGCGCCGCTCTTCGCTGCGCCCGAAGGGGTCGAGCGCGGTGCCGCGCAGGCCCCGGAGCCTGGCGAGCAGGCGAAACGCGGTGGTCATCCATGCGCCGTAGCGCTGCTTGACGAGCTCGCCGCGCTCGTTCTTCTTCGCGAAAAGCGGCGGGGCGAGGTGGTAGTGGAGCTTGAGGTCGCCCTCGAACTGTGCCGCCACCTTCTCCAGGAAGCCCGTGTCGGTGTGCAGCCGCGCCACCTCGTACTCGTCCTTGTAGGCCATGAGCTTGAAGAGGCCGCGTGCGACGGCTTCGGCAAGCCGGGTGCTGCCGCAGGGCGCCTCGGCCGCGCGCACCTTCTCGACATAGGCGCGGTACTGCCCGGCGTAGGCCGCGTTCTGGTAGTCGGTCAGGAAGGCCACGCGGCGTGACACCAGCTCGTCGAGCGAGCTCGCGGGCTTGCGCACGAACTGGATCACCTGCGAAGGCTGCGCCAGCGCCTGCACCGCGCGCAGGTCGTGCGCGGCGCGGCGGCCCCATTCGAAGGCGCGCTGGTTGAGCTCGACCTGCACGCCGTTCAGCTCCATCGCACGCATGATCGCGGCGTGCGTGAGGGGCACGCGCCCCTGCTGCCAGGCATAGCCGAGCAGCATCGGGTTGGTGTAGAGCGAGTCGCCACACAGGGCGACGGCGAGCTGCTCCGCATCGAAGGCGCCCAGCCGCTCGCGCCCGGCCGCCGCCTGCAGCGCGGCCTCGCAGCTCGCCGCCGGGAACTGCCAGTCGGGCTGCGTCACGAAGGCGGCGGTCGGCGTGCCGTGCGTGTTGAGCGCGACGTAGGTGCGGCCTTCGCGGATGACGGCGAGCGTCGCCTGGTTCGCGCCCACGATGGGGTCGCAGGCGAGCACCAGGTCGGCCTCGGCCGTGGCCACCTTGGTGGTGTGGATCGCCTCCATGTGGTCGGCGATCTGGATGTGGCTCCAGGTGCTGCCGCCCTTTTGCGCGAGGCCGGCCGCGTCCTGCGTGACGATGCCCTTGCCTTCGAGGTGCGCGGCCATGCCCAGCAGCTGGCCGATGGTGATCACACCGGTGCCACCCACGCCCGCGACCACGATGCCGTACGCCCGCCGCGCATCGGGCAGCTGCGGCTCGGGCACCGCGACCTGCGCCGGGTCGGGGCGTGCGGCCTCGGGCTGCTTCGCGCTGCGCAAGCGGCCGCCTTCGACGGTCACGAAGCTCGGGCAGAAGCCCTTCACGCAGGAGTAGTCGGTGTTGCAGGTGTTCTGGTTGATGCGGCGCTTGCGGCCGAACTCGGTCTCGACCGGCTCCACGCTCAGGCAGTTGCTCTGCACCGAACAATCGCCGCAGCCCTCGCACACCAGCTCGTTGATGACCACGCGGGTGTCGGCCGCGGGCATCGTGCCGCGCTTGCGGCGGCGGCGCTTCTCGGTGGCGCAGGTCTGGTCGTAGAGGATGGCGGTCGTGCCCTTGATCTCGCGGTACTCGCGCTGCAGGCGGTCGAGTTCGTCGCGGTGGAAGACCTGCACGCCCGGCGCGAGCGCCACGCCGTCGTATTTGGCCGGGTCGTCGCTCACGATGCAGAGCGCAGTCACGCCTTCGGCCTTGAGGCTGTGCATGATTTGCAGCACCGAGTGACCCTCGGGGCGCTCGCCCACGCGCTGGCCGCCGGTCATCGCGACCGCGTCGTTGTAGAGGATCTTGTAGGTGATGTTCACGCCCGCCGCGATGCTCTGGCGGATGGCGAGCAGGCCGCTGTGGAAGTAGGTGCCGTCGCCGAGGTTGGCGAAGATGTGCTGCTCGGTCGTGAAGGGCGCCTGCCCCACCCACGGCACGCCTTCGCCACCCATCTGCGTGAAGGTGCTGGTGGCACGGTCCATCCACACCACCATGTAGTGGCAGCCGATGCCGGCCACGGCGCGCGAGCCCTCGGGCACGCGGGTCGAGGTGTTGTGCGGGCAGCCGCTGCAGAAGAAGGGCAGGCGGTCGGCGCCGCTGCCGAGCTCGAGGGCGGCGAGGCTCTGCTCCTTCGCCTCGATCAGCGCGAGCCGGGCGTCGATGCGCGCGGCGGTGTCGGCGTCCACGCCGAGCTTCTTGAGCCGCTTGCCGATCGCCTTGGCGATGAGCGCGGGCGTGAGGTCGGCCTGCGCGCGCAGCAGCCAGTTGCCGCTCGGGTTGGGCTGCGACCATTCACCGCCGGTGTGGTCGCCCTCGGCCTCGTCGAACTTGCCGAGCACGTTGGGGCGCACGTCGGGGCGCCAGTTGTAGAGCTCTTCCTTGAGCTGGTACTCGATGACCTGGCGCTTCTCCTCGACGACGAGGATTTCCTGCAGGCCGGTCGCGAAGGCGCGCGTGATGGTGGCTTCGAGCGGCCACACCACGTTGACCTTGTGCAGCCGGATGCCGAGCCGGCGGCAGGTGTCGTCGTCGAGTCCCAGGTCGTGCAGCGCCTGGCGCGTGTCGTTGTAGGCCTTGCCGCTCGCAATGATCCCGAAACGGTCCGCTCTTCCGTTGTTCGGGCCTTCGATCACGTTGTGGTTGAGCTTGTTGGCGCGCACGTAGGCGAGCGCGGCGTACCACTTGTGGTTCATGAGCCGCGCTTCCTGCTCGAGCGGCGGGTCGGGCCAGCGGATGTGCAGACCGCCCGGCGGCATGGCGAAGTCCTCCGGCAGCACGATCCGCACGCGGTCGGGGTCCACGCTGATGCTGGCCGACGACTCCACGATCTCCTGGATGGTCTTCATGCCCGCCCACACGCCCGAGAAGCGGCTCATGGCGAAGGCGTGCAGGCCCATGTCGAGGATGTCCTGCACGGAGGACGGAAAGAACACCGGCAGTCCGCAGGCCTTGAAGATGTGATCGCTCTGGTGCGCGGCCGTGCTGCTCTTGGCGATGTGGTCGTCGCCGGCGATGGCGATCACGCCGCCGTGCCGGGCGGTGCCGGCCATGTTGGCGTGCTTGAAGACGTCGGAGCAGCGGTCCACGCCCGGGCCCTTGCCGTACCAGATGCCGAAGACGCCGTCGAACTTCTTCTGGTCGGGGTAGAGGTCGAGCTGCTGCGTGCCCCACACGGCGGTGGCGCCGAGCTCCTCGTTGACGCCGGGCTGGAAGACGATGTGCTGCGCCTCGAGGTGCTGCCTGGCCGCCCACAGCGCCTGGTCGTAGCCGCCGAGCGGCGAGCCGCGGTAGCCGCTGATGAAGCCCGCGGTGCTGAGCCCGGCCATCGCGTCGCGGGTGCGCTGGAGCATGGGCAGGCGCACGAGGGCCTGCACCCCGCTCATGAAGGCGCGGCCGGTGGGCAGCGCGTACTTGTCGTCGAGCGAGACACGCTCGAGGGCGCGACGGACGGAGTCGGGTAGCGGTGCGTTCATGCGTCGTCCTCCTGGTGGGCGCAGCACCGCAGCTTGTGGCCGCGGTCTGCCGTCGGGGGTGGGGCGGTTCGATGCAGTGTAGGCAAGCGGGCCGCGCATGTCCTTTCTTTGTTTGCTTCAAGGAAGGGTGTTGCCGCAATAATCTTTCGCCCTGTGCCAGCCTGGAGATGAAATGCCGCTCAAGAAGCCGCTCCAAGGGAAAACCAGCAAGCCCGCGGACGAGGCGCCCGAGGCCCATGGCGATGCCCTCGACCGCTACGACGTGCTCATCCTCGGCGAGTTGCAGCGCGAGGCCCGCCTGTCCAACGCGGAGCTCGCCGCGCGCATCGGCCTCTCGGCCGCGCCGACCTGGCGGCGCGTGAAGTGGCTGGAGGCGCAGGGCTACATCACCGGCTACCGCGCCGAGCTCGACCGCCGCAAGATCGGCCTGGGCGTGCTGGCCTTCGTGCGCGTGGACGCGGAGCGCAACACGGGCCTGGCCACGCGGGCGCTCGAAGACGCGATCCGCAAATTGCCCGAGGTGATCGCCTGCCACTACATTTCAGGCACCGGCACTTTCGAGCTGCAAGTCATGGCCACCGACCTCGATGCGTTCTCCCGCTTTTCGATCGACACCCTGCTCAATCTGCCGAACGTCAAGGACATCCACACCAGCTTCTCACTCGGTGAAGTGAAGGCGGGCGCCGCGCTGCCGCTGGCCCACCTGCACACCGGCAAGGCCCGCCAGCGCTGATGCCGGGCATGCGGCTTGCGCCCCTGGCCGACTGGCTGTTCGGCACCGAGCCCAAGCAGCGCCTGCGGCTGGTGCAGTGCGGCACCGCGATGCTGCTGGTGCTCGGCAGCGTGCTCAACATGCAGTACCTGGTGTGGGCCGGGTTGGCGCCAGCCGGGCCCACGGCGTGGTGGACGCTGGTGCTCGTGGGCGGCTTCGTCGTCTTCTTCGTCACCATCCGCAGCGGCCAGAACCTGCGCTACGCCGAGCCGTCGCTCACGGTGCCGCAGATGGTGTTCGCCATCCTGTGCGGTGCCGCCGCCTATGCGATCGCGGGCCGCGGGCGCGGCGGCGCCTTCCCGATCCTGATGGTGATCTTCATGTTCAGCATGTACTCGCTCACGTCGACGACCGTGCTGCGCACGAGCTTCTTCGCGGTGGCCGTCTTCGGCGCGACCATGGCCGTGATGGCCTGGCGCTCGCCCGAGGTCTACGACCCTGCCGTCGAGTGGGGCCACTTCATCATGATCGCGATCATGGTGCCGGCGATCGCGCTGCTCGCGGGGCAGCTGAGCCGCCTGCGCGACCGGCTGCGGCGCCAGAAGAAGGACATCGCGGTGGCGCTGGCGCGCATCCAGGAGCTGGCCACGCGCGACGAGCTCACCGGCCTCATCAACCGCCGCCACATGGTGGAGCTCATGGAGCAGGAGCGCCAGCGCGGCGTGCGCTCGGGGCAGTCGTTCTGCATCGCGGTGATCGACATCGACGGCCATGCCGAGCTGCGCGACCGCCACGGGCCGGCCTACACCGACCAGCTGCTGCGCCGCTTCGCCAACGAGGCCCTGGCGGTGGTGCGCATCTCCGACCTGCTCGCGCGCTGGGACAGCCGGGAGTTCCTGCTGATGCTCTCCAACACCCGCGCCTCGCTCGGGCGCACGAGCCTGGAGCGGCTGCGCGAGCGCATGAAGGCGGTGCCGATCGAAGCGCCCGGCATGCCCGTCGCGCACCTCAGCTTCTCGGCCGGCATCAGCGAGCACCGCGCGGGCGAGAGCGTGGCCGACACCGTCAAGCGCGCCGAGCACGCGCTGCTCACCGCCAAGGCGTCGGGGCAGAACCGCGTGGTGGTGTGCTGACACCTGCCGCGCAACCGCCCTGGCGCCATCTGCTGCTGGCGCTGGCGGTCGTGGCGGTGTGGGGCACCAACTTCGTCGTCATCAAGGCCGCGCTCACGCAGCTGCCGCCGCTGCTCTTCGCGGCGCTGCGCTTCGCCATCGCCTTCTTCCCCGCGATGCTGCTGCTGCCGCGCCCGCCCGTGCCCTGGCGCAACCTCGCCGCCTATGGCGTGCTGATCGGCGTCGGCCAGTTCGGCGTGCTCTACCTCGCGATGGACGGGCACATCTCGCCCGGGCTCGCCTCGCTCGTCGTCCAGACCCAGGTCTTCTTCACCATCGTGCTGGCCATGCGCGTCGCGCGCGAGCGCGTGCAGTCGCACCAGTGGCTCGCGCTCGCGCTGGGCGCGGCCGGCATTGCCGTGATCGGCGCCCACCTGGGCGGCGACGTCACGACGGTCGGCCTGGTGATGGTGCTGGGTGCGGCGCTCTCGTGGGCCGCGGCCAACATGGTCAGCAAGGCCGCGGGACAGGTGAACATGCTCGCCTACGTGGTGTGGTCGAGTGCCGCGGCCGTGCCGCCGCTCGTGCTCCTGTCGCTGCTGCTGGAGGGTGGGCCCGCCATCGTGCACGGGCTCACGCAGGCCGATGCGAGCGCCTGGGCCGCGGTGCTGTGGCAGTCCGTCGGCAACTCGCTCTTCGGCTATGCGGCCTGGGGCTGGCTGCTGGCGCGCCATCCGGCGGCGAGCATCACGCCCATGGCGCTGCTGGTGCCGGTGTTCGGCATGGCGACGTCGGCCTGGTGGCTGGCCGAGCCGCTGCCGGGGTGGAAGCTGCTGGCCGCCGCGCTCATCCTCTGCGGCCTCGCGCTCAACGTGCTGTGGCCGCGCTGGCGCGCGGCGCGCTGATCAAGCGAGGAAGCGTCCGCGCGCCGCCTCGGTGATCGCCGCCACGCAGGGGTGGGTGATGCGCCGCTCCACCGAGATCGCGTAGAACTCCTCCACCAGCGCGTCGGTGCGCCCGAGCACCTTCACGCCGTACTGCGCGCAGGTCTCTTCCTCCAGCACGGTGGGCGACATGAAGACGCCCTGGCCTTCGCGGCCGAAGGCCTTCATCAGCGCCGCGTCGTCGAACTCGCCCACCACCTGCGGATGCAGGCCCTGTTCGGTGAGCCACAGGTCGAGTCGCTGGCGCATGGCCGACGCCGCGCCTTGCGAGAGAAACGGCGCGCCGTCCAGGCATTGCGGGAAGGGCCCGCGCAGCGACCGCTTGAGCGCAGGCGCGGCGAAGAAGCTCATCGCGGTCGTGCCCAGGGCGTGGTTGTAGGCCTTCACGCTGACCGAGCGGCTCATGGGTTCGTCGGCGATGACGAGGTCGAGCCGGTGCACCGAGAGCTGGCCCAGCAGGTCGGGCAGCTTGCCCTCGTGGCAGATGAGCCGCGTGTGCGGCACCTTGAGCGACGGCTCGATCAGCCGATAGGCGATGGCCTTGGGCACCTGGTCGGCGATGCCCACGCGCAGGGGCAGCACCGCAGCGCCGCCGCCCGAGCGGCCGAGCGCGGCCTCGAGCTCGGCGCCGAGCGCGAAGATCTGGTCGGCGTAGCCGAGGGCGGTGCGGCCCTCTTCGGTGAGCTCCAGGTGGCGCCCCTTCTTGCGAAACAGCGCGCAGCCCAGGCGTTCTTCCAGCAGCTTGATCTGGGTGGAGAGCGTCTGCGGCGTGGTGTGCAGCTGCGCGCCGGCGCGCATCACCCCGCCGGCCTTGGCCGCCGCCCAGAAGTAATAGAGGTGCTTGAAGTTCAATGCTTCGGTTTTCTGGAAGTCAGACTTCCGAAATCGCGACTTTACGTGAAGTGTCGGCGCCTCTAGATTCCGCCGGTCGTGGCGGGCCTCGACATCCGCGCGCGCGCGCGCCGAACCCCTGATCGCCATCCACCCGCAACCCCAGGCAAAGGAGCCGACATGAACCACAACATGCAAACGGTGTACGGCGGTGCCGTCACCTCCACGCAGGAGCGCAACAAGGTCCTGCGCAACACCTACTGGCTGCTCGCGCTGTCCATGGTGCCCACCGTGATCGGCGCCTGGATCGGCGTGGCGACCGGCATCGCCGCGGCCATGTCGCCGACGGTGAGCCTGGTGGTCTTCCTCGCGGGGGCCTTCGGCTTCATGTTCGCGATCGAGAAGACCAAGAACTCCGCCGCGGGCGTGCCCATGCTGCTCGCCTTCACCTTCTTCATGGGCCTCATGCTCTCGCGCATGGTGGGCATGGTGCTCGGGCTCGGCAACGGCGCCGAGCTCATCATGATGGCCTTCGCCGGCACGGCCGTGATCTTCTTCGGCATGGCGATGCTGTCGTCGGTCATCAAGCGCGACCTCTCGGCCATGGGCAAGTGGCTCTTCATCGGCGCGGTGATGTTGCTGATCGCCGGCGTGGCCAACGTCTTCCTGAAATCGCCGGCGCTGATGATCACGCTCGCGGTGCTCGCGATCGGCATCTTCTCGGCCTTCATCCTGCACGACCTCAAGCGCGTGCAGGACGGCCACGAGACCAACTACATCACCGCGACGCTGGGCGTGTACCTGAGCCTGTACAACGTCTTCCAGTCGCTGCTCGCGCTCTTCGGCATCTTCGGCGGCCGCGACGAGTGAGCAAGCCGCCCCTGAAGCTCAGGGGCGCGTGACGGGCGTGCCGGCCAGCGTAGCCGACGGGCCGAAGAGGGCCCGCACCGGCAGGCGCTCGGGCAGCACGTAGACCACGCCGCGGCGCTGGCCGAGCGTGGGGGCGATGACGTCGTCGTAGAAGCCCGGGGTGACGACCACGCAGCCGAGCGAGGCGCGGTTGTCGGCGGGCGTGGGCGTGGCGAGCGATGCCATGCGGCGGGCGTGGCCCGCGCCGGGGCGCACGCGGTGGATGGCGAGCGCCGCCTGGTAGTCGAACCACACGTTCGCGTCGCCCTCGAGATTGCGCCCCGGCTGCGAGGCGAAGCGGCCCGCGGGCGTGGTGCGGTCGGCGATGGGGATGCGGTTCACGTCGCCATCGGCCACGCCGGGGACCGAGTGGTCGCCGAGGCCCTGGCCGAGCAGCACGTTGCTGTCGCCGAGCAGGTGGCCTTCGGCGTCGAAGACGAAGATGCGTGCCGCCTTCTTGTCCACCACGGCGAAGGGCTGCTGGCGCGTGTCGCCGCTCTCGAGCGCCCAGTCGCGCACGTAGCGGGCGTCGTCGGTCAGCAGGGTGAGGTCGGCGGCGGGGACGGAAGGGCCGGCGATCGGCGCAGGGCCGGCCGACGGGGTGTTGGCGTGGGCGGTGACCGAACCCGCGACGAGGGCCGCGGCCGCCAGGGCCTGCAACACGAACTGCTGGAACGACTTCTGCACCGGCGCGACTGTACGGAGCGGGGTGCTTTGCGGGTATGAAATATGCCCGCTTGAAGCGGACGTCACACCTCGTTGCATCCCGCTGCAACGAGGGCATCCTCACCCCCTTACGCACGGACACGACACCATGGCCCAGCCGTACACCGAAGACCAGCCCTCCCGCTCCGAGATCGACGCACTGCGCGGCCCGGCCGTCGTGGATTTCGGCACCAACTGGTGCGGCTTCTGCCGCGCGGCCGAACCGCTCGTCGACGCCGCCCTGGCGGCGCACCCCGGCGTGCAGCACCTCAAGGTCGAGGACGGCCCGGGCCGACCGCTCGGCCGCTCGTTCAAGGTCAAGCTGTGGCCGACGCTCGTCGTCCTGCGCGATGGCGTGGAGGTGGCGCGCGTGGTGCGCCCGAACGACCGCGCGGCGGTCGAGCAGGCGCTGGCCGCGCTCGGCTGAGCGCCGGGCTCCCCTTGCCGCAGGCGGCGTGTGCGCTCTTCGCGCACTTGACGCTCCTCAACGGCGCGGCTTTTCCCCCTACAGAGCGCGGGGTCGCTGCCGACAATGAAGGCAAGGAGTCCTTACATGCGCATCAACCAGCCCGTCACGCAACGGGAGTACGCCTTTGCCGACGACGCAACGCTCATGTCCACCACGGACGCAGATGGGCGCATCACCTATGCCAACGCCGCGTTCATCGACGTCAGCGGCTACGCTCACGACGAACTTCAGGGCCAGCCGCACAACGTGGTGCGCCACCCCGACATGCCCCGCGAGGCCTTTGCCGACATGTGGGCCACGCTCAAGCGCGGCGAACCGTGGACGGCGCTCGTCAAGAACCGCCGCAAGGACGGTGACCACTACTGGGTGCGCGCGAACGCGACGCCCGTCGTCCGCGGCGGCCGCACCGCCGGCTACATGTCGGTGCGCACCAAGCCCGGCCGCGAGGAGGTGGCCGCCGCCGAGTCGCTCTACAAGTCACTGCGCGAGGGCCGCGGCGGGGGCCTGCGTTTCCACAAAGGGCTGCTGGTGCACCGCCGTGCGTGGGCAGTGCGCTCGCTGTTCAAGACCATGCCGGTGCGCTGGCGCATCCGCAGCGCTCTGGCGCTCCTGGTGCCGGTGATGGCGGTCGGTGGCGCCGTGGTGGGCGGGGGCGCGGCGGCGGTGACGCTGGGCGCGCTGGCGGCCGTGACGGCCAGCTGCGCGGGGCTGTGGCTGGAGCGGGGGATCGCCCGCCCGCTGGAGCGCATGCGCCGCGAGGCGCTCCAGCTGGCGAGCGGCGAGAGCCGCGAGATCACGCACATGGACCGCGTCGACGAGATCGGCATGACGCTGCGCACGCTCGGCCAGCTCGGCCTCATGTTCCGCTGGATCGTCGACGATGTGAGCGGCCAGGTCGTCAACCTCCAGGTGGCGACCAGCGAGATCGCCCAGGGCAACCTGGACCTGAGCTCGCGCACCGAGCAGTCGGCCTCGAGCGTGCAGCAGACGGCCTCGTCCATGTCGCAGATGACCTCGACCGTGCAGAGCAACGCCGAGACCGCCGGCCAGGCGAATGCGCTCTCGAAACAGGCCAGCGACGCCGCCGTGCGCGGCGGCCAGGCCGTGGCCGAGGTGGTCAGCACCATGCACGAGATCACCGGCAGCTCGCGCCGCATCGCCGACATCATCGGCGTGATCGACGGCATCGCCTTCCAGACCAACATCCTCGCGCTCAATGCCGCCGTGGAAGCGGCGCGCGCGGGCGAGCAGGGCCGTGGATTCGCGGTGGTGG
>JBIQJS010000219.1:0-2021 GCA_044507405.1 Rubrivivax sp. | reverse complement strand
CCAGTGGGAAGAGATCAAGCCGCAGGTCGACCACGTGATCTTCCCGGACGGCAAGCGCATCATCCTGCTGGCCAAGGGCCGCCTGGTGAACCTCGGCTGCGCCACCGGCCACCCGAGCTACGTGATGAGCTCCTCGTTTGCCAACCAGACGATCGCGCAGATCGAGCTCTACTCGCACCCGGACGCGTACGACATCGGCAAGGTCTACGTGCTGCCCAAGCACCTCGATGAGAAGGTCGCCCGCCTGCAGCTCAAGACGCTCAACGCGCAGCTCACCGAGCTTACGGACGAGCAGGCCGCGTACATCGGTGTGCCCAAGCAGGGTCCGTACAAGCCCGATACCTACCGGTATTGAGCCCCGCTCCGTTCGGGCTGAGCCTGTCGAAGCCCAGCGCGAGCACTTCGACAAGCTCAGTGCGAACGGAGCTATGCCAATGCGTGCTGACCAACTGATTCTTCAACGAGGCCTCGTGCCTACGCGTTCGGCCGCGCAGCGCCTGATCGAGCGCGGCGCCGTGCGCTGGCTCGGCCCCAAGGGCTGGGCGGTGGTGAACAAGGCCGGGCTCGACGTGCCCGACGACTGCGAGATCCAGATCACCGACGACGCCGAGCTGCGCTTCGTGTCGCGCGGCGGGCTCAAGCTCGAGGGGGCGCTCAAGCACTGCGGCATCGACGTCGCCGGCAAGACCTGCCTCGACCTCGGCCAGAGCACCGGCGGCTTCACCGATGCGCTGCTGCAAGGCGGCGCGGCCAAGGTCGTGGGCCTCGATGTCGGGCACGGCCAGCTGCACCCGAAGCTCGCCGCCGATGCACGCGTGACCAGCTACGAAGGCATCAACGCCCGCGACGTGGCCGGCAGCGCCTTCGCCGCCGCGCACGCCGAGCGCAGCTTCGACTTCGTGACGGCCGATCTCTCGTTCATCACCTCCACGCACGTGCTGCCGACGATGGTGAGCTACCTCAAGCCCGGCGGCGACCTGCTGTTGCTGGTGAAGCCGCAGTTCGAGCTGCAGCCCGCACAGATCGGCAAGGGCGGCATCGTGAAGGACAAGGCGCACTTCGTCGAGGTCGAGAACCGCCTGTGGCAGGCCTGCAAGGCGCATGGCCTCAAGGTGCAGAAGTACTTCCGGAGCCCGATCCAGGGCGGCAACGGCAACACCGAATTCTTCGTGTGGGCGAAACAGCCCGCATGAGCCAGGAACGACGATGAGCAGACTTCCGATCAGCCTCGAATTCTTTCCGCCCAAGACGCCCGAGGGCGTCACCAAGCTCGCGGCCGTGCGCCAGCAGCTCTACGCGCTCAAGCCCGAGTTCTGCTCGGTGACCTACGGCGCGGGTGGCTCCACGCAGGACGGCACGCTCGCCGCCGTGCAGGCCATCCTCGCCGAAGGCGTGGACGCGGCCTCGCACTTCACCTGCATCGGCGCCAACCGCGAGTCCGTGCTGGAGAAGCTCGCGCAGTTCAAGCACGCCGGCATCAAGCGCCTCGTCGCGCTGCGCGGCGACCTGCCGAGCGGCTACGGCGGCTTTGGAGAATTCCGCTACGCCAGCGACCTGATCGGCTTCATCCGTGAGCACACCGGCAGCCACTTCCGCATCGAGGTCGCCGCCTACCCCGAGATGCACCCGCAGGCGCGCTCGCCGCGGGACGATCTCGACGCCTACATGGCCAAGGTGCGCGCCGGCGCCAATTCGGCGATCACGCAGTTCTTCTTCAACGCCGACGCGTACTTCCGCTTCGTCGACGAGACGAGGAAGCTCGGCGCCGACATCCCGGTGGTGCCCGGCATCATGCCGATCACCAACTCCTCGGGGATCATCCGCTTCGCCGACAACTCGGGAGCCGAGATCCCGCGCTGGATCCGCCTGCGCCTGCAGTCGTACGGTGACGACACCGCCTCCATCAAGGCCTTCGGCCTCGACGTGGTCACGGCCCTGTGCGAGCGGCTCATCGCCGGCGGTGTGCCGGGCCTGCACCTCTACACGATGAACCAGTCGGTGGCGCCGCTGGAGATCTGCCG
>JBIQJS010000104.1:0-13200 GCA_044507405.1 Rubrivivax sp. | reverse complement strand
TCAAGGTAGAACAGATTGCTGCGGATGTTGGCCAAGAGATCACGATCGACCAAGTTCTCGCCGTGGGTAGCGGTGCGGATCTGAAGGTCGGGAGTCCCTTGGTTTCCGGCGCGAGCGTCAAGGCCACGGTGGTGGCGCATGGCAAGCACGACAAGGTGCGCATCTTCAAGATGCGTCGCCGCAAGCACTATCAAAAGCGGCAAGGTCATCGCCAGACCTTCACCGAGCTTGAGATCAGTGCAGTGAACGCCTGAAAGGAGTCAAACCATGGCACAGAAAAAGGGTGGCGGTTCCACGCGGAACGGCCGTGATTCCCAACCGAAGATGCTGGGCGTGAAGGTGTTCGGCGGTCAGACGGTTCCGGCCGGCTCGATCATCGTGCGCCAGCGCGGCACCAAGTTCCACGCCGGCGCCAATGTGGGCGTGGGCAAGGACCACACGCTCTTCGCGCTGGTCGACGGCGAAGTGAGCTTCGCGGTCAAGGGCCCGAGCAACCGTCAGACGGTGAGCGTCAAGGAACTGGGCTGAGCTTCACTCACGATGAAGATCGGCTGAAGCCCCGGTTCGCCGGGGCTTTGTTTTTTGCGGCGCCTGCCTGGCAGCCGTCGCGGCGCTCCGCTACCGTATGTAGCGTGAGGAACGTGGAGTCATCCAGTCATGAAATTCGTTGACGAAGCCACCATCGATGTGGCGGCCGGCAATGGCGGCAATGGCTGCATGAGCTTTCGCCGCGAGAAGTTCATTCCCTTCGGCGGGCCCAATGGCGGCGACGGCGGGCGCGGCGGCAGCGTCTACGCGGTGGGAGACCGCAATCTCAACACGCTCATCGACTTCCGCTACGCGCGACGGCACGAGGCGCGCAATGGCGAGAACGGCCGGGGCTCAGACCAATACGGCGCGGCAGCAGAGGACATCGTCCTGCGCATGCCGGTGGGTACCATCATCACCGACATCGACAGCGGGCAGGTGATCGCAGAGCTCCTGGTGCCGGGCGAGCAGGTGCTGCTTGCCAAGGGCGGCGACGGCGGCTTCGGCAATCTTCATTTCAAGACCAGCACGAACCGCGCGCCGCGGCAGAAGACGCCCGGCTGGCCAGGAGAACACCGCCGGCTCAAGCTCGAGCTGAGGGTGTTGGCCGATGTCGGCCTGCTGGGCATGCCCAACGCCGGCAAATCCACCCTCATCGCCGCGATTTCCAACGCGCGCCCGAAGATTGCCGACTACCCCTTCACCACGCTGCACCCCAACCTCGGCGTGGTGCGCGTGGCGGCGGAGCAGAGCTTCGTCGTGGCCGACATTCCGGGCCTCATCGAGGGCGCGTCCGAGGGCGCGGGCCTCGGCCACCTCTTCCTGAGGCATCTGCAACGCACGCACCTCTTGTTGCACGTGGTCGACATGGCGCCGTTCGACGAGAGCGTCGATCCGGTGACGCAGGCCAAGGGCATCGTGGCCGAGTTGCGCAAGTACGATGAGGCCCTGTACGACAAGCCCCGCTGGGTCGTGCTGAACAAGCTCGACATGGTGCCCCTCGAGGAGCGAGAGCGCCGCGTGAAGGACTTCATCAAGCGCTTCAAGTGGAAGGGCCCGGTGTTCCAGATCTCGGCGCTCACGCGCGAAGGGTGCGAGCCGCTGGTCCAGGCGATCTATCAGCATGTGTCGGCGCTCAAGAACGTGGTGCCGCCGGAACCCGATCCCCGCTTCGTCGATCCCGTCGAGCCCGAAGAGAAGTCATGAGTGACGCACTGAAGAACGCCAGACGCATCGTCATCAAGGTCGGCTCGAGCCTGGTGACGGACGAGGGCCGGGGCCTCGATGCGCAGGCCATCGGCAATTGGTGCCGGCAGATGGCCGCGCTCGCCGCGCAGGGCCGCGAGGTGGTGATGGTGTCCAGCGGCGCCGTGGCCGAGGGCATGAAGCGCCTCGGCTGGGCCGTGCGGCCGAAGGAGATCCACGAGCTTCAGGCTGCCGCCGCCGTGGGCCAGATGGGCCTGGCGCAGATCTACGAGACGCAGCTGAGTCACTACGGCATGGGCAGCGCGCAGGTTCTGTTGACGCATGCAGATCTCGCAGACCGCGAACGCTACCTCAACGCCCGCTCCACGCTGCTGACCCTGTTGCGCCTGAAGGTTGTGCCAGTCATCAACGAGAACGACACGGTGGTCAACGACGAGATCAAGTTCGGGGACAACGACACGCTGGGAGCCCTGGTCGCCAACCTGGTCGAGGCGGATGCGCTCGTCATCCTCACCGACCAGAAGGGCCTGTACTCGGCCGATCCTCGCAAGGACCCCGATGCACGCTTCATACACGAAGCCGAGGCCGGCACGCCCGAACTCGAGCGCATGGCGGGCGGCGCTGGCTCCAGCATCGGCCGTGGCGGCATGATCACCAAGGTGCTGGCCGCCAAGCGGGCGGCCGGCAGCGGCGCCTCCACCGTCATCGCCTGGGGTCGCGAGCCCGACGTGCTGCTGCGCCTCGCCGCCGGTGAATCCATCGGGACCGCGCTCACCGCCTCGACGCCCAAGCTCGCCGCGCGCAAGCAATGGATGGCCGATCACCTTCAGCTGCGCGGTGCGGTCGTCATCGACGACGGGGCCGTCGCCAAGCTGCGCGACGAGGGCAAGAGCCTGCTGCCGATCGGCATGGTCGACGTGCAGGGAGAGTTCGCGCGTGGCGACGTGATCGCGGTGCGCGATCAGGCCGGGCGTGAAGTCGCGCGGGGCCTGGCGAACTACGCCAGCTCAGAAGCGCGCCTCATCGCACGCAAGCCGTCGAGCGAATTCGAGCGCCTGCTCGGCTTCACCGGCGAACCGGAAATGATCCACCGCGACAATCTCGTGCTCGCCTGAGCACCGTTCACGACGACGCAGGCTCTGGCGGCTCGTGGCCCTGCAGCGGCGCCGGGCTCGTGTGGCTGTGCTCTTCGCGGTGATGGGGCCGCATGCCGGAGCGCAGGTACCGGTTGTGATGGTTGGTGCGCGGCAGGAAGCGCGCCAGCTCCGTCAGCGCCATCTGATACACGTCGCGCTTGAACTCGATCACCAGGTCGAGCGGAACCCAGTAGTCATTCCAGCGCCAGGCGTCGAACTCGGGGTGATCGGTGGCGCGCAGGTTCATGTCGCTGTCGCGGCCGGTGAGCTGCAGCAGGAACCAGATCTGCTTTTGCCCACGGTAGTGCCCGCGCGCATCGCGACGGATGAAATGTTCTGGAACCTCGTAACGTAGCCAGTCGCGAGTGCGTGCGACGATGCGTACGTGCTCGGCTGTCAGCCCCACTTCTTCGTGGAGCTCACGGTACATCGCCTGCTCGGGCGTCTCGCCGTATTTGATGCCCCCTTGCGGGAACTGCCAGGAATGGGTGCGGATGCGTTTGCCCCAGAAAACCTGGTTCTTCGTATTGAGCAGGATGATGCCGACGTTGGGCCTGAACCCTTCTCGGTCGAGCATAATCAACCTCAAATTCTTTAATTGAATTCATTATTGCACCGGCTTAGCGGGAATGGACCCCGCGGGTTTCCCCAGCCCTGCCGTGCAGGCACCTCGCGCCGTGCATTTGGCACACCCCTCCCCCAGATCCTGCTCATGAAAGCGACCCAGTTTTTCATTTCCACGCTCAAGGAAGCGCCGGCCGATGCCGAGGTCACCAGTCACAAACTGATGATGCGTGCAGGCCTGATCAAGCGGTTGGGGGCAGGCATCTACAACTACATGCCCATGGGGCTGCGGGTGATCCGCAAGGTCGAGAACATCATCCGCGAGGAGATGAACCGCGCCGGCGCGGTGGAGCTCCTGATGCCGGTCGTGCAGCCGGCCGAGCTCTGGGAGGAAACCGGGCGCTTCCAGAAGATGGGCCCCGAACTGCTGCGCGTGAAGGACCGCCACGAGCGTGACTTCATCATCCAGCCGACGTCGGAAGAGGTCATCACCGACATCGCGCGCCAGGAGCTGCGCAGCTACCGCATGCTGCCCAAGAACTTCTATCACATCCAGACGAAGTTCCGCGACGAGCGCCGGCCGCGCTTCGGCGTGATGCGGGGGCGCGAGTTCACCATGAAGGATGCGTACTCCTTCGACCGCGACGTCGAAGCTGCTGGTCGCAGCTACGACGCGATGTATGCAGCCTACGTGCGCATCTTCGAACGCATGGGTCTCGTCTTCCGCGCCGTGGCGGCTGACACCGGCGCCATCGGCGGCGACCGGTCACATGAATTCCAGGTGATCGCCGACACGGGCGAAGACGCCATCGCCTACTGCCCCGATTCCAACTACGCCGCCAACGTGGAGCTCGCCGAAGCGCTGCCCTTGCTCGCAAAGCGCGCGGCCGCCACGCAGTCGCTCACCAGGACACCAACGCCCGGCAAGAGCACTTGCGAAGACGTGGCCGAACTGCTCTCGCTGCCGCTCGCACAGACCGTGAAGTCGCTGGTGCTCGCCACCGACGAGAAGAACGAGGCCGGCGAAGCGGTGAAGACGACCGTGTGGCTGCTGCTCGTGCGCGGCGACCACACCCTCAACGAAGTGAAGGCCGGCAAGGTCGATGGCCTCAAGGAGGGCTATCGCTTCGCCACCGTCGCCGAGATCCAGGATCACTTCGGCTGCAAGCCCGGCTATCTCGGTCCGATCGGCCTGAAGAAGCCGGTGCGCATCGTGGCCGATCGCACCGTGGCCAACATGAGCGACTTCGTCTGTGGCGCGAACGAGGTCGACTTCCACTACACCGGCGCCAACTGGGGCCGCGACCTGCCCGAGCCCGATGTGGTGGCCGACATCCGCAACGTGGTGGAAGGCGACCCCTCGCCCGACGGCAAAGGCCGCCTGGCGATGCAACGCGGCATCGAGGTGGGCCATGTGTTCTACCTCGGCACCAAGTACTCCAAGGCGATGAATGCCACCTACCTCGACGAGAACGGCAAGCCGCAGTTGCTCGAGATGGGCTGCTACGGCATCGGTGTCACGCGCCTGCTGGGCGCCGCCATCGAGCAGAGCCACGACGAGCGCGGCATCATCTGGCCGGTGTCCATGGCGCCGTTCACCGTGGTGCTGTGCCCCATCGGGTACGACCGCTCGGCCGACGTGAAGGCGGCGGCCGATCGTCTCCACGACGAACTGCTGGCGCAGGGTGTCGACGTGATCCTCGACGACCGCGGCGAGCGCCCAGGCGCCATGTTTGCGGACTGGGAACTCATCGGTGTGCCGCACCGCGTGGTGCTCTCCGACCGTGGCCTCAAGGAAGGCAAGCTCGAGTACCAGGGCAGGCGCGACGCGCAGCCCACTGCCGTGGCCCTCTCCGAGGTGACGGACTTCCTGAAAGGCCGGCTCGCGGCATGAGCGTCGGGCTGGGCCGCCGGCGCGTGATGGCCGCGGCAGCACTCACGCCACTCTTGGGCGTCTCGCCACCGGCCCGCGCCGGCGCACAGGCCGAGGAGCCCCTGGCCGACTCCGTGCGCTCGGCCTTGTCGGCCGCGATCGCCAACAGCGCGCCGCCCAAGCCGGTCTTCGACAAGATCGAAGACCGCCTGGCCTATCTCAAGTGGCTGGGCGAGATGAGCAACCGTCTCAAGCGACGCAAGGCGGAGCACGTGGCACGCGTCGAGTTCCTGGAGACGGTCTGGTACGAGAGCATGCGTGCCGGACTGGACACCGCACTCGTGCTGGGCGTGATCCAGGTGGAAAGCGGTTTTCGCAAGTACGCGATCAGCCGCGTCGGCGCACGAGGCTACATGCAGGTCATGCCCTTCTGGGCACGCTTGATCGGCGATGGCGACCCGGCCCGGCTCTTCCACATGCAGACCAACCTGCGCTTCGGCTGCGTCATCCTGCGCCACTACCTCGACCGCGAGCGTGGCGATCTTTTCATGGCGCTCGGCCGCTACAACGGCAGCCGGGGGCGGCCGGAGTATCCGAACCTGGTGTTCGGCGCCCGCAAGTCCTGGATGTACAAGCCCGCTTGAATCGGCTCAGAGGCCGGCCCAGGGCTTGGGTTGCGCCGCGGCCACGCCGAGCAGCGCCAGCACACGTTCCACCGAATCGTCGATGACGTCTTCGAGTGTCGAAGGGCGGTGGTAGAAGGCCGGCAGCGGCGGAAAGACGATGCCGCCCATCTCGGTCACCGACGTCATGTTGCGCAGGTGCGCGAGGTTGTAGGGCGTCTCGCGTGCGAGTAGCACGAGCCGGCGCCGTTCCTTGAGCGTGACGTCGGCCGCGCGGCTGATGAGATTGTCCGAAAGGCCGTGGGCGATGGAAGCCAGGGTCTTCATCGAGCAGGGTGCGACCACCATGCTCTCCACGGAAAAGGAGCCGCTCGCGATGGCAGCGCCCACGTCGGCGGGGTTGTAGGCGGTGTGCGCCAGCGCTTCCAGCGCTTTGCGGTCCAGGCCGAGTTCGTGGTGTGCGTTGAGGATGCCCGCCGGGCTGACGATGAGGTGCGTCTCGCAGCCCGCTGCGCGCAGCCGCTGCAGCAGCTTCACGCCATACACCGCACCCGTCGCGCCGGTGATGCCGACAACGACGCGTGCAGGCGTGGCGGCGGCGGGCACGCTCAGGCCTGGGCGCCCAGGACCTGCTGCAGTTCGCCCGCCTCGTACATCTCCATCATGATGTCCGAGCCGCCCACGAACTCGCCGTTCACGTACAGCTGCGGGATGGTCGGCCAGTTGGCGTACTCCTTGATGCCCTGGCGCACGGCCTGGTCCTCCAGGACGTTGACCGTCGTGAGATCGCTGACGCCGCAGGCCTTGAGGATCTGCACGGCGCGGCCCGAGAAGCCGCATTGGGGGAATTGCGCCGTGCCCTTCATGAAGAGCACCACGCGGTTGGTCTTGACGAGGTCGTCGATGCGTTGTTGAACGTCGCTCATGGTGATGGCCGGTGTGCAGGACACCGGTGTGACGAAATGGGGATAGGCGAGGTTATACGGCAAACGAGGGGCCGGCCGGGCCGGTGTGCCGCAAGCCCATTCCGGGCGGAACGGAAAGCTCAGAACTGGTAGGAAACGCCCAGCTGCACCATCGGTGCGAAGCGCAGGTCGCGCACCGTGTCGTCGAGGTTGGAGCGGCCGAAGCGGTTGGCCGAGCGCGGCGAGCCCATGAGGCCGAGATCGGCCGACAGCCCCCAGCCTCCCTTGCTCGACCACCCGGTGTAGCCGATGCCCAGGTAGGGCAGGGTGCCGTTGTCGATGCCGTCGCCGGAGGCACGGCGCTCGAGCAGCGAGGGGCTGCTCCACAGCGAGCTGCGGCTGCCCAGCAGCACACCGCTCGTGGCGCGCCAGCCGCCCGAGGTGCCCAGCCAGGGCCGGCTCAGGTAGTAGTCGCCCATCAGGCTGATGCTGTTGATCCTCTGCTCGGATTCGCCGAGGCCCAGTTCACCCCGCGCCTGGGTGGCCGTGCCGAGTGCCAGACGGGCCTTGAGCCCTTCCCACGCCTGCGCGTGGCTGGCTGCCGTGGGCACCTCGCCTGCCCATGCGCAGGCAGCCCAGACCGTGAGGATCAGGGTGGCGGTGCAATGGCGGACGGTGAAGCGCATGGTCGGGCGCGGTGGGCACGAACGGTGGGGATGCCGGTCATGCTACGCCGCTCGACCGCGGCTGGGGAGTCACTTCCTACATTCGGAGGATGGTTCGTCGGGGGCTTGTGCAGCAATGCCGCAACAGGTGTCGCATCCAACCCACTGACCGCCCGTGCAGCGCTCCTGCCCGGACAGATCCGGGCGGGTTTCGACGCCGGCAAAACCCGCTGAACGCAGGATTCCACGAACCGCCTCCCCCTGGTCATGGCCATGTTCGAAGAGCAGCCAGCCGCCGCGCACGAGGTGGGCCGGAGCGCCTGCGACGATGGCGCGAATGGCGTCCAGGCCATCGCGCCCGGATGTGAGCGCAAGCTCAGGCTCATGACGCAAGGCAGGAAGGTGCGCGTCGCCTTCGGCAATGTAAGGCGGGTTGCTCAAGACGAGGTCGTAAGGCTCGGAGCCCGCTGCCGCCCACCAGTCGCCTTGCGCGAGGCGCACGTCCAGCCCGAGCCGTTGCGCGTTCTCGCGTGCGATGGCCAATGCTTCGGCGCTGGTGTCCAACGCGGTCACGTGCGCGGCCGGGCGGGCGTGCTTCACCGCCAGGGCAATGGCGCCGCTGCCCGTGCCGAGGTCGATCACGCGCGGCCTCGCGGGGCCGGCGCGCAGGCGTTCCAGCGCCCACTCGACCAGCGTCTCGGTGTCAGGCCGCGGCACCAGCACCGCCCGCGTCACGCGCAGGACGAGCCCGTGGAACTCCTTCTCGCCGACGAGATAGGCGACCGGCTCGCCCGCGGCCCGGCGCTGCAGCAGCGCGTCGATGGCCTGCAGATCCGCCGTGGCGAGCTCGGCGTCGTCGTGCGCCAGCAGCCAGGTGCGGGGGCGCTGCAGCACGTGACCGGCGAGCAGCTGCGCATCGAGCCGGTCCACCCCCAGCTCACGCGCGCGTGCCAGGGCCTCCGCGACGGTGGTCACGCCGCGCGCCCTTCGAACTCGGCCAGTTGCTCGGCGGCGCGGGCGGCCTGCAGCGCAGCGATCACATCGTCGAGCTCGCCTTCCATGATGGCCTGCAGCTTGTACAGCGTGAGGTTGATGCGATGGTCGGTGAGCCGGCCCTGGGGGAAGTTGTAGGTGCGGATGCGGTCGCTGCGGTCGCCGCTGCCGATGAGGCCCTTGCGCGTGGCGGCCTCCTTGGCGGCGCGCTCGGCGCGGTCCTTCTCGCGCAGGCGCGCGGCGAGCACCGCGAGCGCCTTGGCCTTGTTGCGGTGCTGCGAGCGGTCGTCCTGGCACTCGGCCACGAGGCCGGTGGGCAGGTGGGTGACGCGAATCGCGCTGTCGGTCTTGTTCACGTGCTGCCCACCGGCGCCGCTTGCACGGAAGGTGTCGATGCGCAGCTCGGCGGGATTGAGCTGGATCTCTTCCGCTTCGTCGGGCTCGGGCATCACGGCGACCGTGCAGGCGCTCGTGTGGATGCGCCCCTGCGCCTCGGTCGCCGGTACGCGCTGCACACGATGGCCGCCGGATTCGAAGCGCAGCCGCGCATAGACGTCGGCGCCTTCAATCCGCACGACCACCTCCTTGCAGCCACCCAGGTCGGAGCTGTTCTGCGACATCACCTCGCTGTGCCAGCCCTGGCGTTCGGCATAGCGCAGGTACATGCGCAGCAGGTCGGCTGCGAACAGCGCCGATTCGTCGCCGCCGGTGCCGGCACGGATCTCGAGAAACGCATTGCGCGCGTCGTCCGGGTCGCGCGGCAGCAGGGCGGTCTGCAGTTCGACCTGCAGGCGGGCGATGTCCGCTTCGGCGCTGGCGATCTCTTCCTGCGCCATCTCGGCCATCTCGGGGTCGTCGAGCATCTCGCGCGCCGTGGCGAGGTCGTGCTCGCGCTGCTCGTAGCGGCGGTAGTTCTGCACCAGCGCCTCGACCTCGGCGTGCTCCTTGGTGAGCGCGCGGTAGCGGCTCATGTCGCCGGCGACCGCCGGATCGGCCAGCGTGGCGTCGAGCTCCGTCAGGCGCATGGCGAGGCGCTCGAACTGCTGGCGTAGGGATTCTTTCATCGGAGCTCCGGAAGCGGTGGCGGGCGGTGCGGCCCGTCAGGCTTGCGGGCGGTCGGGCGGTGCGCCCTCGGGCGCGGCGTTCGCAGCGTCGCTAACGCTTGGGATCGTCTGCAGGGTCCTGGCTGCTGCTGCGCAGGAAAAGGCGCGACACCGTCTGCGCCAGCACCGGACGATGCGCATCGTCGGCCGCATGCAGCTCGGCCAGGGCGCCGTGCAGCATCTTCTGGGTGAGGCCGCGCGAGAGCGCTTCCAGCACGGCGTCGATGTCTTCGCCCTTGGCGAGCAGCTTGCGGGCGCGTGCGATCTCGGCGGCGCGCCAGTCGTGGGCCTGGGCCTGCAGTGCCTGGATGAGCGGCACCGCATCGCGCTGGCCGAGCCAATGCACGAAGCTTTGCACGCCACTCTCGATGATGGCCTCGGCCTGTTGCACCGCGGCCTGGCGTTTCTCGCCGGCGCTTTGCACCAGCGCCGAGAGGTCGTCGACGGTGTAGAGGTACACGTCCGACAGGCGTGCCACCTCGGGCTCCACGTCGCGCGGGACGGCCAGGTCGACCATGAACATCGGGCGATGCTTGCGGGCCTTGAGCGCCCGTTCGACGGCTCCGAGGCCGATGATGGGCAGCGAGCTCGCCGTGCAGGAGATGACGGCGTCGAAGTCCGACAGACGCGTGGGCAGGTCGGCCAGGCGCAGGGCCTCGGCGCCGAAGCGGCTGGCGAGCTTCTCGCCGCGCTCCAGCGTGCGGTTGGCCACCGCCATCGATTTGGGCTGGCGCGCCGCAAAGTGCGTGGCGACCAGCTCGATCATCTCGCCCGCGCCGACGAAGAGCACACGCGTGTCGCGCAGGTCTTCGAAAAGCTGCGAGGCCAGGCGCACGGCGGCAGCGGCCATGCTGATCGAATGCGCGCCGATCTCGGTGGAGGTGCGCACGTCTTTCGCGACGGCGAAAGAGCGCTGGAACATCTGGTGCAGCGTGGTGCCCAGCGTGCCCGCTGTGCTCGCCTCTCGCACGGCCTGCTTCATCTGGCCGAGGATCTGCGGCTCGCCGAGCACCATGGAGTCGAGGCCGCTGGCCACGCGGAAGGCATGTCGCGCCGCGGCGCCGCCTTCGAGCACATAGGCGTGCTGCATCAGGTCGTGGCTGCCCACGCCGCCGCGTGCGGCGAGCCAATCGACCGCAGGCGAGACGAGCGCAGGCTCGGCTGCGCAGTAGAGCTCGGTGCGGTTGCAGGTGGACAGCAGCGCGACCTCGGGTTCGCTGCCTTTGCGCTGTACGCGCTGGCGGAACTCCTGCAAGGTTGGCGCGAGCTGCTCGAGCGAGAACGCGAAACGGCCCCTCAGATCCAGCGGGGCCGTGGTGTGGTTCAGGCCGAGGGTGAAAACGCTCATGTCGGCGAATTATAAAATTTGCGGGTCTTCCCGAGGCGTTTGCCCGGGTGAACCCACCTGGAGCGTGACGCAATGGGCGCCTTGGACGCGCTGTGGCATCTGTTGAATTTCCTGGCCCCCGCCATCGGGGTGGGGATCGTCGCGGCCTGGCTCGCCAAGCTCTTCTGGTGGCGTGAGCTCAAGGGCGTGTCGGGCTGGCGCATGGCCGCATGGGCCGTGCCGTCCTCCGCGCTGGTGCTCGTCGCCGGCCTCCTGTGGCACGGCCAGGACGGCAAGATGAGCACCTATGGCGCGATGGTCGTGGTGTGCGCGCTCGCCTTGTGGTGGGCGGGCTGGCGCGAAACCCGCCGCTGACCTCAGGCTTCGGCCATTGCCGCACTGGCGCTGACCGCCACCTCGGCACGCAGCGAGTGCGGATAGGCCGCGGTGATCTGCACGTCGATGAGCTGACCGATCAGCCGAGGCTGGCCCTTGAAGTTGACGATCCGGTTGCACTCGGTGCGGCCCATGAGCTCGCTCGCGTCCTTGCGCGACGGGCCCTCGACCAGGATCTTCTGCGTGGTGCCGACCATCGCCTGCCCGATGCGGCGCTGGTTGGCCTCGATCACCGCCTGCAGGTGCTGCAGGCGCTTCAGTTTCACCTCCTGCGGCGTGTCATCGTGCAGCGCGGCGGCCGGCGTGCCGGGGCGGGGGCTGAAGACGAAGCTGAAGCTGCTGTCGAAGCCCACGTCGTCGATCAGCTTCATCATCTTGGCGAAATCATCTTCGGTCTCGCCCGGAAAACCCACGATGAAGTCGCTCGAGAGGCTGATGTTCGGGCGCACCGCGCGCAGCTTGCGCACCGTGCTCTTGTATTCCATCGCCGTGTAGCCGCGCTTCATTGCCATGAGGATGCGGTCGCTGCCGTGCTGCACCGGCAGGTGCACATGGTTCACGAGCTGCGGCACTCGGGCGTAGACGTCGATCAAGCGCTGGCTGAATTCGTTGGGGTGACTCGTGGTGTAGCGGATGCGCTCGATGCCGGGGATCCCGGCCACGTACTCGATCAGCAGCGCGAAGTCGGCAATCTCGCCCGTGTCGCCCATCTTGCCGCGGTAGGCGTTGACGTTCTGGCCCAGCAGCGTCACTTCCTTGACGCCCTGGTCGGCGAGGCCCGCCACTTCAACGAGGACGTCGTCGAAGGGTCGCGACACCTCTTCGCCACGGGTATAGGGCACGACGCAGTAGCTGCAGTACTTCGAGCAGCCTTCCATGATGGACACGAAGGCGGTCGCGCCCTCGACGCGCGCAGGCGGGAGGTTGTCGAACTTCTCGATCTCGGGGAACGAGATGTCGACCTGCGGACGGCGCTCGTGGCGGCGCTGCGCCAGCATTTGCGGCAGGCGGTGCAGCGTCTGCGGGCCGAACACCACGTCCACGTAGGGCGCGCGCTCGATGATGGCGGCGCCTTCCTGGCTGGCGACGCAGCCGCCCACGCCGATCAGCGTGCCCTTGGCCTTGAGATGCTTGACGCGGCCGAGGTCGCTGAAGACCTTTTCCTGCGCCTTCTCGCGCACCGAGCAGGTGTTGAAGAGGATGAGGTCGGCCTGCTCGACGTCATCGGTGGGCTCGTAGCCTTCGGCGGCGTTGAGCACGTCGGCCATCTTGTCCGAGTCGTACTCGTTCATCTGGCAGCCGAAGGTCTTGATGTAGACCTTCTTCGTCGGGGAGCTCTGCATGACGGCTCCTCAGCGCTTGGTCCAGACCTGGGCGACCGGGTCGAACTGCCAGGCCTGCGCCTGCGCCGGTGTCTCGGGCCAAGGCTTGCGCGCGATCTCGTCGGGACGCAGGATCCACACGTCCTTCACGAGGCCGGTGGTGTCCTCGAAGGTGTAGTGCACGGTGGCCTTCACGTTCACGAGCGCGCCTGACATCTCGAGCATGTTGTTCTGGCCGCGGATGCGTGCACCCGGGGCGAGCTGCGCCGGCTTGCCGTTGAGGGCGATGTGCGGCGGCGCTCCGAAGGTGATGACGCCGCGCAGCGCCTGCTGCGGGAAACTGCGCTGGACCTGCGCCGCGGCAGGCATGGAGACGACGAGGGCGGCGATGGCGAGACAGCGGTACATGGTGTAGATCCAGTGGCTGTTGAGAGATGGAGGCAGAAGTCGGCCAAAACGACAGCGGCTCCGAGTCTTGTGACCGGGAGCCGCCGTGCGTGCTGATTCTGGTGGCGCTTCAGGGATTCGAACCCCGGACCTGCGGATTATGATTCCGTCG